>JASGIE010000078.1:0-36761 GCA_049841055.1 Paludibaculum sp. | reverse complement strand
AAGGTTAATAGGGAAACACGATAGAATCCGAACAGCACCTAGTGCGTATACGGGACGTCCTGGAAGTGGTGGCCGCTGACGCTCGGCCAGAGGCCGAAGTGGTTCATGATCAGGACTGCGGCCTGAGCCCGGGTGAGCGGGTCGTCTGGATGGAACAGGCGGTCAGGGAAACCGCGGAACGAGCCGCGAAGCGAAAGCGACTCGATCGCATCAAATGCCGGGTGATCCAGCGGCAGATCCCAATAGAAGACGAGCCGGGCTTTCTGCCGCAGCAGTTCGCTTTGTACTTTGCCGACAGCAAGTTGGCGCGGACTGACCTGCATTTTGGCGGAGAGCGCCGCCGCCACGCCGGCCGCCTGGCCGAGCACGGTCCAGGTGGGATCCATGCGTACGGCCGAGAAGGCGACGTGGGTCGCCGAAAGCGCCGCAGGCACCAGCAACCCTTCCACCTGTTTAGGGACTATGGCGCCGTAAGGCACTTGAAACGCAGTGGCTACGTCGATGAGGAAGAAGTCGCCCTCGCCCTTGTCGGGGCGCGAAAAGTCGGATTTGGGTCGGACCGGCTTGGCATCAATGGGGTACTCGCCCACAGCGATACTGTCGGAACGGAAGGGCGGCAGCCAGGTATTGCCGGTCAGGAATGGGTTGATGTCGGCTTCGGTAATGGTGACCTCGCCCTCAATGCGCCGCGCCTCTCGAACAAATACGCGGTAAGGCAGATTGCCGTTGTCAGTGAACTCGTCGTCGGGCAAGCCAGAGGTCGGTTCGTCCCAGATCGTGCTGGAGGTAGTAGAGATAGCAGAGCGCGCGATTCTTGTGCAGTTCGTAGAGTTTCCGGCGCTCGGCGGCGGAACCCTCCGGCCAAGACCAGTTCAGCTCTTGGATTTCGTTCCCGATCGGATTCACGTTCATCTCGAACTTTTCACCGGGAACGTCTGTAGACAAAGACTTTGTGCTGTATTTGAACTGCTCCGGATCGTAGCCGACCGGGCGCGGAATGAGAGGTGCGCCGTCGGGGTATTTCCTGATGCAGACCCGCAGGCCGGAGGACGGAATGGCCTGATCCTGCCGCCCGGTGGAACCCGGCAGAATCTCATTGGTGGCGTTGTAAAAGAAGATGTGCCCGGCGTGAGGCTCCAGGGGAGAACGGGCCTCCCGGCCCACCCGATACGGTGCTCCGGCCCAGGCGGCGATGTCGCCTTCGTGGGTCGCGTCGACGACGACCTTGGCCAGGACCGTGCTCTTCTGGCCCTTCTCGTCCACAAAGTGGACACCCACGATGCGGCGTCCTTCCATGACAACCCCGGTGGCGGAGGTGCGATAGCGGATTTGCAGGTTGGGGTAGCGAGCGGCCATCTGCTGGAAGATCCGGGCCGCGACGTGGGGTTCCCAGCGTCCGCCGGCCTCGGCCTGATGGGCCGCGAACGAATGTCCATCGACATGAGAGGGTTTGTGGGGCGGAAGCGGACCGGAGTAGCCGTAGTGGGTTCGAACCTGTTGGCGGAACTCGTCGAAGACGCCGCTGAGTGATTCGTAGGAGAAGGAGTCGATATTGGAGATGCCGTTCGACAACATGCCGCCGAGCACCGGGGTGTCTTCGACGAGGAGGACGGAACCACCCAGGCGGGCGGCGCCGATGGCGGCTCCGATGCCGGCGCTGCTTCCTCCCACGATCAGGACATCCACCTGGGCGTGGCAAACCAGGGCCACCAGCAGCAAAAACGCGAGGCGAGACATATCGTTTCCGCTATGAAACGCCACCGGGCAGCCGCTGGGCCAGCACCTTGTTGTCAGCTCGATGTTCTCTGATTGCCCCTTTGGAATGAGCGAAGTGCAGCCGTTACGAGTTTGTTATGCGGGTGTTCCCGGAGGGCAGTTTGTGTTACTCTCGGGAGCGCGATGTCACGGCCGGCCCCGTTTACAGCCGAGCAGAAACAGCAGGCCTTAAGGAGCATTCTGGAGAGCGCCGCCTTCCGGCGGTCGGACCAGTCGAAGGCGCTGCTGGAGTACCTTTGCCAGCAGGAGCAACAGGGCCGGGCCAATGCCGTCACCGAATATGAGATCGGGGTGCAGGCACTGGGGCGGCCGGCGGATTTCGCGCCCGAGACCGACTCTTCCGTACGAACCCGTATCCATTCACTGCGGAAAAAGCTTGAGGAGTATTACGGCGGCGAGGCCAGCGCGGCGGAGTTCCGGCTGGAGATCCCCAAAGGCTCCTATGGCGTCAAGTATGTCGTGCAGGCGCGTGAGGAGACGCCCGCGACGCGGCCCAAACCCTGGTTGCCGTTTGTCTTAGGAGCGCTCAGTGTAGCCCTGGTGGTGGGTGGATGGCGTCTGTGGCAGGCGCGAACCCAGCCCGAGAGCGAGCGATTGCTGAAGGCAGCCTGGGGTCCGATGGTGGAACCGGGGACGGAAGTGACGGTCGCGCTGGCGACTCCGTTGCAGTTGTATGTCCGTGATTTCGGGAACGATCCGGCGCGAGCCGGCGATCCGGCATTTCGGACCGAGATCGACCGGACGCCGGCCTTCGAGCAGTGGTACACCCGATGGCGCAGCCATCCATTACGGCAAGACTGCGTTTCTGCATCCCAACCATCATTCTCCTTTATGGGGCGACGCGTCGGCGGCCCTGGTGGTGACCCAGGCGCTGGCGGCGCGCGGCGCGCACGTGGAGACGATTCCGGCCTATCGTACTCATGCCGTGGCACTTAGAGAGCGCAACGCGGTGTTGATCGGACGGCCCGAGTACAGCGAAACAGTGAGTTCGCTGATGCCCGAAGGCGGCGTGACGGTGGAGTACAACCCCGAGCACCGGCGCCTGGGCGTGCACAACCGCAGTCCGCGGAAGGGCGAGACGGAATGGTGGTACGCGACCGATAACCTGCGTCTGAACTATGGGTTAGTGACGGTGCTGCCAACAGATACGGCCGGTCGCCGACGGCTGATCATCTTCTCCGGAATCAACTCGGACGGCTCAGAAGCGGGCGCGAAGTTCTTTACGTCCACCGAAGGATTAGCGGAACTGCAGCGGCGATTTGGAAGCGGCTGGCCCCGGAAATTCCAGGTCGTGGTGAGACCCGAGTCAGTGGACACATATAGTCTGCAGACCCACTTCGAGTTCGTTCGCGTGCTGGAATGAGTTTGAAATAAAGGCGCAAGACGGCCCGTATAGGTGGCTGAGGCAACCGGAATATGGGATCACTCAGCCTGGCGACGTCTAGCGTAACGGTACATATGAACCCGCCACCAGGATTCACAGAACTCTACAACCAATACTCAGCCATCGTGTACAAAAGCGCATTGCGCGTAACCGGCAACACAGCGGATGCGGAAGACGCATTGCAGACCGTGTTTATGCGGGTTTGGAACCGGGCTGACGGCGTGGATCCACAGGGGCATCCCGACCGGTATTTCCGGCGGGCGGCAACGAACGCGGCGATAGACATTTTGAGATCGAAGGCATCGAAGGCGGAGGCTCCGCTGGAAGCGAGCGGTCCGAAGGCGGTGAAGGAGTCCACCTATCTCTTAAAGGAGACGCTGCGGCAGGCCGTGGCGGCACTGCCGAAGGACGACGCCGAGATGTTTCTTCTGCGGTATGTGGAAGGGCTCAGCAATGGGGAAATTGCGGAGATCTTCAATGTGGACAAGGCGAGGGTGGCGGTGAAACTGCACCGCATCCGGCAAGTGTTGCAGGCGGAACTCGGGAAGTAAAAGGGGATATGAACATGTCGGAAGAGCGTCTCGATCAAGCGTTGGAAGCACTGAGAAACGAGCCCGTGCCGACCGGGGAAATGGCGGCGGCTCAGGAACGGGTACTGCGAAAACTGATGGGGCAGGCTCCGCCGCTCTGCGTGCAGTTTCAAGCGGATCTCGCGGCTTATCTGAAGGGTGAGCTGGCTGAGAACCGGCGGGCGTTGATGGATGACCACCTGGGGCGGTGCGCGGACTGCAGACGCATGTACGCGGAAGCCAAAGGGGAACGGAAGGTGGTCGTCCTGCCCGCCGTGACGGTGAAGAAGCCGAGACCGGCGTGGCAGCGCTGGGCGATCGCGGCCGGCATCGGGCTGGTGGCGCTGTATGCGGGCCGGGACCAGATTGACGGGCTGATGGCGCCGTCGGGTCCGAGGGCGACCGTGGAAGTGGCATCGGGCCAGGTCTACGGACTGACGGATGTAGCGATGGGCGCCGGCGCGGCACTCGGCGAAGGGCAGGTTGTCAGGACCGGAGCCGGATCGCGTGCGGTGCTGCGGCTGGCGGATGGCTCGTCGGTGGAGATGAACGAGCGCAGCCAGTTGTTCGTGCGTGCGGCGTGGAGCGGCGCGACGGTGCAACTGGATCGCGGCGATGTGATTGTGCAGGCGGCGAAGCAGCGGCGCGGGCACCTGAAGGTGCGGACACGCGATTCCGAAGCCTCAGTCAAGGGCACGGTGTTCGCGGTGTCGACGGGCATGAACGGATCCGTCGTGGCCGTTGTGGAAGGCGCGGTGGAAGTGAATCAGCCGCAATTCAACAAGGTTCTCAAGCCGGGCGAAGCCGCGGGTTCGACCTCGACCTTGAGCAGTGTGACGGCTCAGGAAGCGGTGGCCTGGAGCGCGGAGAAGGAGAAGTATTTCGCGCTGCTGGCTGAGTTCTCGAAGCTGGAGAAGCAGATTGCGGCGCTGCCGACACCGGCGCTGCGGACGCAGGCCAAGCTGGTGGCGTATCTGCCTTCGAATGTAGTGGCCTTCGGGGCGGCTCCGAATATCTCGGGGACGCTGGACGAGGCAGTACGGCTGGCGGAGCAGCGGGCGGAGCAGAATGCGACGTTCGGCGAGTGGTGGAAGTCGGCCGACGGCGAGAAGGTGCGCGAGATGCTTGGCAAGGTGCAGGCGGTTATGCCGCTGCTGGGCGACGAAATCGGCTTTGCGCTGGCGCAGGGCCCGGGCGGCGAGCATGACAGGATCCCGATGGTGTTCGCGGAAGTGAACTCCGGCCAGCAGGCGGCGGTGCGCAAGGCGCTGGCGCCGATGGTGGAAGGCGTGAACTTCGGAGTGAACGACAAAGTCGTGCTGATCAGCGACAGCCAGGCGCATGTTTTGTGGGCAATGGGGCAGTTGGGCCAAGGCGCGACGAGCGCATTCGCGGCGGATGTCGCGCAGCGCTACCAGCGCGGCGTGGGCTGGCTGCTGGGGCTGAACGCGCAGACGTTCCAGATGAGCTCGACGGAGAAGGCGAGCGTCCTGACGGGTGGCACGCCGCTGAAGACGCTGTTCTTCGAGCAGCGGTCCAACGACGGCGCGGAAGAGAACGAGGCCACGTTGAACTTTGCCGGGGCGAGAGCGGGCATCGCTTCGTGGCTGGCACCGGCGGGTGCTTCGGGCGCCTCGGAGTACATCACGAGCGACGCGCTGATTGCGTTCTCGGGTTCGACGAAGGAGCCGAGCCAGATGTTCAACGAGATCACGAACCTGATGACCTCGCTGGACGCCAAGACCAAAACGGAACTGGACGAGGCGCAGCGCAAGCTGGGCATCGATATCGGCAAGGACCTGGCATCGGCCCTGGGCACGGACTTCGCGGTGGCGGTCGAGAACGCGAATATTCCGATCCCTGGCTGGATAGCGGCGGCTGAGGTATACAAGCCGGGGACGCTGGACGGCACGATCGCCAAATTGGTGGAAGCCTACAACGCGGAACTGCCGGCGGAGTATCAGTCGCGGAAGCTGGTGATGGGCCAGGAGACGATTGAAGGCCGGCTGTGGATGACGATCAAGGCGGCTGGCGCTCCGATCACGCTGTACCGGACGTATGACCGCGGATACGTGGTGATGAGTTCGGATCTGGGCGTGGCGCAGCGGGCACTGAAGACGCGGGACGGTGGTTTTGCGCTGACGCGGTCCGCCGTATTCCTGAGCCAGATGCCTTCAGCGGCCGGTGTACATCCCTCGGGCTTCCTGTGGATGAACATGAAGGGCGCGCTGGAAGGGCTGACGTCGGTGGTCTCGAGTGAGGCGCTGAAGTCGGTGGCGAAGGACCGGGATCCAATTCTGGTGGTCGTGAGCGGAGAAACGGAACGAATTCGTGTCGCGAGTCGTACTCGATTAACGAGCCTGATTCTCAACGGTATGCTGGCCGGTACGGCAGCCGAAGGCAGCTCGATGAAATTCAACCGGAAAATCAAAAAGAATGCCGCCAGTAATTGAACTCGAAAACCTAAGAGTGAAGCTAGGCCGGCGGGAGATCCTGAAGGGGATCTCCTGCCGGCTCGGCGTTGCGGGCCAGGGCCGGGCCATTGGGCTGCTGGGACCGAACGGAGCCGGAAAATCGACGCTGATCCAGACGCTGCTGGGGTTTCACCAGCCGTTGTCGGGGACGGCGAAGATTATGGGCTTCGACTGCCACAAGCAGATTCGGGAGGTGCGGTCGCGGATCGGTTATATGCCGGAGAGCGATTCGTTCATCGCGAACATGACGGCGGTGCGATTCCTGCGGCAGATGGGTGAGTTGTCGGGGCTGCCGAAGGAGACGGCGCTGGAGAAGGCGCACGAGACTTTGTTTCACGTGGGTCTGGGTGAAGCGCGGTATCGCGATCTGGGCACGTATTCGCTGGGCATGAAGCAGATGGCGAAGCTGGCGCAGGCGATTGTGCACGGGCCACCGCTGGTGATTCTGGACGAACCGACGAACGGGCTGGATCCGGCGGCGCGGCAGAGGATGCTGCGGCTGGTGAAAGAAATGAAGGAAGACCACGGGATGAACGTGGTGTTGTGCTCGCACCTGCTGCGCGATGTGGAAGAGGTCTGCGACGAAGTGGTGATCCTGAAGGACGGGCAAGTGGTGCACGAGGCCGATCTGGAAGCCGAGCGCAAGTCGAACCGGTTCTTCGTGGAGTTGGAGGTGTCGGGCGACGACAGCGGGCTGCTGGAGGCCCTGCACAAGATCGGCGCCGACGGCGTGGGCGAAGGGCAGGGCCGGTGGCGCATCGTACTGCCGCCGGGCGTGGAGATTGCGGTGGTGTGGAAGGTGACGGCCGGCGAAGGGTTGCGAGTACAGGAAGCTGACGCACCGGCGCGACACGCTGGAAGAGATCTTCCTGCGGGCGGTGGGGCACCTGGCAAAGACGCCGGGCGAGGCGGCTCCGGAGGAGGTGGCGGCCAATGGCGGTATATAAGCGCGGGTATCAGCGGTATCAGGGTCCGCTGACGGGGCATTGGACGAGGCTGTTGTCGCTGCCGAGGTTTTCGTGGGAGCGGCTGTTCCAGCAGAGGCTGGTGGTGCTGCTGCTGACGGCGTCGCTGATCTGGCCGCTGCTGTGCGGCCTGTTCATTTATCTGTCGAACCACCTTGAGATTTTCGCGAGCCTGACGAACAGCCGGGAAGCCAACGGCGGGCTGGCGAAGTTCATGGAGATCAACGGGACCTTCTTCCTGATCTTCATGAATGCGCAATCGGTGTTCAGTGTGCTGCTGGCGGCGCTGGCGGGACCTGGGCTGATTGCTCCGGATCTGGCGAACAATGCGCTGCCCCTGTACCTCAGCCGGCCGTTGACGAGGAAAGACTATGTGATGGCGCGGCTGCTGGTGTTGGTGGGGCTGCTGTCGACGGTGACGTGGATTCCGGGGCTGACGCTCTTCGGGATTCAGTCGGGCATGGCCGGGATGGATTGGATGATGGACCACCTGCGGCTGGCGCTGGCGCTGTTCGTAGGGTTCGTGTTGTGGATTCTGGTGGTAAGCCTGGTGGCGCTGGCGAGCTCGGCGTATGTGAAGTGGAAGATTGTGGCGGGCGCGCTGGTGCTGGGCTTCTTCTTCGTAACGGCTGGCGTGGCGACCATGGTGAACGCGGTGTTCCGCGTGAACTGGGGTACGCTGCTGAATCCGGCGAAGGCGATGTATGTGGTGTGGGGCGAAATGCTGGGTGTGGATTCGACGGTGGTGGGTATGTCGTCGCGCGGCTATGACGGGCCGGGGTCGGTGGCGTGCGGGGTTGCGCTCGTGGCGCTGGTGGGCCTGCTGGGCGTGGTGCTGGAGCGGAAGCTGCGGCCGGTGGAGGTGATCAAGTGAGTCAGCCGGAAGTGGTCTTCGAAAACGTCTCGAAGTTCTACGGCGAGGTGTTGGGCGTGAACCGGGTATCGCTGCGGATTCCGCCGGGGCTGACGAGCCTGGTGGGACCGAATGGCTCCGGCAAGACGACGCTGATGAACCTGATGATGGGGCTGATCCATCCGGATCGCGGGTCGGTTTCGATTCGCGGTCTGTCGCCGAGGGATCCGGAGCACCTGATGCGGATCTGCGGGTATGCGACGCAATATGATGCGGCTCCGCGGTGGGCGTCGGGGTTCCAGTTTGTGACGACGGGCCTGGAGTTGTACGGGTATTCGAAGGCGGAGTCGGAGCAACGGGCGTGGGAAGCGTTGAAGCGGGTGAGTCTGACGGAGGCGGCGCACCGCAAGGTGGCGGCGTACTCGAAGGGCATGCGGCAGAGAGTGCGGCTGGCGCAGGCGATTGCGCACGAGCCGGAAGTGCTGGTACTGGACGAGCCGCTGAACGGCCTGGATCCGCTGGTGCGGGCGGAGACGATTGCGCTGTTCCGCGACTATGCGGCGATGGGGCGGCATGTGATTCTGTCGAGCCACGTGCTGCAGGAAGTGGACGTAATCAGTGATCAGGTGGTGCTGATCGCGAATGGCAGCATTCTGGCGGAGGGCGAGATTCGCGGGGTGCGTGAAGAGATTCACGAGCATCCGAGCCAGTTCATCATCCGGTGCCGGGATGCGTCGAGGATCGCGTCGCTGCTGTTCCATGAGGAGCACGTGACGGAGATCAAGCTGAATGAGGACAAGCTGGGCCTGCTGGTGTTGACACGGAACCGGGAGGAGTTTGCGCGAGCGCTGTCGAGGATCGCGCTGAGCGGTCACGATGTGACGAGCGTGATTCCGGCCGATGAGAATGTGGATGCCTTGTATGAGTACCTGATTGGGGGTGGGCGATGAGGGGATTTGCTGCCTGGATGGGAAGAGGCGAGGCTGAAGCCTCGCGCAGACTGAAGTCCACCCCACAGGTTGGGCTGGGGGGTGGACGATGACGATGTCGACGCGGGCGAGTGCAGGCCTGGGTGATTGCGCGGATCGAGATGCGGCGGGCGTTCTTCTCGAAGCGAGGGTTGTGGGTTTATCTGCTGGCGCTGTTTCCTTCGGTGATTTTCATCGGGCATGCGCTGGAGATGAAGTTCCAGCAGCGGCGGTGGGCTTCGGGGCCGAAGGTGACGGCGGCGCTGATCGATGGTGTGTCGCGGGGCGAGAGGGATACGGACGTTCTGAAGAGGCTGGGCGAACCGGCGGACGACAACGAATGGAACCGGCGGAAGTTCAAAGAAGAGCGCGGGCCGAATGGGCAGCGGCGGTTTGAAGAGCAGCCGGAACTGGAGCGCCACCGGCATCTGGTGTATTTCGACGGACAGCGCCGGGTGAACCTGCATTTCGTGAACGGGCTGCTGGAGAGCAAGAGCACGCACTCGATTGGGAATTTCGAGGAGGACCGGTCGATATACGCCGGGGTCTTCCAGTATTTCTACCTGCGGCTGGCGATCTTCTTCGGATGTCTGGGCATCTTCATGAACCTGTTCCGGGGCGAGATGCTGGACAAGACACTGCACTTCTGGTTTCTGTTCCCGACGCGGCGGGAGGTACTGCTGCTGGGCAAGTATCTGGCCGGGCTGACCGCGGCGTGTGTGATCTTCACGAGCGGCGCGATGATTTCGTATTGGGCGATGCTGTGGCCGCATAGCGGGGTGGAGATGCAGGCGTACTGGCAGAGCGTGGGCTGGAGTCATGTGATCTGGTACAGCGTGGCGGCGATGCTGGGGTGTGTCGGGTATGGGAGTGTGTTCGTGGCAGCGGGTCTGCTGCTGCGGAATCCGATTATCCCGGCGGCGGTGCTGCTGGCTTGGGAAGGGATCGAACGGGTTTTTGCCGGATGTGCTGCAGAAGTTGAGCGTGCTGCATTATCTGCAGTCGTTGTGCCCGGTGCCGGCTCCGATGGATAGCGATGTTCCGGCGTTGTTGAAGCTGCTGTTGAATCCGGCGTCGCCTTCGTCGAAGGCAGGGGCGATTTTGGGGTTGCTGGCGGTGACGGCGCTGGTGCTGTGGGTGGCATCCCGGGCGGTGCGGCGGCTGGAGATTAATTACGGGACGGAGTAGGGGTGGTTTGGGATTTGGCTGGGGGTTTTCGGGTAGTTGCGGCGGGCCCTCGGCAATGCCTAGGGGAATGCTGGGGGTGAGGCTGGGAGACTCCCGGATTTGGTTGAAGTGGGTTTTTGGGGTTTGGCTGGGGGTGATTCGCTGATTGCGGCGGGCCCTGGGCAATGCCTAGGGGAATGCTGGGGGTAGAGTTGGGGGACTCTCGGATTTGGTTGCGGCGGGTTTTTGGGGTTTGGCTGGGGGTGTTTCGGTCAGTTGCGGCGGGCCCTGGGCGATGCCCAGGGGAATGCTGGGGGGAGAGTGAGGGGCTCCCGGATTCGGTTGCGGCGGGTTTTTGGGGTAGGGCTGGGGGTGTTTCGGTAGTTGCGGCGGGCCCTGGGCGATGCCCAGGGGAATGCTGGGGGGAGAGTTTGGGGTTCCCGGATTTGGTTGCGGCGGGTTTTGGGGTTTGGCTGGGGGTGTTTCGGTAGTTGCGGCGGGCCCTGGGCGATGCCCAGGGGAATGCTGGGGGAGAGTGAGGGACTGCTCGGATTTGGTTGCGGCGGGTTTTTGGGGTTTGGCTGGGGGTGTTTCGGTAGTTGCGGCGGGCCCTGGGCGATGCCCAGGGGAATGCTGGGGGTAGAGTTGAGGGGCTCCCGGATTTGGTTGGGGGTGGGTTTTGGGGTTTGGCTGGGGACGTTCTGATAGTTGCGGGCGGGCCCTGGGCGATGCCCAGGGGAATGCTGGGGGTAGAGTTGGGGGACTCTCGGATTTGGTTGCGGCGGGTTTTTGGGGTTTGGCTGGGGGTGATTCGCTGATTGCGGCGGGCCCTCGGCAATGCCGAGGGGAATGCTGGGGGGAGAGTTGGGGGAATCCTGGATTGTGAATGCCGCTGGGCTGGTGCCGACCCGCTGGCTGTGACTGGACGATGGACTGGTGACGGCTCCCTGGCTACGACTGGGCGATGGGCTGGTGGCGGGTCGTTGGCTATGACTGAGCGGTGGATTGGGTTTGGCTGCCGGTCGGGCTTCGCGTTGTATTTGCCTTCCAAATAGTGGCGAACGGAATGGCCGTGGAACGCCATATACTGGGGTACACGGAGGGCTTGTCATGAACAAGTTGATTTTGGGGACGGTGCTGGCTGGAGCAGTGGCTTGCAGCTGCCTGGCACAATCGGCTCCTCCCAAGAAAAAGGTCGCGGTTCTCGATTTCGACTACGGGACGGTGCAGGGCGGCGTGTCGGCGATCTTCGGCGGCAATGTCGATATCGGCAAGGGTATCGCGGATCTGTTGGTGGAGAAACTGGTGCAGGGCGGCGTTTATACGGTCTATGAACGTAAGACCCTGGACAAGGTGATGGCCGAACAGAACCTTTCCAACAGCGATCGTGCGGATGCGGCAGCGGCGGCCAAGATCGGCAAGCTGCTGGGCGTGGACGCGATCATCATGGGTAGCATCACGCAGTTCGGGCGCGATGACAAGGAAACTAGTGTCGGCGGCGGCGCTTTGGGCGGCATGGCTTCCCGCTATGGGCTGGGGGGCGTCGGCAAGAAGGAAGCCAAGGCGGTGGTGGCGATCAGCGCGCGCATCATCGGCACGGAGACGGCTCAGATCTTCGCGGCGTTCACTGGCAAGGGCGAGTCAAAGAGGTCCGGCGCCTCGCTGCTGGGCTCGGGCGGCAGCTACAGTTCGGCGGCGGGCGCGGGGTACAGCATGGGGAGCTCGCAGTTCGCGAATTCGATCCTCGGCGAAGCCACAGCGCAGGCGGTGGCGTCCACAGCGACGCAGCTGCAGGGGAACTCTTCCGCAATTCCGGCACATGCTCGCGTGATTGAAGGCCTGGTGGCCGACGTCAGCGGGAATACGATTACGTTGAACGTGGGCAAGAAGGCCGGCGTGGCGCTGGGCGATAAGTTCCAGGTGGTGAAGGTGACGCGCGAGATCAAGGATCCGGCTACGGGCAAAGTCATCCGGCGGATTGAAGAGACCGTCGGGTGGGTGACCATCACCGATGTGGATGATCTGGCTGCTGTCGGCACCTATGCAGGTACATCGCCGCTGAAAGTGGGCGATGCGGTGAAGACTTCGAACTGAGGCCAGCGATGGACTACGCGATTGGTTCACGCATCGGCGACTACGAGATTCTTTCCATTCTGGGCGCCGGCGGGATGGGGAAGGTGTATAAAGTCCGCAACCTGCTGACGGAGCGGACCGAGGCGTTGAAGGTCCTGCTGATGAACGCCGGCGAGGAGCAGGACCAGGCGGACCGGTTTCTGCGGGAGATCAAGGTCCAGGCGCGGCTGACGCACCGGAACATCGCTGGCCTGCACACGGCATTGCGTGTGGATAACCAGGTGCTGATGGTGATGGAGTACGTCGAAGGGACGACTCTGGAGCGGCTGCTGAAGGTGGGTCCAGCGCCTCCGCAGAAGGCGGCTGAGCTGATGATCCAGGTGTTGAGCGCCCTGGCGTACGCGCATGGGGAAGGCGTGATCCACCGGGATCTGAAGCCGGCCAACATCATGGTGACGACAGAGGGCGTGATCAAGCTGCTGGACTTCGGGATCGCGAAGCTGAAGCAGGATCAGTCGCTGACGAAGACGGGGTTTACGGTGGGGTCGCTGCCGTATATGTCGCCTGAGCAGATCGAGGGCGCGACGGATCTGGATCACCGGGCGGACATTTACGCGCTGGGTATTTCCCTGTATGAGATTGTGACGGGACGGCGGCCGTTCCGGGGCGAGAGCGATTACTCGCTGATGGTGGCGCATCTGAAAGAGATGCCGGTGCCGCCGATCCAGATCGATCCGAATGTGCCGCAGGCGTTGAACGATATTATTCTGACGGCGATCGAGAAAGACCGGGAGCGGCGGTTCCAGTCGGCGGCGGCGATGCTGCGCGCCATGGAGAGTGTTCTGGGATTGCCGGCTGCCGGGGCTACGGTGACGAGAGCGGCCGTGGCGGCAGCGCCTGTTGCGGCTCCGCCGGCAGTTCCTCCGGCTCAGCCGCCGGTCGCGCCGCCGCAGATGGCGCCGCCGCCGGTGCAGCCGTTGTCGGCGTCGGCGTTTATGCAGTCGCCGGTGTCGGCTCCGGCACCGGAGTACCCTGCCCCGGCGTATGCTCCGCCGCCGGCCATTCCCGCTGGGAAGCCGCTGGGGAACCGGGGGCTGTATATCGCGATCGGCTCGCTGGCTACGGTGGCTGTGCTGATTGTGGGCGCGATCCAGATTCCCAAACTCTTCCGGGCCCAGGCAGGCGGGAGTCCGACCAGTTTGTCTTCGGGCCAGGGCGCGACGGGTCCGGCGACGCCGCAGACGCCGCCAATGGAACCGAGTGGCGGAGGTGGGACGGGGGCGCCGGCGGGTCCGGTGGCGAGCCAGACTCCGGTCAGTCAGCCGTCGACGGGCCAGGAGAAGCGGCCTGAGACGCCGATGGGCGGAGGACGGGTGACGGCGGATCCGGGTGGGCGCCGACCTTTGCAGGCAGGCGGAACTTCCGATGCGGCGAATGTGCCGGCGGGTGGAGGGCAGAGTCCGGTGGTGCAGGCTCCTCCGGTGGTCCAGCCGAATGCGGCGGCGAGTACGGCGAATGCCGCAGCGAATGCCGCGGCGGAGGCGGCGGCCGCGGGGTTGCGAGATCTGCGGGAACAGTTGATGCTGCTGGGGACTCGGGCGAATTCCGTGAAGAGTAGCCTGGAGCGGCTCAAGCAGGCGCAGGCGCGTCAGGGGCTGGGGCTGCGCGGGGATATCAATACCGCGGCGCAGCGGATGGAGTACTACCTGGATGAGTGCGAGACGGCCATTAAACGAGGCGATGCGGCCGGGGGAAGAAGTATCTCGATCTGGGGGAGAAGGAAGTGACTAAGCTTGAGGGGTTTTTGGGGCGGTAGGGGCGGTTGAGGCGGCTCGTTGGGTGAGGGTGGGTAGCCCGTCGCTGACGCTCCGGGACTGGGCGAGGGTGGGTAGCCCGTCGCTGACGCTCCGGGACTGGGCGAGGGTGGGTAGCCCGTCGCTGACGCTTTGGGACTGGGCGAGGGGCTCGTAGCTCGGCGATTGCGCTTCGGGAATGGGCGATTCTTTGCGTTCGCGGTTTGTGCTGTTGACTACTCCCTTACGGTCGTAGTTCGTTGTGGGGCTGCCCGTTATTGGGGGCGGCACTCGACTACGTAGTAGGCGGATTGGGGGCCGGCCGATGTTAGCTCCAGACCGGCTTTTTGGGCCAGGGGTTTGAATTCGTCCAGGGTGCGGTGCTTGCCGGCCAACAGCACCATTTCGATCGTCATCGTTCGGGCCGGGGTGTTGGGGCCCACACTCTTCAGGACTACTACACGGCCGTTGGGACGGGCTGCTTCCGCGGCTCGCGCCAGAATGGCTACGGTTTCCTCGTCCGGCCAGTCGTTCAGGATGCCCCGCAACAAATAGAGATCCGCTCCAGCGGGGAGGGGGTTGAAGAAACTCTGGCCGCTGAGGGTGGCGCGGTCCATCACTCCGGCCTGGGTGAGGAGTTCGGCGGCTCGGGCTACGGTGCCGGGTTGATCCACCAGGATTCCTCGCAGATGGGGATGGGCGCGGAGGATCTCCGCCAGCATGGCTCCGGTGCCGCCGCCGAGGTCGGCTACGGTCTTGATGGAGTCCCAGCCGCCGGTGATGTCGAAGTGCGGGTTGGGGGTGCCGTGGCCTTGCGGTCCGATGAGGGCGTCGAACTGGGCGGCTATGGGCGGATTGGCTTCGAGGTCCTCCCAGAAGCCGCGGCCGAAGACGGTGTGATAGGCCGGGCGGCCGGTTCGGACATAGCTGGGCATCGTGCCCCAGGCGTAGGCCATGCGGCCACCGAAGCCGTCGAGATCGAGACCGATGAGCATACCCGGATCCAGCAGGCCGCGGGCGGCTTCGTTGAGGGCATAGCGGCCGGGTCCGGCCTGCACGAAGACGCCTTTGGAGACCAGGTAGCCGAGGAGGCAGTCGAGGACATAGGCGTCGCAATGGGCCGCGGCGGCGATCTCGTTCACATCGGAAAGGCCCGCCTCCACGTGGTTGGCAACGCGCAGGGTGGCGGCGGTGTGGATGCACCAGGGCGTCTGGAGGTCGCAGAGTTGCCAGAGGTCAACGGGGGACTGGTTGGACATGGAGCGAGTCGCCTTGTGAAGAAAATTTGGATCCCAGACCCGCGGCGGGGCGCCGGGCGGCGTCTACCCAGCATTGTAAGCCCGGGCGAGGCGGGGGCGGTGATCCCGGAGGGTGTGGAGGGCGGGCTACCTGTTCGGACGGGATGCATCTACCCGACCGAGGCTAGCTCCAAGACAGGAGGGTGCCGCGTCCATATGGGTGACCGAGCAAGAAGCGAGGTCGGGATAAGGAGAGCAAGACAATGACATTCACAAATGGCAAGGACGGCACGGAACGGCGCTTTGGAATGGGGTTGCTGCGCAGGATGTTGCTGGTGGGCGCGGCGCTGGTGGTGGCTTTGCCGGCTAGCGCTGGCGTCCGCTACTTCCGCGGCGGATTTGGCTACGGCGGGGGCTGGGGACCGTGGGGCTACGGGTATGATCCGTACTTCTACGGCGGCTACCCGATGGTGACGCATCCGAACGCGGGCCAGGTGAAGCTGGACACGAAGATCAAAGACGCCGAGGTTTTTGTGAACGGATCCTATGCCGGCACGACCGGTGAATTGAAGTCGATGTGGCTGCGGCAGGGGTCGTACAAGCTGGAGGTGCGGGCTCCGGGACGCGAGGCGTTCGCGCAGCAGATTTACGTGGTGAACGGCAAGACGATGAAGGTGCGGCCTGAACTCAGGATGGAGCCGAAGTCTTGAGGGAGCAGCGGAGGGGCGAAGAGCGCGCCCGCCGAATTCGAACCACCCACGGCCCAAGGTCCTGAAATGAGGACTTTGGGCCGGTCCTTTTTTATTACAAAACTTACGAAGAAACTGGACAGGCGCGGCCCTCATCGAACGGGTAGGTGGAGACACTGGCGGCCGTTTTGCGGGCCCATGAGGGGCGGAAGGAAGAGATGCAATGAAGAGGCCGATGGTTTGGTGTGCAGTGGCTGCGGTTCTGGCGGCCTGGCCGGTGGCGGCGCAGACGCGAGGGAAGACAGCGGCGGCGGCAGTTTCGAAGTCGCTGGCGGATTACAGCGAGGCGATGGAGAACCTGTCGGAGGCGGCGAGTCCGGCGGTGGTGCAGATCCTGGTGCAGGGCGTGGCCGCGGTGGGCCAGGGCGATTCGAAGCGCATGGGTTTTGTCTCCGAGCAGGAGGCGACGGGCTCCGGTGTGATCGTGGATCCGACGGGGTACATCATCACGAACGCGCATGTGGTGCAGAATGCGCGGCGCATCAGCGTGAAGGTGATGCAGGTGGAGGAGAAGAACCAGACTCCGCACGGCCACCTGTTGCCGGCGAAGCTGATCGGGCTGGACGCGCAGGTGGATATCGCGGTGCTCAAAATTGACGGCACGAATCTGCCGACGCTGCCGTTCATGAACTCCGACACGCTGCGGCAGGGGCGGCTGGTGCTGGCGCTGGGCAGTCCGCTGGGGTTGCAGAATACCTTGACGCATGGTGTGGTGAGCGCGACGCTGCGGCAACTGAAGCCGGAGAGCCCGATGGTGTATATCCAGACGGACGCTCCGATCAATCCGGGGAACAGCGGCGGGCCGCTGCTGGATATCGAGGGGCGGATCGTGGGGATCAACACGATGATCTACACGGAGTCGGGCGGGAATGAGGGGATCGGATTTGCGATTCCGGCCAATCTCGCGAAGGACGTGTATGAGAAGTTGCGCAAGGATGGGCGGGTGCGGCGCGGCGCGATCGGCGTGCTGCCGGACACGATTACGCCGGCGCTGGCGGCGGGTCTTGGACTGGATCGCGATTCGGGTGTGATTCTGTCGGACGTGGCTCCGCATGGCGCGGCGGATGCGGCGGGCCTGCAGCCGGGCGATGTGGTGCTCTCGATCGACGGCAAGCCGATCAAAGAGGTGCGGGACCTGGCGCTGACGGTGTTTCAGAGGGCTCCGGGCGATGAGCTGAAGATCGTTGTACTGCGCGGCAAGGAAGAGATCACCAAGACGGTGGCGGTGCTTGAGCGAAAGAACGAACCCAGCCTGCTGGCGGATCAGGCGAATTATGAAGAGGCTCTGGTGAAGGAGCTGGGCATTCTGGCGGTGACGGTGGATGAGAAGGTGACGGCGGTGCTGCCGGATCTGCGCAGGTTGTCGGGTGTGGCGGTGGCGGCGGTGCCGACCGAATTCGCCGGGCTGAATCCGGGCTTGCTGGCCGGCGATGTGATCTACGAAGTGAACACGAAGGGTGTTGCGTCGCTGGAGGAGCTGAAGGCGATGCTGAAGGAGAAGAAGCCGGGGGAGCCGATTGTGCTGCTGGTGGAGCGGATGGGGCAACTGGTCTATGTGACGGCAACGCTCGAGTGAGCGCTGCCGTCGAGGGTGAAGCTACTGGAGGGTGATGGTGACGCGAGCGCTGTCGTTGCCGAGGTGGGCAGGATCGGTCAAGGAGAGGGTGACGGGGTAGAACTGACCGACCGCTGAGTTCTGAACGTCGCCGATCTTCTGCACGACGGCATGCAGGGTGACGTTGGGTTCGCTATCGAGGGTGAGCGTGGCCAACTGGCCGATGTGAACTGAGTCGCGCAGGGATTGTGGAATGTGGCCTTCGACTTGGCGCGTGAGGTCGGAGACGATCTGAAGTTCGTGCGAGTACTCATCGCGCAGAACGAGGTAGCCGTCGGCGGGCGCCAGGACGGGGAGGCGGGCGGCGGCGGGTCCGGGATTGGCCAGGGCGGCTTCGGCGGCGCGTTGTTCATCTTCCGCATCGCGCAGGGCGGCCTGTGCGGAGGCTTCCTGGGCTTCGAGCTGCTCCTGCCTGCTCAAGGACCGGCCGGCTGCTTCTGACTGCGCGTCGACCTGCTGACGGACGGACTGCTGGAGGGAGAGTTCTTCGTCGTGTTTCAACTGACTCTCCATCCCCTCGCGGTAGAGCATGTCGTCGCGCTGGATGACTTCGTCGGCTTCGCCGGCCGCGATTTCGGCGCCGACCATGCGGTTGCGCGAGTCCTCGGCGCGCGGCACGAGCGGCGGTGGCGCGCACCTGAATGTCGCGGAGCTGGTTGCGAGCGGAGTCCACGGCGGAGCGGGCGGCGGCGAGATGGCCGCGGGCGTCGGGATCGGAAGCAGGCCCGGGTTCGGCCTGGGGCTGTGTTCGCCGATCAACTGACCTTTGCTGACGCGTGAGTTCAAGGGAACGTCCAGTTCGAGGAGAGCAGCGGGCACGGGCACGAAGTCGAGGGAGACCAGTTCGCCG
The DNA here is from genome assembly GCA_049841055.1 of Paludibaculum sp. GTDB lineage: Bacteria > Acidobacteriota > Terriglobia > Bryobacterales > Bryobacteraceae > Paludibaculum. The sequence goes on along the minus strand of JASGIE010000078.1, from coordinate 18,287 downwards.
GGGAAGCGGAGGGGTTCGGTGTTCGCCTGGTTCTGGCTGGAGTCATCCGGCTGCCAGCGGTGAGAAGAAGAGAGATTGGCGCGGGTCCAGACGGCACCCACGATGCAGGCCGTGGTGATGAGGACGACGGCCGGCGTGGTATGGGACTTCATGGAACGGTCCTTTCCGACGGGCCGGCGTGGGGAAGGCGCGATCAGCGGCCCAGTCTACGGATGTGCGAGAGGAAGATCGAGGCGGTGAAGCCGAGCAGGATGCCTAGGATTCCGCCTGTGAAATAGAGACCGGCGGCGTCGATGACGAGGACGGACAGGAGTTCCCGGCCCTGCCGGAGCGGCAGCCGCGTGGATTGCGGCGGAGCAGCGGCGAGCGGTGTTGGGCGGGTGTCGAAGATGGGAGATTCCATCGCGCTGCTCCTTGGGTTCGTTCGGTTGCGGGCAAGGGGCGCCGGTCGAAGAGTAGGGCATCCGGCGCCCTGGGGTGTTCATCCGATGTACCATTCGCTGCCGGCCTGCCAACTGGCGGGTGTGACGTCGGGAGTTTCGCCGGCGCCGCCGATGAGGTGAATGATGCGAGTGGTGCGCAGCACGTCGGCGGTGGAGCCGCGGAGGTTGAGCAGTCGCAATTCGCCACCAGCCAGAGTGACCAGAGCGTAGCCGACCATGAGTTCACCAATGTCCTCGATGTCCAGCGAGGGTACGCCGGAGAGATCGAGCAGAATGTGCGAGCGGCCTCTCTCCACCAACTGGCGTAACTGCTGATGGAGAGAGTTCTGCTCAGCCGTTGAGGACGAGTTTCCCGTGCGCATAGATGATGATGAAGTCGCCGCGCTCGGGACCGTCAGCCTGGAGTCCATTAATTGACTCCCGGAGTGATGGTGGTGCGGAGCTGCTCTTCCTCCTTCTGGACCTTCTCATACTTCGAGATAAGTTCTTGAGCGTTTTGGCGATCTCGTAGGAGTCCTTCTTCACCTTTTCGGCGTAGCCGCGGTATCGGGGGCTCCAGAGGAAGTTGTGGTTGTTGTTGAAGTATTCGATCGCCTCTTCGGCGTTGGCGGCCGCTTCCTTGAGCAGAGGCTGGACCTTATCAATTGCCTGTTGTTCCCAGGGCTGGAGGGTGTCGCGTTCCGCTTCGAGGGTGGCGATCTCCTTGCCCATGGTGTTGATGTCCGTTTTAGAGGGTCCACAGCGGAGCCAGGTGGGAGTCGCTGGATAGGGCGTAGTTGGCGGCTTCCATTCTGAGGCGATCGGCTTCGTCAGCGGTGTTGGAGGCGATGGTCTTCATTTCCTCCAGCATCACGCGGGGATTGCTGGTGTCGCTGCCAGCGGGCGCCGGGCCGGCGAAAGTGGGGGTAGCGATTGCAACCAGTGAACCGATGGCGGCCATCACGGTGAGAGTGAAGCTCTGTTTGTTCATGACTTTCTTTTCTCCTGATCCTTTGATTGCCGGTTGTGTTTTTCTTTCCCGGCTCACTAATCAAGACGACGCAATGCCGCGATAGGAGACTCCCCCCGACACGGCATTCGGGGTCGAGGTTGAGTTGGTAGTCGCGGAAGGCCTGGAAACAGGGCTCCGGAGAGGGTACCCCTGGCCGGGTATTTGCCGTGGTTGCGCAAGGGTAGCCGGTATCTTTCGAGGCGTGTGAAGCGTCGAGAAGAGCAGGAGACACCAAGTATGAAAGACGCAAACGAGCAAGGATCCAATAAAAGGAACAGGCGGCTGGCGCTGGCGGGTCTGGTGTGCGCCGGGCTGATGGCCGTGGGCATGCCGGTGGAGGCCCAGGTGCAGTTCACGCCACAGCAACTGGACGACCTGGTTTCGCGGATTGCGCTGTATCCGGATCCGTTGCTGGCGCAGGTGCTGACGGCATCGACGTATTCGGACCAGGTAGCGGAGGCGGCGCAGTGGGCGGACCAACATAGTTATCTGTCGGGTGACGGGCTGGCGGGCGCGATCCAGCAGGATAATCTGCCGTGGGATCCGAGCGTGCAGGCGCTGCTGCCCTTCCCTTCAGTGCTCGACCAGATGGCGGGCAATATCTTCTGGACCCGTCGATTGGGGGACGCGGTGCTGGGCCAGCGCGGCGATGTGATGGACGCGGTGCAGGCGATGCGGCAGAAGGCGAAGGATTTCGGCTATCTGCAGGACAACGCGCAGTACCGGGTGACGGATGCGGGTCCGGGGCAGATCCAGATTGTGCCGGTGGATCCGGGGTTCTACTGCGTGCCGGTCTATGATCCTTTGATTGTTTTCGGCAGGCCGAGGGTAGGGCTGACGGTGGGGATCAGTTTCGGACCGAGGATTGCGCTGGGGGCGGCATTTGCGCCGTGGGGCTGGGGGCGATCGGGGTTTGAGTGGAGGTCGCACTCGCTGATTGTGGACGGCCATGCGTGGGCACGGACGAGAGAGAACCACGAGGTGTACCGGCATCCTTATGTACGGCCGCCGCATGTGGCGGGTCCGAGGGTGGAACGGCATGAACTGCGGCCGACGCGTCCTGAGCGGCGCGGGGGTCCAGAGGAGCACAGGCGGTGATGAGGCGCGGGGCGATCCGGGGGCGGCCTACAGGATTTCCCGAGGCCGGCTCCCCGGTTCCACGAGGGCGATTTACCGCTCAGGTGGTATGGGTTTGCGAGGCCGGACACCGCATGATGGGGGTGCCCGAGAGAAGGCGGGCGAGCCGTGATCGAGAGCATGAGATGGTTTCCAGCAGTGGCCTCCGTGAGCCGGGGTGTATTGCCCGTGGCGAAGCTGGTGAAGCGGATTCAGGCCGTGGTCCACTCATTGAGCGGGCGAAGGCGCCCTGAGGCGCCGCCCGTCCTGCCGGCGGCGGAAGCGGGGCCGAGGGTGCTGGCCGTGGTTCTGGATGGCACGGATCGGGCTAAGCTGCAGAGCGCATTCGCGGAAAAGGGCTGGACTCTGGCCGTGACGGACAACACGACCGATGCCCTGGTGTTGCAGATGCAGGAGCGGTTTCCGGTGGTGCTGTTTCAGAGAGATGTGGCGGGCAAGGACTGGCGGCCGGCGGTGCGCGTGTTGTCGCGCATGATGCCGAGGCCGGGCGTGGTGCTGTTGTCGGATACGTCCGATATGAACCAGTGGGAAGAGCTGGTGCGCTGTGGCGGGTTCGACGTGGCACGGACTCCGGTGGATGGCGCGGCGGTGATGCGGATGGTCTCCGCCGCGTGGTCTGTGTGGAAGCAGCAGGACAGCCACGCGGCGCGGCCGGTGGCGGACGTCAGGAGATAACGCCCTTGCGGACGGCGTAGAGGATGAGTTCCGGCACGCTGTGCAGGTTGAGCTTCTCCATCAGATTGCCGCGGTGGGTTTTCCACGGTGTAGAGGCTGAGATTGAGCATGTTCGCCACGTCTTTATTGCTTTTGCCTTCGGCGATCAACTGGAGAAGCTCGCGTTCGCGCTGGGTGAGGAGTTCGTAGCTGTCCTCAATGTCCTTGTCCTGGAGCTGGCGGACGTAGTCCTCGACGAGGAGGCGGCTGACCGCGGGGCTGAAGAAGGCTTTGCCGGCGCTGACGGAGCGGATGGCAAGGATGAAGTCCGATTCGGCGGATTCCTTCAGCGGATCGCCGCGGGCTCCGGCCTTGAGGGCGCGCAGAACGTAGCTTTCGTCGGAGTGCATGCTGAGGACGACGATGGAGACGCCGGACTGTTTTTCGCTGATCTGGCGGGCGGCTTCGATGCCGTTCATGTCGGGCATGCTGATGTCGAGGACGACAAGGTCGGGCTTGAGTTCCTCGACCAGTGCGACGGCTTCGCGGCCGTCGCTGGCCTCGCCGACCACCTGAAAGTCCTTATTCTCCTCGATCACGAGGCGCAATCCGCGCCGCATCACGGCATGGTCGTCAGCAAGAATGATTCGAATCATGGAGTGTCCTTCGTAGGATGCTGTGTGCCGCCGGGAAGAGGCAGGAGGATGGAGAGCACGGCGCCGTGGCCTGGTGAGGAGTCGATGGAGAAGCTGCCGCCGAGCTGTTCGACGCGTTCCTCCATCCCCAGCAGTCCCATCCCTTTTTCGCGGCTGGGATCGAAGCCGACGCCATCGTCCTGGACGGTGACGGAGAGGCCGCCATGGTCGCGCCGGACCACAGGCACGCGCACCTCGGGTTGCCTGAGCGTGACGGGTGCAGTTGTTGAGGGCTTCCTGGACGACGCGATAGACGCAGGTGCGGTGGGAGTCCAGGGAGATCCTCGACGATCTCGTCGGCCACCATTTTCACTTTGAGACCGGAGCGGCGGGAGACTTCGCGGGCCTGCCAGCGCAGGGCGGCGTACGAGGCCGAGGTCGTCGAGCATGGAGGGGCGCAGGAGCAGCGCCATGTTGCGAACCATGCCGACGCTGGATTCGGCCAGGCCGCGGACAGATTTCAGGCGTTCGCCGCGCGCCTCGGGATCGGGTGAGGTTTCGAGGCGTCCGAGTTTCGACGAGCATGGCGGACATGGTCTGGCCGACTTGGTCGTTGCGAAGTTCGCGGGAGAGGTTGCGGCGTTCCTCCTCCTGGGCGGTGACGAGGCGGGTGGAGAGGCTCTGCATTTCGCGGCGGGCGATTTCAGCCTCCTCGTAGCGAAGCTGGGCTTCGTGTTCGAGGCGGCGGACGCGGCGGATGGTGATGGTCGCCAGGACAAGGCCAAGGAGCAGCGCGGTGAGGGAGATGGCAATGACGCGGCGGCGGAAGCTGGCCTGGACGGCGCGGATGCGTTTCTTCGCGGGCGTCGAGATCGCGCTCGTTCATGGCCGTGATGCGGCGGGTGAGCGGACAGAACTTCCGTGCGGAAGGGCAGGATGACGTCGAACAGGAAGGTTCCGGCCTTGGCGCGGCGCACCTCGGCGTCCCATTGAAGCGCGGGCTCGAGGAGACGCCGAGTAGGATTCGATCTGGCCACGGAGATCGCGAAAGGCCTGGCGTTCCGAGGGGATGAGGCGGCCTTAGTAGGCGTTGAGGGTGTCGGCGACGTGACTGCGAAGCTGGTGGAGCTCGACTTTCTGGTTCTGCGGCGCGAGGACGCCGTCGACCTCGAGGAGGTAGTCGCGGACGATGGTGGAGATGCGGAGGATGTCGGAGCGGAGTTGATCGAGGAGGGCGTCGCGGGCGCGAGACTCGTCGCGAAGAGCGGCGGTGGCGACTTCGACCCTGAGTAGGGAGGTGGTGGCATCGAAGGCCATGGCGGCCATGAGGAGCAGGAGTCCGGCAAAGCCGATGCCGAGGGCGCGCGCCCAGGAGGAGAGCCATTGCCGGGCTAGCGCGCGCAGGGTCCAGCGAGAGGTGGTAGGATCCGCCATCTGGGGATTGATGCCTATCCCCATTGTTAGCACAGGGGCCGGAGATCCTTGGATATCGGGTAGAGCCGGTAGGAGAAGACGGAGGCTCAGCGATAGAACGGACGCCAGGTGAGCCAGCGCGGGCCATAGTGAGGTTCGGGCTTTGCCGAGCTTCGAGCGCTCCGAGGTCGGGCGCACTGCCGGTGAAGCCTTCGTTGACGCGTGGGAATCACGGATGCCCGGCATCCACCGCTTTCCTGCCTGGCTTTGAGCCGGAAGTTTAGGTCCATGGAGTGATAGACGGCATGGCGGTTGGACGGGTCCGGTGGGACGAGCTTTTCGAAGATATCGAAGTCCGACTTCGAGGCTATGCGCTTCCTGGCCGGTAGCCGGCGCGGAACTCGGCGAGGGTTGCAAAGCTCTTCCAGTCTGTGGGCTTGCGGCTCGTACGAGAGTCTGTCCTGTTCGTTGGGCCGAGGCACGCGTACTGCTCCTTCGACTCCGGCGATTCGGGCGGTAGCCGTTATAGTCGGAGCTGTATGCAGCCGTCGCATTGGCCAGTCATAGATGCCGCGATCCGGAGTGTCGCGACCCAGGAAGAGGTTGTTTCGGAAGTGCATGTTCGAGGACGGATCGCCGGACGGTCTGCTCGCCGATGATCGTGTTGTGGTAAACGAAGAGGCCGGCGGGTTTGGCTGAGAACTTGAAGGCGACTCCGGACGGCACGTGGTACAGGATGTTGCGGATGAAGTAGACGGGGCCGCCGAAGACGGGCTGCGAACTATAGCCTCCGTGGGCGGCGTTGATGCCGCGGTTGTTGAAGACGCGCACATTATGTACTCCGCCGTCGGTCTCGACGAAATCATCGTTCGAGCATGTGGATGTCATTGTCGTAGATGTCGATAGAAGAGGCCCGGCGATCAGGGTCCGACTCCGGGCGTGCCATAGGTGGAGATGCCGATGCGCGTCGTGGAAATAGGCGATGGCGTTGTGCGCAATGACGTGGCCGGGACCGTAGAACTTGATGGCGTAGTAGCTCGTGAGTCCATGGGAGCCGTAATGTCCGGCGCTGCGCCGCATTCGGGTAGGTCCAGCCGATCAGGCGGAAGCGGTCGTCGCGACCGAGGATGAGGTTGTCGGCGATATAGAAATCGCTCGAGCCAGCGTACTCGGTCCAAACGCCGAAGCCGACGTTCTCAAAGCGGCAATTTTTGACGGTGAGGCCGACGGCGCCGAGCACTTCCTTCTGGCCGGCGAAGAGGGCGACGTCGGTGTTGCGGAAGGTGAGGCCGTCGAAGATGTGATAGCGCGAGGCCATGACATCGAACAGGCGGTGGTTGCCGTCGCCGTCGAAGATCACTTCGCCGTCGCCGGCGGATTTGATGGTGATGGGCTTTTCCGGCGTGCCTTTGAGCGTGAGCGACATTGTGCCGTCGAAGGGCGCCATCATCGGGTCGACGTAATTGAGCCGCTCGGGCTTGATAGAGGCCGGCGTGGACCAGCAGTGTGTCGCCGGGCTGCGCGCGGCGCTCCCAGACCACGTACCAGTCGCCGAGTCCGGCACCGTAGTAGGCCTGGAGGATGCCGGTGAAGCTCGGTTCCTCGCGTGGGCCAGTGTAGTCGGGCGGATAGACGTGGAGGGTGCGGCCGCCGGGGTAGGACTGGGGCTCGGTGCGAGTGCGCACCTTCACAGTATGCGTGGTCTGACCGGACGCGCCGTCGGGATCGGTGAGCTGGAAGCGGCACTCGTACTCGGTGCCGGGCTGGAGGTTGAGGATGCTGCCGGCGAAACCGTCCGGCACCGTGTAGTCGAGGTTCTCGCGGCGGCGGTAGACGTTCTCGCCTCCGATGCGGACCAGCGGGAGCGCTTTCCGCCACGGCGGTTTCGCCGGCCGGCCGGAACTGCACTGAGACGGTGGCGTTGCGATTCGCATCGCCTGTGATGGACCATTCGAAGCCGAGGTTGAGCAGGGTGGGGTGCTCGACGGTGAAGCGTCCGGCCTGGGTTGCGTTCTGAGCGAGGAGAGCGGAGGCGGAAAGCAGAAAGAGCAGGAGGCGGCGGGGGCCCATAGGTGGAGTGATTATATCCGGATGGGACAGGACCGGCGTGAAGGAGTCAGCGCGCGGGGGTGCCGGTGACCCAATGGTGGGTCACATAGCTGGTGGCGATGGGCTGATGGTCCTTGACGAGGACCTTGACGAGCACCTGGAGGCCCGCGTCGCGCCGGGTGGCGCCGTCGGACTCCAGTTTGCGCCCAAGTTCGCGCAGGCTGGGGGCATCGACGACGTACTCGGCCGCGCCCTGCGTCCCCCAGGTGTAGACGCCGCTCAGGGCCATGATGCGGCGGCCCCGGTTGAGGGCTGGGCCAGACGGAGATGACGGCGAAGTCGTAGTTGTCGGAGTTCGGGTCCATCACGGGCGTGTAGACACTGGCTTCTCCGGCGCGCGGGTGCAGGTTGTTGATGGAGGTGTGTTCCCCGTCGAATTCGAAGTCGTGGGGAAGGTTCATCTCCTGACCCAGGGTTCGAAAGCGGAAGGACGAGAACAGGACCAGGTTGCCGTGGGCGACGTCCTGCCAGCGGGCCAGCCGGTTGCGGACCAGGGGGAGTTCCTTGCCACCCTTGGCAAAGAAGCGGCCGAGCGTGTAGAGGCCGGCGGCCTCGCCGAGACCGGTATAGATCTCCTCCGGCCGGGCTTTGGTATGGAAGTAGTCGGCCATCTGGCGGATGCGGTCGCTCTTCTCCAGTTCTTCGGGGTATTCACCTGGGAGTCGCGCAGGTAGACGCCGTTGACGAAGATGAACATGGGCGCGCCCATCACCAACTGGGTGGAGGAGTCCGGATCGAAGAAGCCGTGCCAGAGGGGATGCTGCTGCCATTCGAAGGGGGCGGTTGGGGCACTGGCAGGAGAGCGGAAGGGGACCCAGAGGATGAGGCCGAGGAGGAGGCCGAGGACGGCGAGGGCGAGATCGCGGGTCCAGGGCCGGCGGGGTGGCGGAACGGGCAGCGGCGAGGGGGATTCGGCGGAACGAAGCTGGAAGCGGGCCGAGTAGTGGCCGCGGGGGATTTCGATGGTGACGGGCTCGTTGCGGCCGGCCGTTTCGTAGTAGGCGGCCAGCTTTTTGCGGAAGGACGCCCATCTGGACGCGGACGATGGAGTCGGTGCGGGGGTCGAAGTCGTCGCCGCGTTTGAAGACGGAGACGCCGAGGTTGTACTCTTTCAGATCCTTGCCGCCGGTGGTGAGGGTCTCCTCGACGATGAAGCGGAGGAGGCGCTGGAGGGTGGGGGCGTCGCGGAAGGGTTCCTGGGAGAGGATGGCGTCGAGGTGCAGCCGGACTGAATGGTCCGGAATGGAGGCGGGGCGGCCTTCAGTCTCCGCACCGTCGTTCATTCTGGAGGGAGTCAGACCCACGGAAGCGCCTTTCTCACGCCGAAGGGTTCATTATTACACATGGGGAAGTCGCCTACAAGGCATTAAAAATACAGGACTTCACATGTGAATTGACAGTTACGCTACCTCGATTCGCTCCTTGTTACTGAAAGTTCACGATTAGCATCTGGCCAGGGGCAGCCGCGGGCAGCGCGGCATCTCGTAGACACGATACTCAACCGAGTGGGAGTAAGGCTATGTTTGCCAACCGAGGACCAGTTCTCCTTTCGATTCTGCTGTTGGTCAGTCTGGGCGCCGCCGCGCAGACGACGACGGGCACCGTAAATGGCCGAGTGACGGACACGGCCGCGGCGTTCATTCCAGACACGTCGGTCACGCTGACGAATGTGCGGACGGGAATCAGCCAGAGCACCCAGACCAATGAAGAGGGTTTGTTTGTGTTCCCTCTGGTGCAACCGGGCTCGTACCGGATGGAGGTGTCGAAGACAGGCTTCAAGAAGTTCATTTCGCAATTTGAACTGGCGGTGAACCAGACGGTGAGAATTGATCCGGCGATGGAAGTGGGCGAAGTTTCATCGACGGTGACGGTGAACGAGAAGGCGGTGCTGATCGAGAGCGAGACTTCCTCGCTGGGCCAGGTGATCAGCAGCCGGCAGGTGGAGGAGCTGCCCTTGAACGGGCGGAATCCGTTTGCCCTGGCCTCGCTGAGCGCGGGCGTGGTGCCGCTGGGTTCGTTTGGCGTCGGGTTGAATGCGACGCGCATGGCGGCGCAGATGGCGGGCGCGAACAATTTCATGGCCAATGGAGGCATTGCCGGTAGCAACGAGGTGTTGCTGGACGGCGTGCCGATTACGGTGTGCTGCCAGGGCCAGCCGGCGATTATCCCGTCGGTGGAGGTGACGCAGGAGTTCAAGATCCAGACGAACGCGTCGACGGCGGAGTTCGGGCGGACGAGCGGCGGGATTCTGAACCTGGTGACACGGTCGGGCAGCAATGCGTTTCATGGCGGGGTGTATGAGTTCCTGCGGAATGACCAACTGAGCGCGGCGAACTGGTTTACGAACCGGGCGGGCAAGGTGCCGATTCCGGGGCGGGACGACTACCGGACGCCGCTGAGGTACAACCAGTACGGGTTCACGGTGGGCGGTCCGGTGGAGATCCCGAAGATCTACAACGGGAAGGACAAGACGTTCTTCTTCGGCGGGTATGAGGGCACGAACGTACGGCAGTACGGTTATGTGAACTCGACTGTGCCGACCAATCTGATGAGGACGGGCAATTTCAGCGAGGGTACCGCCAACATTTACGATCCGGCCACGACGCAGGCGGATCCGAACAATGCCGGGCAGTTCCTGCGGTCGCCGTTCCCGAACAATGTGATTCCGGACAACCGGCAGAACGCGATCACGAAGAACTACAACGCGTATTTCCCGCTGCAGAATGCACCGGGCGTCGTGAATAACTTCAACTGGGTGCAGTCGCTGGCGACCGACGATGCGCAGGGCACGGTTCGGGTGGATCACAACTTCAATCCCGCAAACCGGCTGTTCGGGCGCTGGAGCGTGACGGACGACAGCTATAAGAACGGCGACTGGGAGAACGGGATCACGGGGTGGTCGCAGGCGATCCATGCGAATACGTTTGTGCTGAGTTACATGAAGGTGTTGAGCCCGTCGCTGGTGATGGATCTGCGATACGGCATGGCGATCCAGCGGAACCTGTTCCTGCCGGATTCGGTGGGTGAGGATGTGACGAAGATCGGGCTTCCGTCGTCGTTCGCGGCGCAGCAGACGGTGCATGCGATTCCGCTGCTGAATGTTTCCGGGCTGCGGAGCATTGGATTCGACAGCCTGCGGAACTGGTCCCGGTATACCCATGCGTTGTCGGCGAACCTGAGCTGGATTCACGGAGCGCATACGGTCAAGTTCGGGTGGGACGGGCGGCTGCTGCGTGATAACGAACTGACGCTGGACGGTGGCGCGGGTAACTTCTCGTACGCGGCCGGATTTGCGAATGGGCCAAATCCGCGGGCCGCGGTGCCGGCCGGTCAATCGACGTTCGGGGCTTATGCGACCTTCCTGCTGGGCCTGCCTTCCAGCGGCAGCATCGGGTATAGCGATACCTGGGCGAGGCAGCAGTTCTATCACGGGTTCTATATTCAGGATGACTGGCACCTGACACGGAAGCTGACGCTGAACCTGGGACTGCGGTATGAGCTGGAGACCGGGTTTACCGAACGGTACAACCGGCAGGCGTGGTTTGACCCAGGCATGGCTACGCCGCTGGCGCAGCAGACCGGGCTGCCGCTGACGGGCGGCGTGGCGTTCAGCGGCGTGGGCGGGCAGCCGCGCAATCTGTGGCAGACGGACAAGAACAACTTCTCGCCGCGCGTCGGACTGGCGTATCAGATTACACCCAAGACGGTGGTGCGCAGCGGCTTCGGGATCTTCTTCCTGCCGACATCGCAGCGTGGGTATGCGAGCGGGAATCCGGGCTTCCAGGTGTCGACGCCGTTTGTCAGCTCGATCGATGGCGTGACGCCGGTGGGTACGATCAGCAATCCGTTCCCGACGGGCACGATTCCGTTGGCGGGGTCGGTGAATGGCCCGCTGACTCTGGTGGGCGCGGGCGTGAGCGGGTTGTACTACGACAGTCCGATGTCGTATACGCAGCAGTGGAACTTCGGCATCCAGCAGGAGCTGCCGTGGAAGGTGCTGTTGAACGTGTCATATGCGGGTAGCGAGAGCGCGAAGCTGCCGCTGAACTTCAATCCCAATTCGCTACCGCTGCAGTATTACGGGGCGGCAGGCGACCAGACGCAGGTGGCGTACCTGACGCAACTGGTGAAGAACCCGTTTTTCGGGATCATCCAGACCGGCAACCTGGCGGCGGCGACGGTGCAGCGGAATGCTCTGCTGCGGGCGTTCCCGCAGTTCACGAGTGTCGGGCAGAACTATCTGCCGCAGGCGACGTCCAGCTATAACTCGCTGCAGGTGACGGTGCAGAAGAGCCTGAGTCACGGGTTGTCGCTGCTGTCGTCGTACACCTGGTCGAAGAATCTGGGTGTGGCGAACAATCTGACGACGGGCTTCCTGGATGTGGGGTCGCCGGGCTTCCAGAACGATCTGAACCGGTCGATTGAGAAGTCGGTACTGGCGACGGACATTCCGCACCGGCTGGTGGTGAGCGCAAACTATGAACTACCGGTGGGCCGGGGCAAGTCGTATGGGACGAACATGAGCCGGTGGGTGGACGCTCTGGCGGGTGGCTGGCAGATGAACACGGTGATGTCGTTCAACAGCGGCTTCCCGTTGAACTTCAGCAACGCCGGGGCGGCTTCGTTCGCGGGTTCGCGGCCGAGCTATACGTCGTCGACGGTGAATCCGCAGACCAGCGGCGACATCGAGAGCAGGCTGGGCGGCGTGTCGGGCGGCACGGGTTATCTGAATGCAGCGGCCTTCCGGCAGCCGATGTCGTTCGAGTTCGGCGACGTGGCGCGGCTGACGGACAACATCCGGAGCCCGGCGAAGAGCAATATCGACGTTTCGCTGATGAAGAACTTCGTGATGAAGGAAGGGATCCGGCTGCAGTTGCGGGCGGAGGCGTACAACCTGCCGAACCATCCGGTGTTCAATTCGCCCAGCACGTCGGTGGGCAGCGCCGGGTTTGGCGTGATCACGAGCCAGTCGAATTCACCCAGGAACGTGCAGGTGGCGTTGCGGGTGATCTGGTAGGAGTAGGCAGACCCGGCCGGACGCGTATCCGGCCGGGTGCTAATCTTCGTCTTCCTGGCCGATGGTGCGGCGCAGGCTTTCCACCTTGGTGATGCGCGGCGGCAGGAGAATCTTGCGATAGTCCTGCCAGTTGCTGATCACGAGGAAGATGGTGAACAGCACAGAGCCGACGGTGACGATGGTGACCAGGATGATGGCCAGGATGTGGACCCAGCCGCCGCCGGGCGGGTTGAAGAAGATGCGCTCGAACTCCTGACCGAAGTTCATGCCGAAGTAGCCGGTGACCATGGCGCCGCCGCCGAGGATCATGCTGAGCATGGCCAAGCGGTTGATGGATTCGGTGTTGCGCAACTGGTAGATGCGGTCGAGGGAGAAGTTGAGTTTCTCGATCTCCTGCTCGACCTCCGATTTCATGGGCCCCAGGCGGAAGGCGTCGCACTGCATCTGGAAGTGCTCGATCTCTTCGTCCTTGTTGGCGAGTTCGCTGAAGTGCCAGTAGTTGGAGAAGAGCTGGAACTCGGCCATGAGCTTGGCGACGTTGCGGGTGTCTTCATCGGTGACCTTGGTGCTGCCGAAGCGGCGGCCGAGGGCGCGGGAGACGAGGGCGGTGCGTTCGCTGAAGTCGAGCAGGGTGGCGCGGTAGAAGAGGGCCACGATGGCCGTCAGGTAGTAGCGCGACATGAACATGCGGTGGACGAGGAAGCCTTCCTTCAACTGGTGTTCATCGCAGTCGAAGCGTCCCAGGACCATCGTCACGTTGGAGTAGCTGGTGAAGCCGTAGAGGGTGCCCTGGTGGGCCCAGCGGCGGTAGACCTGCTTGCGGAGGGCTTCGCGGGTGAAGTCGGCGTCGTAGCGGTATTCGTCGCCCCAACGGTCGACGAAGAGCAGACGGGACATGAGGATTTCGTAGTCCTCGCTCATATGGAACTCCGGGGGCACGGAGTTGCCATCCACCGAAAGATAAGAGTAAACGATCATCCGCTCATCGAGGAGCGGCTCGAATTCCTGCTTGGAGTAGTTGAGGAAGTAGAGGAGTTCGGTGATGGTGCGGGAGAGCGGGGGCAGGTAGCCCTTCATCACGCATTTGGCGAAATTCTCCTCGACGATGATTCTGGGTTTCGCCGCCGCCTTCGAGCTTGAGCGTGAGGCGGGAGGGGGTGCGGCCTTCCCGCAGCTGCCGGCCGCTGGAGGGATAGACCTTGCGCATCATCTCGTTGATCCAGAGCGCATGGGCGACGGGCAGGTGGGTGGCCTCGACGCCGATGGTGAGGATCCCGATGCCGTTGGAGAACATGAACAGGCGGAGATCGGAGACGCGCAGGGAGGCGCTGCGGCCGCGAGCGTCCTCGGCTTCAAACACAAGCTGGCGGCCTGTTTCGCCGAGGTGGAGCAGAGGAATGGTGTAGCAGTGGACCATATTCTCGGTCTCACCGCATTCCGCGCTGAAGCTGTCGCCGGTATCGAAGAAGACGCGCCGTACGAAGGGATGGAAAAAGACCATGTCCTGGTAGGCGAACGAGTCCATGTCGAAGCGTTTGAACGCGTCACGCTGCCATTTGCCGAGGCGGCCGGGGACAGGACTGCCGGCGGACTGGCCGTGGTCGGCAATCCAGTCGTCGAGGCCTTCCACCCAATAGTCGTGACGGGCCCAGACGCGTTGGTGATCCTGCATGACCGCTTCCTTGTCCACCGAGAAGGGGAACACGAAGTAGGTATGAAGATGCAGAGCCTGCGCTTCCATCAAGTGAGATGATAGCAAGCGGAACCATGCAACTTGCGGACAAGATTGCGGTGATTACGGGTGCGTCGAGCGGCCTGGGCGAGGTATTCGCGCGGAAGCTGGCGCAAAGAGGCTACGGTCTGCTGCTGGTGGCGCGCCGGGCGGAGAAGCTGGAAGAGATCCGCCAGAGCATTCAGGCAGCGGCCAAAGTGGCGGTGGAGTGCTTCCCGTGCGATCTGGCGTCGACGGAGGATACGGAACGGCTGGCGGCCCATCTGGAGCAGCGGCCCGTGGAGTTGCTGGTGAATAACGCCGGGTTCGGGACCATGGGCCGGTTTGTGGAGACGGACTACTCGCGCCAGGTGGATATGGTGCAGGTTCATGTACTGGCAACGATGCGGCTGACCAAGGCCGTGCTGCCGGGGATGATGCGGCTGACCAAGGCCGTGCTGCCGGGGATGATGCGGCGCGGACACGGGGGGATCATCAATGTCGCCTCGGTGGCGGGCTTCTGGCGGAGCGCCGGCAATGTGAGCTACTGCGCGACGAAGGGCTGGATGAACGACTTCACGGAAGGGATCCGGCTGGAACTGGAGACGGCAGGCTCGGCGGTGAGAGTTCAGGCGTTGTGTCCGGGGTTCACCTACACCGAGTTTCACGACACAGCCGGGATCAACCGGGCGGCGATTCCGAAGATGCTGTGGATGCCGGCGGACTATGTGGTGGAGGAGTCGCTGAAGGGTCTGGAGTCGGGCAAGCTGTTTGTGATTCCGAACTGGAAATACAGGCTGGGGGCGGCGTTCGGCGAGCTGCTGCCGTGGCCGTGGCGATTGAAGCTGGAGAAGGCGAGTCCGCACAAGCGCGAGATCCCGCGGTAACGTTTGACCTCATTTCCGCTCTGTGCCATGATTCCTGCTTACCCTCGGTAGTCTGGTGGGAGGCTCAATGTATTGTTCCAATTGCGGCACCAACGTGCCGGACGGTCAACCTTTCTGCACGAACTGCGGCCGCCCGATGAGCGGCGGCCAGCAGCAGCCACAGGGGGCGCCTCCGCCGCCTCCACAGTATGGAGGCGGGTTCGCTCCTCCGGCAGCGCCGGTGATGGGACCGGCGGGCATGGAGTGCGCGCCGTGGGCCACGCGCGTGCTGGGCTACATCATCGACAGTGTCATGGTGATGGTGGTGGTGTGCGCGCTGTACATTGTGGCGGGCATCGTATTCGGTGCGAGCTTTGGACTCGGCCGGATGGTGGGTTCGGACGGGATCTCGAGTCTGGGCGGTCTGGGCTGCTGCTGCACGATGAGCATCTTCCCGGTGTCGTTCCTGATTGTCGGTGTATATAACCGGGTGATCCTGGTGGCCCAGCGCGGCTACTCGATTGGCCAGGGCGTGGTGAAGGTGAAGGTAGTGGACGCCAACGGGCAACTGCTGTCGCAGCAGACGGCGGGCATCCGGCTGCTGGCCCAGGTGGGTCTGGGCTTCATTCCGCTGCTGGGGCTGATCGACCTGCTGTGGCCCTTGTGGGATCCGGCCAAGCAGACGCTGCATGACAAGGCCGTGGGCAGCTTCGTGGTGATGAATCAGTAATGACAGAGGCGGTCCGCATGGGCACCCGGTTGAGAACGGCTCCTCTGGTGACAGGCGCGGTGTTGCTGCTGCATATGGCGGTGCTGCGCCTGTTCTGCCGGGCGGGCGACAACTGGGTGACGGTCTTTGGGCGGGACCCGGGCCTGGCGTGTGCGTTCCGGGCGCATACGGGGCATCCGTGTCCCGGCTGCGGGCTGACCCGGGCGGTGATCCTGTCGGTGTGCGGCCAGTGGACTCAGGCGTTTTCGTTGAACCCGCTGGGTCCGTGGCTGGTGCTGGGGATGCTGCTGTTCGGGTTGTCGCTGGTGTGGCTCGGCGTGGCGCCGAAAGGCCAGGTGCGGATGGAGCGGGCCTTGCGGCTGGGCGGTGCGGCTTACGCGGCGGTGGCGTGCGTGTTCTGGATCGGCGGCTGGTTGTGGCGGCTGGCCTGAAGCGGCTAGCGGGCCGCGGGCGGACGGATGCCGTCGTTGAGGCGCGCGGGATTCGAGTAGTAAGAGGAATCGACGCTGCGCAGTGCTTCCGAACTGGCGCCCTGACCATTTGTGATGAGCGAGACGACTTGTCCGGGGCTCATCTCACGATAGTCGGCGGGTAAGGAGAACAGCCAGTCCGGGTAGGTGCCGGCCTGCACTTCCTCGGTCTTCACCAACAGTGCGAGCTGCCAGGGTTGGTCAGGGGTCTTGCGGATCTCGCCGGTGGACTGGAGCACGAGGCAGCCGAGTTCGGGCGCGGCCCAGTCTGTCCAGCGGACACGCGGTCCGCGCATCTCCTGCAGCATGAGTACGCGCTGGCCCAAAATGCGGGTTTCGCCGGCCAGTTTACCGGAGGCCGGTTGTCCGCCTGGTTTGAGGGTGCAGTTGGATTCCGGGGTGGCGAAGGGCGAGAGGCCGCGGGCCACATTCTCGAAGGTGGAGCGCGCCTTGACCTGATCGCTGACGATGATGACGGTGCCCGATCCGTTCAGGAGCTCGCGGCTCTCCTTGGATGTCGTATGAGCCATCCAGCCGTCACCGCGACGGGCCCAGAGGCTGGTGCGGGCGTCGCCGGCCCGCTGTTCGACGATACGGGCAAAGAAGGCGCCGGGTTCGCGGCGGGCGGAGGAGCCCGGGTGCGCCGAGTAGATCATTGCGGTGGCGATGGCGGCGAGGCTGCCCGCGGCCAGAATTGCTTTTGTCAAAACGGATCCAGCTATTTCCTGAGAATGGAGATTACGGCTCCATTTTACCGCGTGCCCCTTTACTCTTCGCGCAGCGCGGCCATGGGGTCGATGCGGGCGGCGCGGCGTGCCGGCAGGTAGGCGGCCAGGGCGGTGACGGTGCAGAGGAGGAGGGCGGCGCCGCCGAGAACGCGGAGGTCTCCGGGTTTCAAGCCGTAGAGGAGGGTGGCGATCAGCTTCCCTGCCCCGAGTGAGATGAGCGCGCCCGCCGTCAGGCCGGCTAAGAGGAGGATGCCGATATCGCGCAGCATCAGGCGGACGACGGTGCCGCGCTGGGCACCGAGCGCGATGCGGATGCCGATTTCGCCTCGGCGGCGGGCGACGGAGTAGGCGGTGACTCCGTAGAGCCCCACGACGGCGAGCAGCAATGCGAGCACGCCAAAGATGGAGGAGAGGACGGCGACGAGCCGGGGCTGGAGCAGCGAATCGTTGACGCGGGTCTCGAAGCTGCTGAACTCCAGGGCTGCGTCGCGCTGTACGCCGAGGATGGCAGCGCGTACGGCGGGTACGAGAGCGTCCATGTTGGTATCGGAGCGAACGGCGAGACGAACGGAGGAGCCGGGTTCGGGGTCCTGGCCGAAGGCGAGGTAGCCGATGCGGCGCGGGGCCTCGTCCATGCGGTTGTACTTGGTATCCCTGACGACCCCCACGACTTCGTAGGCGTCTTTCAGGGTGCGGCTGCCGAGCCTGTTCATGCGGACGGTGCGGCCCACGGCATTGGAGGTACCGAAGAACTGGCGGGCGGCGGACTCGTTGATGATGAGGGCCAGCGGAGAGGAGCGGGTGTCGCGTTCATTGAAGGCGCGGCCGGCGACGAGGGCGGTGCCGAAGGTCCGGAAGTAGTCAGCAGAGACGCGATTGAGGAAGAGCTGACTGTCGCGCCGGGTTTTCGGGGTGTAGCCTTCCGGATCGACGCCCTGGGCCCAGCCGGCGCTACCGATGGGTTGCAGAACGGAGGCGGCGACGGAGGAGACGCCGGGCAGGGCCTGGAGCTGGTGGAGAACTTCGTCATAGGCGGCGGCGCGGCGGGCCTGGGGGACGGCCTCCTGCAGGTCGAGGCTGACGAGGAGGACATTGTTCCGGTTGAAGCCCGCATCGACGTTGAGCAGATTGCGCAGCGAGACGACGAACATGCCGGCGCCGGCCAGCAGCACGAGAGAGAGGGCCACCTGTCCGGCGACGAGGGCTTTCCCGAAGGCCATGCGGTGGGTGCCGCGCAGGGTGCCGCGATCCTGCTCCTTCCAGGCGGAGTGCACGCCGAGGCTTGTGCCTCGGATGGCGGGGGCCAGGCCGAAGAGGACTGCCGTGAGTCCGGCGACCGCGATGGTGAAGGCGAGAAGACGAAGGTCCGGCGCGATGTCGAGA
>JASGIE010000077.1:0-12238 GCA_049841055.1 Paludibaculum sp. | reverse complement strand
AAGGTTAATAGGGAAACACAATAGAATCCGAACAGCACCTGAGGTGCAACGCGCGCGGGGGGAGACCCAGAACGGACATTCCACCGGCGGGCGGGTACTCTTTGGCCATTGTTGATGCGGCCTCTGATGAGGCGGGCAGGATCTATGCCCTTGCCTCCCATTTCGTTCCAGAGGAGGGGGCTCCGATCGTGGTCTCGGATTCCCGGGGCACCGCTGTTGCGAGGTTCCGTTGTGCATTGCCGTTTCTGCAAACCGGAGGTAGAGCGGCCCCTGTGTTTATTGCGGCCTCCAAAGGAAACCTGTATATGACCGATGCTCGCGGGCACGTCTGGTACTATTCGCTGCCGCAGTAGTTGGAGGCGCGCGATTTCGAGCGCGGTTCCGCGCCGATCGGAGGTCCAGTCCGCCCGATCATCCGTCTCATTGCCCCAGTGTACGCTGGAAGGGGTGCATAGCTTTTTGATTGGTGACGGGGATGCGGGGCAGCGGCTGGATCATTTCCTGACGGCGCGGCTGCCGGAGTATAGCCGGGCCCGGCTGCAGTCGTGGGTGGAAGAGGGCCGGGTGACGGTGAACGGGGCAAGCCGCAAGGCTTCCTGGAAACTGCGGGCCGGCGAGACGGTGGACGTGGAACCGGCCGAACTGAAGCCGCTGCGCGCGTTTGCACGGAGGAGAACATCCCTCTGCGAAATCCTGTACGAAGACGACAGCCTGCTGGCGATCAACAAGCCGGCCGGACTGGTGGTGCATGCAGGCGCGGGGAACGAGTCGGGCACGCTGGTGAATGCGCTGCTGCACCACTTCGAATCGCTGTCGACGGTGGGCGGCGATCTGCGGGCCGGGCATCGTGCACCGGTTGGATAAGGGCACGAGTGGAGTGATGCTGGTGGCGCGGACGGACGCGGCGCACCGCAATCTGGCGACTCAGTTCGCGGGGCGCAAGGTGAAAAAAGTTTACCTGGCGCTGGTGATGGGGCACGTCAAACAGGATGCGGGGCGGATCGATACGGCCATCACGCGGGACCCGGTGAACCGGGACCAAGATGACGGCCCGGCTGGAAGAAGGGCGCGAGGCCCACACCGAGTATTTTGTGCTGGAGCGGCTGAGACACCACACGCTGCTGCGGTGCTGATCGGGACGGGGCGGACGCACCAGAATTCGGGTCCGATCCTGTCGCAACTGGGGCATCCGGTGGCGGGGGATCCTTTGTATGGCGCTCCGGCGGCTCCGGAGAACCGGCCGTGGCTGCATGCCTGGCGGATCACGTTCACCTCGCCGGCGACGGGCGAAGAAGTGACGATAGAAGCGCCGCTGCCGGAGGAGCTTGTTGCCTGGAAAGAACGGCTCCTATAATCAAGGTGGTATTGAAGGTGAACCGAGGTTTTATGACGACGAGACGCTCATTCCTGTCGTTGGCTTCCTGTCTGCCGGCCCTGGGCCAGCAGGTGGCGGATTCCAACCAGACCATCACGTACGACGTCACGCGCGTCAACCTGCTGTATACCGTTTCCGACAAGCGGGGCCGGTTTGTGAACAACCTCAGCCGGGATGACTTCGAAGTCTTCGAAGAGAAGCGGAAGCAGAAGATTCTCGAGTTCGCGGCGGAGACAAACCTGCCGCTGCGCATCGGGCTGCTGGTGGATACGAGCAACTCCATCCGGGACCGTTTCCGGTTTGAGCTGGAAGCTTCCGGCCAGTTCCTGAAGAGCGTGGTCCGGAAGAACGTCGACAAAGCGGTGGTCTACAGCTTCGATACGGAGACGCGCATCGTCCAGGACTTCACGGACGATTCGGATCTGCTGGACAAACGAGTGAGGGAGTTGCGGCCGGGCGGCGGCACGGCGTTCTACGACTCCATTTTCCTCTGCTGCCGCGACCGTCTGGACAAAGAGCAGCCGCGCGAGAAATTCCGCCGGGCGCTGATCATGGTGGGCGATGGCGAGGACAACAACTCGCACTACACACGGGACCAGGCGCTGGAGATGCTGCACAAGTCGGAAGTGGTGGTGTATGCCATTTCGACGAATACGACGCGCAGCGAGACGAGCGGCGACAAGGTGTTGAAGTACTTCGCGTCGGAGACCGGCGGCCTGCCCTTCTTTCCGTTCAAGGCGGAGGATCTGTCGCAGGACTTCGAGAACATCGCCAATGAGCTGCGGTCGCAATACAGCATTCTGTTCCGGCCGGAGCCGCTGAAGACCGACGGCTTGTATCATCCGGTGCAGATCAAAGTACGGGAGCGGAAGGATCTGGTGGTACGGGCCCGCAAGGGTTATTACGCGCCCAAGGGATAAAAACCGCTTCGCGCGCCACGGTTGAATTTCTCCTCATTACTTGCACCCTTGGTGTCCCTTCGCGCTTCAATGAAAGCATGAGGGGCTTCCTACGACCATGACCGGCGATCCTGCGTTGTGGCATCGCCTGCAGTTTGCATTCACCATCGTTTATCACTACCTGTTTCCCCAGTTGACCATGGGCATCGCGTGGTTCCTGGTGTTCTGGAAATATCTTCACTGGCGTTCGGGCAAGGCGGAGTATGGCGCGGCGGCCCGCCTGTGGGCCCGGATTTTCGGGATCAACTTCGCGGTTGGCGTGGTGACCGGCATCCCGATGGAGTTTCAGTTCGGCACGAACTGGTCTGGGTTTTCGAAGTATTCGGGCAGCGTGATCGGGCAGTCGCTGGCCATGGAAGGGATGTTCGCGTTTTTCCTGGAGAGTGCGTTTATCGGCGCGCTGGTGTGGGGCGAGAAGCGGCTGGGGCCGCGGAATCATTTTCTGGCGGCGCTGGGCGTGGCGTTGGGCAGTTGGACATCCGGCTTTTTCATTATCGTGACCAACGCGTTCATGCAGCATCCGGCCGGGTACGCGGTGGCGCAGGACGGATCGCTGAAGATCGGGAACATGGCCGAGTATCTGCTGAACCCGTGGGCGTTGATCCAGTTTGGTCACAACCAGGCGGCCGCGCTGGTGACGGGTTCGTTTGCGATTGCCGCGGTGGGGGCGTTCTACCTGTTGAGGAAAGAACACACTGAACAGGGGCGGCTCTATCTGAGCTGGGGTAGCGCGATCGGGCTGGCGGCGGCGCTACTGGTGGCCTTCCCGACCGGCGATGCGCAGGCCAAGCTGGTGGCGCATCATCAACCGGCGGCGCTGGCGGCGATGGAGGGACGTTTCGAGACCGGGCCGATGGCGGACATTACGCTGATCGGGCAGCCGAATGTGAAGATGCGGCGGCTGGACAATCCGATCCGGATCCCGGGCATGCTGAGCTTCCTGGCATTCGGGACATTTCACAGCAATGTGCAGGGGCTGGGGGCGTTTCCGGAAGATACGTGGCCGACGAACATCGAGCTGCTGTACTACTCGTTTCACGTGATGGCCGGGCTGGGTACGCTGTTCATCGCGCTGATGGGGCTGGCGAACCTGCTGCGCTGGCGCGGGCTACTCGAGTCCACCCGGCCTCTGTTGTGGGTCCTCATGCTGGCATTTCCGTTCCCGTTCATTGCCAATACGGCCGGATGGACGACGGCGGAACTGGGCCGGCAGCCGTGGCTGATTTACGGGTTGTTCCAGACGAGCGACGGCTACAGCAAGGCGGTGAGCTCCGGGGACGTGCTGTTCACGTTGATCGGGTTCACCGGGCTCTACTTTCGTCGTCGGGCTGCTTTATCTCTATCTGATTGGCCGCGAGGTGATGCACGGCCCGCCCGCCCTGGAGGTGCACTGATGGTGGAGGCATGGTTTGGCGTTCTGTGCCTGATGATCACGTTCTTTGTGGTTCTGGACGGATGGGATATCGGGGCGGGGATGCTCCATTTCGTGGTGGCGAAGAACCAGGAGGAGCGGCGTGTGCTGATTGCGGCGATTGGTCCGCTGTGGAGCTGGCACGAGGTGTGGCTGGTAGGTACGGGCGGCGTGCTGTTCGTGGCATTCCCGCGGGTGATGTCGATTGCCTTTCCGGGCTACTACCTGGCGCTGTTCCTGGTGCTGTGGACGCTGGTGCTGCGCGGGATTTCGCTGGAGTTCCGCGGACACATCGACGACGGGATGTGGCGGTCGTTCTGGGATTTCGTGATTGTGGTCTCGAACACGCTGCTGGCGGTGCTGTTGGGGGCGGCGCTGGGGAACGTAGTGCGCGGCATGCCGCTGGGGCCGGACGCGCAATTGAGCCTGCCGCTGTTCACGCATTTCGGGGTGGAGGGCAGCGTGGGGATTCTGGACTGGTACACGGTGTCGGTGGCGGTATTCACCGTCGTGACGCTGGCCGCGCATGGCGCATCGTACCTGACCCTGAAGACAACGGGCGACGTCCACCAGAGGAGCCGGAGGCTGTCCGGCTGGTTGTGGCTGGCGGTGGCGGTGCTGCTGGCGGTGGTGACCGGCATGACGGCGCTGGTGCGACCGGAGCTGTTCTCAGGGATCGCCGGACGACCGCTGGCCTGGCTGACCGTGGCTGTGGTGATGGGCGGAGCGGGCGCCATCGGGACAGGACTGCGGTCCGGGCAGGAGGCGCGGGTCTTTCTCGGCGGGATCGCGTTCATTGCCGGGCTGCTGGCAACGGCCGCGGTGAGCCTGTTCCCGGTGATCCTGCACTCGACGACTGATGCGCGGAACTCGATCACGGCGTATAACGGGTCGGCCGATGCGTCGAGTTTGTGGGCGGCGGCGTGGTGGTGGCCGGTGGCGTTCGTGCTGTCGTTCTTCTACTTCGCCTTCATCGGGAAGCACTACCGGGGCCGGGTGGAGGTTTCGAAGGACTCGCAACAACCGTATTGAAGGCCATCTTTCGACGGAAAGTTGCAAACGGCTGACCTGATCGTACAGTCTAGTAACTAACGGGTCGATTTTCTGACTCGTCAGTCATTATGGCCGTACAGGGCAAAACCAAACACGAAGTACTCTCCGCCTTCCGCACCGCCGAAATCCTCGGCGCGGCGCGTAAGGTCTTTGCGGAGAAGGGATTCAACGATGCCACGATGGACCAGATCGCGGAAGCGGGTGGTCTGTCGAAGGGCACGGTCTACCTCTATTTCCCTTCGAAGCGGGACGTCTACCTGGCCGCGCTGATGCAGGGCGCGCAGGAGCTGGGCGTCCTGACGATGCAGCGGATGACGGCGGCGGAGGGGTTCCGGGCAAAGATCCGGGCCTTCTTCCAGACGCGGCTGCAGTACCTGGAAGAGAACCGCGATTTCTTCCAGATCTATCATTCCGAGTTCGGCAACATCATGCATCCGGTGGCGCTGTGCCAGGACTTCCGGGATCTCTACCTGAAGAACCTGGTGGCGTTCGAGGCCGTGCTGAAGGAAGGCATGGAGGCGGGTGAGATCCGTGCGTCGAACCTGCCGACGATCGCGTCGGCGATCTACGACATGGCGAAGGGCACGATGATGCGGCGTCTGATCGGGCCGACCGGAACCAGCGTGGATGACGACGTGGAGACGCTGACAGACCTGGCCTGGAAAGGAATTTCCAACTGATGAGGGGCATACACTTAGTGATTCTCGGCGGGCTTCTGGCGGGGGTGGCGGCGGCGCAGCAGAGTCCGTTTCTGGGGGCGGTGCCGGAGGGTCAGGCGACGGCCGGGCCGATGGCGCTGACGCTGCACCAGGCGGTGGAGCGGGGCTTGAAGCACAACCTTGGGTCGGTGCTGGCCGGCGAGTCGGCCAAGGCGGCGCGCGGGGAGCGGCTGGTGGCGCTGAGCCAGTTGCTGCCGAACATCAACGGCCGGGTGTCGGAGACTTCGCAGCAGGTGAACCTGGCGGCGTTCGGGTTCGATTCGTTCCCGGGGATCAAGTCGATCATTGGCCCGTTTGGGGTGTTTGACGCGCGGGCGTCGGTGACGCAGACGATTCTGAACTTCCGGTCGCTGCGCGGGTCGCAGGCGAGTGTGGCGGCGCAGAAGGCGTCGGAGCTGTCGTATAAGGACGCGCGGGATACGGTGGCGCTGGTCGTGACGTCGCTGTATCTGCAGTCGGCTTCGGAATTGAGCCGGATCGAGGCGGTGGAGGCACAGGTGGCGGCGGCGCAGGCGCTGTACGACCAGGCGGTGGATTTCAAGAAAGAGGGCATGGTGCCGGGGATCGACGTGCTGCGTGCGCAGGTGGAGCTGCAATCGCAGAAGCAGCGGCTGATTGCGGCGCGGAACTCCTTCGAGAAGAGCAAGTTGTCGTTGGGCAGGGCGATCGGGCTGCCGGACGGGCAGGAGATCCGGCTGGCGGATGCGATGCCGCAGGCGACGCCGCCGCCTCCGGCGATGGAAGAGGCGCTGACCCGGGCCTACGAGGGCCGGATGGACTATCTAAGCCTGTCGAACCGGGTGAAGGCGGCGGAGTTGTCGGCTCGGGCTGCGTCGGCGGGGTATCTGCCGTCGGTGGGGTTCACGGGCGACTACGGCGTGCTGGGCAAGAGTCCGGTGAACATGCACGGCACGTTCATGGCGGGCGTGGGGGTGAACATCCCGATTTTCCAGGGCGGCCGGGTGAAGGGCGAGGTTCTGGAGGCGCAGGCAGCCCTGGCGAAAGAGCGGGCGCAACTGGACAATCTGCGCGGGCAGATTGCGTTTGAGCTACGGAGCGCGCTGCTGGACCTGAAGTCGACGGCGGAGCAACTGGATGTGAACCGGTCGGCGGTGACCCTGGCCAAGCAGCAGTCCGAGCAGGCGCGGGACCGGTTCGCGGCGGGCGTCACGAACAATCTGGAAGTGGTGCAAGCGCAGGAGGCGGTAGCCACCGCGAACGAGAACTTCATCTCGAGCCTGTACTCGTACAATCTGGCGCGGGCGCAGCTGGCCCGGGCCATGGGCGGCATTGAAAAGAACGTGGATGTCCTCTTCCCGGAAGGAAAGCAATAGGTATATGGGGAGCCCCAACATGGAACGTGAAGTCATGGAAACGACGCCCGCGGCGCCGCCGCAGAAGTCCTCGATGGTCAAGCCGGTGGCGGCCGTGGTGCTGCTGGTCGCGCTGGCGGCCGGCGGGTATGCGTACTGGAATCATGCGGCCGGGTTTGAGTCGACCGACGATGCGCAAATCGATGGACGCATTCACTCGGTGGGCGCGCGGGTGGGCGGTACGGTGATCGAGGTCCGGGTGCGGGACAACCAGTTTGTGGAGGCGGGCACCGTGCTGGCGCGGATCGACCCGAAGGACTACGAGGTGGCGGTGGCCAAGGCGAAGGCGGATCTGGCCGAGGCCGAAGCAACGATGCAGGCGGACCGGACGGAGGTGCCGATCATCCGGGCGTCGTCGAGCAGCCGCCTGGATTCGGCGCAGTCGGCGGTGCAGGAAGCGAAGGCGACGCTGTCGACAGCGGAGCAGCAGGTGGAGTCGGCGCAGGTTCGGGTGAGGTCGGCGCAGGCGTTGCTGCGGCAGGCGCAGGCGAACGCGGGCCGGGCGGCGAGCGACTACAAGCGGTATGAAGCGCTGCTGGCGAAGGACGAGATTTCGCGGCAGCAGTACGACGCGGCGAAGTCGACGGCGGATGCGACGCAGGCGCAGGTGGAAGCGGCTCAGGCGCAGGTCCATGAGGCGGAGCAGATGGTGCGGGTGGCGCAGAGCCAGTTGGGTGAGCACCGGGCGAAGCTGGCGCGGTCGGAGTCGGATGTGAAGGCGGCGGCGACGGCGCCGCAGCAGGTGTCGGCTACGCGGTCGCGGGCGGAATCCTCCAACGCGAAGATGCTGCAGATGAAGGCCGTGCTGGAGCAGGCTGAGCTGAACCTGAGCTATACGACGGTGCGCGCTCCGGTGAGCGGCATTGTCAGCCAGAAGAATCTCGAGGTTGGGCAGATCATCAACGCGGGTCAGCCGCTGATGGCGGTGGTCCCGATGGAGGACATCTGGGTGGTGGCCAACTTCAAGGAGAACCAGCTGGCGCACATGAAGGTGGGGCAGAAGGTGGAGATCGCGGTGGATGCGTACGGCGGCCGGAAGTATCAGGGTCATGTGGAGAGCATCGCGGCGGCGACGGGCGCGCGGTTCAGCCTGCTGCCGGCGGAGAACTCGTCGGGCAATTACGTGAAGGTGGTGCAGCGGGTGCCGGTGAAGATCCTGTTTGAGAAGGGTCAGGACCCGGATCACGTGCTGCGGCCGGGCATGTCGGTGATCCCGACGGTTGGGGTTCGCTGATGCGGTATCGCGCACTGACGGTGGCCCGGGAGTATGGCAGCGGCGGAGCGGCCGTAGCAAAGATTGTGGCCGCCAAGCTGGGCTGGCGGTTGCTCGATAACGCGCTGGTGCAGGACATCGCGCGGGCGGCGCAGGTGTCGCCCGATCTGGTGCGGCAGTTCGACGAGAAGGTGGATTCGTGGCTGCACCGGGTGAGCCGGCTGACGCTGTGGCAGGGCGGCATCGAGGGCGTGGCGGGTCCGGTGGGCACTAACGTCTTCGATGCAGAAACCGAGGCGCAACTGGCGGGCGACCTGATCAAGGAAGCGTACGCGCAGGGGCAGTGCGTGATCGTCGGTCGGGCCGGACAGTGTCTGCTGCAGGACAAGGCGGACGTGTTCCATGCGTTTGTCTATGCGCCGTGGGAACAGCGGGTGAAACGGATCCAGAAGCGCGTGCCGGATTGCGGCGACGCGACGGCGCAGATCCTGGATACGGACAAGGTGCGGGCGCAGTACGTGAAAGAGCGGTTTGACTGCGTGTGGTCGGATCCGCATCTGTACGACCTGATGGTGAGCTCCGGGCTGGGCGAGGAGGAGGCGGCCTCGGTGATCGTCCAAGCCATGTCCTTCGAGGAACGCCTATGAGCGCGACCGCCGAACGGCCGCATGTGAATCCCTGGATTGTCGCCATCGCCGTGATGTTCGGCACCTTCATGGAGGTGCTGGATACGACGGTGGTGAACGTGTCGCTGCCGCACATCGCGGGCAGCATGTCGGCCTCGATCGATGAAGCCACGTGGGCGCTGACGTCCTACCTGGTGGCGAATGCGATGATCCTGCCGATTACGGGCTGGCTGGCCAACTTCTTTGGGCGCAAGCGGCTGCTGATGATGTCGGTGATCGGCTTCACGGTGGCCTCGTTTTTCTGCGGCTTCGCGCCGACGTTGCCGATTCTGATCGTGTTCCGCGTGATTCAGGGGGCGGCCGGTGGCGCGCTGCAGCCGCTGTCGCAAGCGGTGCTGCTGGAGGCGTTTCCGCCGGACCAGCGCGGCAAGGCGATGGGGTTCTGGGGACTGGGCATTGTCGTGGCTCCCATTCTGGGGCCGGTGCTGGGCGGCTGGCTGACGGACGCGTATAGCTGGCGCTGGGTGTTCTATATCAACATCCCGGTGGGTGTGGCGTCGCTGTTGATGACCCGCTGGTTTGTGTTCGATCCGCCGTATATCCAGCGCAGCAAGCTGGGCGTGGATTACTGGGGTATCGGGCTGCTGGCCGTGGGCATCGGCGGGCTGCAGATCGTGCTCGACAAGGGCCAGCAGGAAGACTGGTTTGCGTCGAACTGGATTGTGACGCTGTCGATCACCGCGGCGGTGGCGCTGATCTGGTTCATCTACCACGAACTACGGGTGGTTGGGCCCGTGGTGGACCTGCGCGTCTTCAAGGACCGGACGTATTCGACGGGTACGCTGCTGATGACGATGCTGGGGTTCGTGCTGTACGGCAGCCTGGTGCTGCTGCCCATCTGGCTGCAGACCCTGTTGGGCTATCCGTCGCTGCAGGCGGGCTGGGCGCTGGCGCCGCGCGGTATCGGGTCGTTCCTGGCCATGCCGCTGGTGGGGGCGCTGCTGTCGAAGTTCGACGCGCGAAAGTTCCTGGCGGCCGGGCTGGTGATCGCATCGGCGACGTTGTTCCAGTTGTCGCGGTTGAACCTGAATGCGGGCTACTGGGACTTCTTCTGGCCGCAGTTTGTGCAGGGTCTGTCGCTGGCGCTGCTGTTCGTGCCGCTGACGACGATTACGATGTCGCGGATCCCGAAGGAACGGATGGGCAACGCGGCCAGTATGTTCAACCTGTTGCGGAACATCGGCGGTAGCGTCGGCATTGCCGGCGTCACCACGATGGTGGCGCGCTTCGGGCAGGCGAATACGGCCGACCTGGTGCGGCACATCACGCCCTATAGCCAGAAGGCGGCGGGCATGATGCACGGTATGCAGCAGTCGATGATGGCGCACGGGTCGGCTCCGAATGTGGCGTACCGGCAGAGCTATGCGCAGATGTTCGGGCTGGTGCAGCAGCAGGCGACGATTCTTTCCTTCCTGCAGATCTTCCGGTTGCTGGCGGTGATCTTCCTGGCGCTGGTGCCGCTGGTGCTGCTGATGAGGAAGCCGGGAAAGGCTCCGGGGCCGGTGGCGGCGCATTAGGGTTGCGTCGATTAGAGTGTGTATTCGACGCATGATGTGCGTTAATTAGGCAGCCCTGCGTTGATTGAGTGATATAATCGACGCAAGGACTGCGTTGAATGTACCTGTGGCAACGGACCGAATGGCCGAAGTTCCTGTGGCGGGCTGACTTCCTGGCGGAGCTGCTGGCCGGGGTGCGCCACAGGCAGGGGCGGCTGCTGGGGCAGATGGAGGCGCTTGGGTTTTCCATCCCGGCAGGAGGCCGTGCTGCAGACTCTGACGGCGGACGTCCTGAAGAGCAGCGAGATTGAGGGCGAACGGCTGGACCTGGAACAGGTGCGATCGTCGATTGCCAGGCGCCTGGGTGTGGACATCGGAGCGTTGAAGCCGGCGGACCGCCATGTGGAAGGCGTCGTCGAGATGATGCTGGATGCGACCGGGCGGTATGACCAGCCGTTGACGCGCGAGCGGTTGTTCGACTGGCATGCGGCGCTGTTTCCTACGGGACGCAGCGGCATCAGCAGGATCCGGGTGGGGGCGTGGCGAGACGACACGACTGGTCCGATGGAGGTGGTCTCCGGGCCGATGGGGAAGGAGCATGTCCACTTCGAGGCTCCTCCGGCGGCGCGGCTGGACGAGGAGATGGCGCGGTTCCTGGAGTGGTTTGAGGCGGGTCCGTCGATGGATCCGGTGTTGAAGGCGGGCCTGGCGCACCTGTGGTTTGTGACGGTGCATCCGTTTGACGACGGGAATGGACGCATCGCCCGGGCGGTGGCGGACCTGATGCTGGCACGGTCAGAGGGTAGCGGGCAGCGGTTCTACAGCATGTCCACCGAGATCCGTCAGGAGCGCGCGGCGTACTACCAGATCCTGGAGGAGACGCAGCGGGGTCCGCTGGATGTGACTCCGTGGCTGGACTGGTTTCTGCGGACGCTGGACCGGGCGATCGGCGGGGCACACGGCACGCTGGGCAATGTTCTGCGGCAGGCGCACTTCTGGGATTCCATCGCGCAAGTGGCCCTCAACGACCGGCAGAGGCTGGTGCTGCAGAAGATGCTGAGCGGGTTTGAGGGGAAGCTGACCACGTCGAAGTACGCGAAGATGGCGAAGTGTTCGCACGATACGGCGTTGCGGGACATTGCGGCGCTGGTGGAGCGCGGGGCGCTGGTGCGGGGAGTGGAGGGCGGACGGAGTACGCACTATGTGCTGGCGGACGCGTAGCTTTCAGCGCTCAGCTGTCAGCTATCAGCTTCCTCGGGCGGGGTCTGGGGACCCCGCGCGGACCTGGGGGTCCGCCGTCCCGATTGGTTGCGATTTCGCACGAGACCGGAAGAATCCGTCGAGCTGGCGGGCTTGTAGCTTGTAGCTTTCAGCAATCAGCGGTCAGCTTTCAGCTGCCGTGGGCGGGGTCTGGGGACCCCGCGCGGACCGGGGGTCCGCCGTCCCGATTGGTTGCGATTTCGCACTAGACCGGAAGAATCCGTCGAGCTGGCGGGCTTGTAGCTTGTAGCTGTCAGCTGTCAGCGGTCAGCTATCAGCTTCCTCGGGGGGTCTGGGGACCCCGCGCGGACCG
This sequence comes from Paludibaculum sp., assembly GCA_049841055.1. Lineage (GTDB taxonomy): Bacteria > Acidobacteriota > Terriglobia > Bryobacterales > Bryobacteraceae > Paludibaculum. The sequence goes on along the minus strand of JASGIE010000077.1, from coordinate 380 downwards.
GGGGTCCGCCGTCCCGATTGGTTGCGATTTCGCACGAGACCGGAAGAATCCGTCGAGCTGGCGGGCTTGTAGCTTGTAGCTTTCAGCAATCAGCGGTCAGCTATCAGCTTCCTCGGGCGGGGTCTGAGGACCCCGCGCGGACCGGGGGTCCGCCTTCCCGATTGGTTGCGATTTCGCACTAGACCGGAAGAATCCGTCGAGCTGGCGGGCTTGTAGCTTGTAGCTTTCAGCAATCAGCGGTCAGCTATCAGCTTCCTCGGGCGGGGTCTGAGGACCCCGCGCGGACCGGGGGTCCGCCGTCCCGATTGGTTGCGATTTCGCACGAGACCGGAAGAATCCGTCGAGCTGGCGGGCTTATAGATGAAAGCTGAAGGCTGATC
>JASGIE010000076.1:0-17929 GCA_049841055.1 Paludibaculum sp. | reverse complement strand
TGTGTGGTACCTGGTTGGTTCCTGTATGCTAGGCCATCGGGAAACACGATGCAACAACGCTCCATCCAGGCGCCGGACGTTCGCGATGAACGGACGCGTGAGTTATTGAAGGAACTTTCCAGGCTGGATCCGCGGGACCCGCGGTCGGACCTGTGGTCGAAGGTGTGAGACAGTGCCGAAGCAACGATCCAAAGCCGCTTACATGATCTCTGCCGTCGCCGACAAGTACGGCGTACACCCCCAGACTCTGCGGATGTACGAACGGGAAGGTCTGCTGAAACCGTCGCGTTCCGATGGGAATACACGGCTTTACACAGACGATGACCTTGTCAGGCTGGAAGTGATTCTGGAACTGACCCGGGAGCTGGGTGTGAATCTGGCGGGTGTCGAGATCATACTCAACATGCGCGAGAAGATGTCGGCGATGCAGGCGCAGATCGAGCAGTTTGTGGCTTCGCTGAACGTGGAGTTCTCGCGCAATATGCGGCCGGTGGAACCCGAACAGAAGAACATGCTGATGCGGATTGTGCGAGTGGAGCCGACTCCACCCGCACCCGTAAAGAAACGGACCCGCGGCGTTTAGCGCAGCTTCTTGACGAACTCGCCGGTGCCGGCGTCGATCAACAGGGAAAACAGGCTCTGCGAAACCGAGGCGCCAAAGACCACGCGCCAGCAAGGCTTGGGGTTGGTGCCGGTCCACTCGAGGATGTACTGGACGGGGATGTCCTTGTTGTCAGCCAAAGCCTTGGTCATCGCCTTGTCCTTCGCGATTTCCTTCAACGCGGTTTCGAGCGCGGCCGTAGTGTCTACGTGGACATCCTGAATCGGGATGGGGTGGACCAGAGTGCTGGCGGTGTAGGGCGCTTCGGAACCGGCGCGGGGTCCCTTGATCACGCCACCATCGGAATCAGCCGCGGCAAAGGAGTAGTCGCGCTTGATCTTCTTGGACGGAGAGACGAAGGTGGCGCGCCATACTCCGTACTTGCCGGGCTGGGCTTTAGCTTCGGGGATGTCGCCGTTTTCCAGTTTGAGAATCATCGCGTCGGGGGCCCAGGGGCGGGCGACCTGGAACATCTGGAAGAGTCCGGATTGGCCGGAAACGGGCTCGACAGGCTTTTTGGCAACCTCGGCCTTCTTGGCCGGCGGGGCGGATTCTGAACAACCAGAAAGAGTTAGAGCCAGCAGCCCGAGTGCGGAAATGGAGAAAAAGGTGCGATTCATATGATTGCGTGGTCCCTTAATCATCATAGTTCAGTAAAGACCGGACGCGCGACGGAGTAAAGCCAGATGGCCCGGGGCAGGGAGAAAGAAGGCGGCAGGCGCTGAAGGGGAGGCGAAGAAGGGGAACAAATCGGGGAGCGCTATCCAAGGGTTCCTGTGCCATAATACCTACACTCAGAACTCAGTTACACCAGCGGAGGGTGCTATGAGTCATATTCAACTGCTTCCGGCCGGGTGGACGAAGGCCGCAATGGTGGGTGTCCTCGTGACCTGCGGAACATTTGGCGCGTTCGCGCAGAAAACCGGCGGCGCCGGATCTACCGGCGGGTCCACTGGCGGGACAACAACCACTCCACCAGTGACGACGAGGCCGAGCACGACGAACCCGACGAGTCCGACCAGCCCGTCGCCGTCCATTATGGACTATCAACGTCCGATCTACCTATCCGGACGGGTGATGCTGGACGACGGGACTGCGCCACCGGAGCCGGTGGTGATGATGCTGGTTTGTAACGGCCAACCGAGGCCGCAAGGCTATTCCGACCTGAAGGGCCGGTTCAGCATCTCGCTGGGCCAGAACCAATCAATGTTCACGGATGCCAGCCTTGGCAATCCTAACGACGCGTTCAATACGGGGACTTCGCAGAGAAGCACCTCGCCGGGCGGCGTTCGGAACGGGATGTCCGAGCGCGAGCTGATGGGCTGCGAGTTCAAGGCGGACCTGCCCGGGTTCCGAAGCGACGTGGTGCAATTGAGCGGACGGCGCATCCTGGACAGTCCGGAACTCGGGACGCTGGTGCTGCATCGTCTGGCGAATGTGGAAGGTTATGTCTTCAGCGCAACCACGGGGATGGCGCCCAAGGACGCGAAGAAGGCATACGAAAAAGGTCTGGATCTGGCGAAGAAGAAGAAGTATCCGGAAGCCGAGGTCCAGTTGCAGAAGGCCGTCGAGGTCTATCCGAAGTACGCCGCGGCCTGGTTCGAGCTGGGCAACAGCCTGATGGCGCAGAAGAAGAACGATGACGCGCAGAAGGCCTATGAGGAGTCGGTGAAATCGGATGCCAAGTTCGTGAAGCCGCATCTCCAACTCATGCAGTTGTCGCTATCGAGCCGGAACTGGCAGCTCATCTCCGACCGCAGCGACACGGTTCTGAAGCTGGATCCTTACTCCTACTCGCAGGCGTGGTTTATCAACGCCGCCGCCAAGTACAACCTGAAGAAGATGGACGAGGCGGAGAAGAGTGCGCGGGAGGCGGTGAAGCTGGACCCGGATCATCACAATCCGAGATCGGCGCAGTTGCTGGGCACGATCCTGGCCGACAAGGGTGACTATCCGGGTGCACTGGAACAGATGAAGGGGTACTTAAGCTTCGCGCCGAATGCTCCGGATGTGGAGTCGGTTCGGAAGCAGGTGGCGGAACTGGAGCGCGTGACGGGTGTGAAGTCGACAGCCCAGGGCACTCCGGCGGCGCCGGCGCAGGATAAACAATAAAGAGCCCAGTAAGAAAAGAACCAGCAGGGCGCCAGGGCCAACGGCTCCGGCGCTCTTGCTGTTTCAGGACCACGATCCTGTTCTAGGACTTGGAGATACGGCGAGCGCGCCAGAAGGCGTGGAGTCCAAACCCGAGCATCACGACGAAGAAGAAGGCGCCGAGTACGAACTTGATCAGGTGGGCGAAACCGAGATCGATCTCGTTGTAACCGCGCCAGAGGGCGCGAATCATCAGCACCGCAATGGCGATGAAAAGAAAGCCCAGGACCTCATTCCAAAGGGAATGGAGAGGCTTGACGATGCCGGGCAGGAAGGCCTGAATGAACTTTCTGAACATTACTAAAGATGGGTGGAGCGGGTCCCTACACATAGTAGCAAGCCGGGTGAAAGATGCAGCGGCGGTGGGTGTTCATTCAAGGAAGGGCGGAAAACTGCCGATAAATGGAATGGAAGCGGTTCGGAGCCGGGTATGCATCCGGATGGTATTCTGAAAGTGGCCGCACACGAGGCTTACCTTGGACGATCGACTGAAAGAACTGATGCAGGAACTCGGCAATGCGATCAACGAGTCACTCTCGGACTCTGATCGGATCGCCGCGGCTATTGGCGAAATCAAGCGAGCGGGGTACGACGTGTTCCTGGTGCTGGAAGCCACCATCGGGTTTAACAAACGCGATGAAGCAGACGGCGAGGATGACGATGGTGCGGTACTGGAAACACGGCTGGAAACCGACTTCGAGGAAGAGTACACGACTACGGGCAAGAACGAGCAGACAGCCCGGCTGAAGTGGACGTCGCAGGACCAGAAGTTCCTGCGGGCCTTGAAGATTGCCGTCGACGAAGACGGCCGCTGACCGGCTTGCCGGGCAGATTATCCGCCCAGCTCCTGATAGACCTTCCAGGTAAGGTCCACCGCGCGCTGCCATGAGAACTCGGCGGCTCGCATTCTCCCGCGTTGCACCAGACGATGACGCAGCCCCTCGTCTTCGATGAGGAGGCGTAGAGCCTGTCCCAGGGCCTCTTCGTTGGTGGGATCCACCAGCAGGGCAGCGTCCCCGCAGGCCTCGGGCAAGGCAGAGCGATTGGAAGAGATGACCGGCAGGCTGTGCGCCATCGCCTCGAGCACGGGGATGCCGAAGCCCTCATCGAGGGAGGGAAACGCGAAAATCGAGGACGAGGCGTACAACTCGGCCAGGCGCGCATCGTCGACCCAACCGGTGACGGAGATGCGATCGCGGGCAGGGCTGGCGGCAATTCGCTCATGCACGGAGGCGGCGGCGTAGCCATCGGATCCCGCCAGAACCAGCCGCCAGGGCGGCGGCGCCTGCTGTTCAAAGGCCGCGACCAGACGGACCAGGTTCTTGCGGAGCTGGATCGCGCCCACGTGCAGAATGACGGGCCCTCGTTGAGACTCATTGGCCGGCGGCGGCAGGTGAGTGCCGTGTGGAATGACACGGAGCCGCTCTTCCGGCACCCCGAGAAGGTCGCGCACATGGTTTGCGGTGAAGCGTGAGACGCAGATGATGAGATCTGCGCGATGGGACGCTTCGCGCGCCTGACTGGCAAACCGGGCTCGAAAGTCAGGAGAAGAGTACTCCGAAGTCAGGACAAAGAGGTCGTGGAAGGTGCAGACAGCAGGCCCACGGGAGCGGGCGGGGAGCCGCTGGTTGAGTCCGTGAAACAGGCCGGAGCGGAACACGGGCAGGCCGTCGAGGAGCGGAAAGGCGCGCACATTGGGAGGCATTAATTCACGGCGTCCGCGCAGGTAGCGGTGGAGACGGTAGCACCATTGGAAGCGTTGATCCGGATGGCCGGCGGCCAGCCCATAGAGGATCTCACGGCTATAGACGCCGACACCGGACAGGTTCTGTCCGAGGCTGTAGGTGGCGTCGAGAGCGATGTTCAATCCTGGATCCCGTATTCCTTGAGCTTGCGATAGAGGGTCGTCCTGCCTATGCCAAGCAGATGGGCGGCCATGACGCGATCGCCCTTAGTGTACTGCAGGGCCCCGATGATGGCGCGCTTTTCCATTTCGGACAAGGGCAACACCGGCATGACGAACGTGGACTCAGGCGAGGCCACGGGACTGGGTGAACCCTGGCTGGGCAGGAAGGAGAGATTGCCGGAGGGCTGTTGTCCGGGGGAGCCGAAGCGCCGTTTCTGCGCGTAGTTCAACAGGTTGGAAGGCGCATCGCCGCCGTGCAGAAGAGGACCGCTGTTGACAGCCACCATGTGCTGGATGCAGTTCTCCAGTTCGCGCACGTTGCCGGGCCAGTCGTAGGACATCATCAGCTCCAGCAGATCTCCGCTGAGCCGGTGACCGTTCCCGTAGGTTTCCAGGAAGTGGGCGATGAGAGAGGGCAGATCGTCCTTGCGCTCCCGCAAGGGAGCGAGGCGCAACGTGACCACATTGAGGCGGTAGTAAAGATCCTGGCGGAAGGTGCCCTTGCGTACTTCTCGGCCAGATCACGATTGGTGGCCGCCACGACCCGGAAACTCGACTTGCGCACCTGCAGTGATCCGACGGGGCGGAACTCCTTCTCCTGGAGGACACGCAGCAGTTTGGACTGGAGGTCGAGGGGCAGTTCACCGATTTCGTCGAAGAAGGCGGTGCCTCCGTCGGCCTGTTCGATGAGTCCGATCTTCTGGGTATGTGCCCCGGTGAAGGCGCCTTTGGCGTGGCCAAAGAGTTCGCTTTCCATCAGCGGACCAACCATGGCCGAGCAGTCGATGGTGACGAAGGGGCCGCTGGGCGAGTTGCGGTGGATGGTGCGGGCCACCAGTTCCTTGCCGGTGCCGGTCTCCCCCAGGAGGAGGACGGGCCAGTGCCCCTTCCCGAGCTTGGCCGCAAGCCGTAGGACCTGGCGTAAGCGCGCGGACTGCCCTACTAACTCATAACTCTTCTGCGACGAATCCACTGTCATCCAGTCTGGTGTCCCAAGGTATTGTTCGAGCTGAGCTGGCATACGACCTCATAGAGGTAGTGTCCCCACAGCAGGAAAACTCTTCGATAGATTGCAGAGCACCTATTATTCTACGCGGGCTGGAGTGTGGTGAGACGAGATTCTCTACTGATGCGTGCGCATCTCGATGCGGACGACGTATCCGGTGCCGACATCGCGGCCGATGTCATCGGCGATGGCCTGGGCCTCCTCCTGTGTGGAGGTGCGGCCGACGCGGAGCAGATAGCTGCCGGGAGTCGTGGGCCGTTCGATGAGGTCGACGGATTGGTATTTCTTCATGAGATTCTTTCGAACCTTGCCGCCCTCCTGCTCAGTGAAGAAACGCTCCACCTGGACCGTGTAGGTGGCGTTATTGGTGGGCGTGCCCGCGTAGGAGAGCAGGTCGACGCGAACGCGCGCGGTGCCGGGACCAATCATGTTGATGCTGCGGGCGGCTGCGCGGGAGAGGTCCACGACGCGTCCCGCCGTGAACGGACCCCGATCGTTGATGCGCACTTCCACCTTCTTGTTGTTGGTGAGGTTCGTCACGCGCACGATGGCGCCGAAGGGCAGTGTGCGATGGGCACCGGTCATCTGTTCCATGTCGTAGATTTCGCCGCTGGATGTGGGGCGGCCGTGATAAGGGTTGCCGTACCAGCTTGCGATCCCGATCTCAGACCAGCCCGGAGCAGGCGCGGGAGGAGTGCGTGCCGTGTGTTTGTGCCTGGAACACCCGGCCAGCGCGAGGAGTGCGCAGGAGCACAGAAGAGCAGCATCGCGGCGCATGACAACAATGATGCTAACGGTGAGCGGATGGTTTCCACAAGCACATGGGCGCGAACGTTTCAGAGGGCGAATGTTTGAATCGTAGAGGCATGATGATGGAGTTGCACGCGAAGGGCCGTAAGGACACTTTTTTCCTTGACTTTGGGAAGAGACCAAGTTTATAAAGAGATCACAATGCGATCGCATGCGATCGCAAAATCTGATGTCACGGAGAATCGATCAATGAAGAACGCAACCAAGAAAGCGGCCAAGAAGGCAGTTAAGAAAGCCGCCAAGAAGGCCGCGAAGAAGAAGTAAGAACGCAGCGTTCCAACGAACGCGGCAACAGGAATCAACGAAGCGGCCCCGGGCAACCGGGGCCGTAGGTGTTTTAGGGCCCGCCAGACTGCCTTTCTAGCCCCTCCTCTTCTCCATCACCAGACATCGAAACGTCTCGCCGAGCCCGAATAACAGGCTCTTGAGCTGCATTCGCAGGCGGAGAGACGCAACGTCATCCGGAGCCTCCAATGCCGCCGCGAACTGGTCGTGTTCACCCGCGGACATGAGCAGTTGCGTGAGGGATCGAAGCGGTGTGGTGAGCAAGCCCAGGGACTGCGCACAGTGCTCCAAATGAGTGAACGGAACGTGTGCGGTGATGTCCTGCTCACCAGGGTTGAGCAGCACATCGTCCAGTGCCTGATGACGTCGATAGGCCATCAGCGTGCCGCGCGGGAAGCGGATGATCTCGCGCTCGGTGTAGCCGTAGTCGATGGCCAGCAGGAAGCCGCGCTCAAGCGGCTGCACCATACTCTGGAGCAATGATTGCAGGCGTACGGGGAGTTCGACCCACACCTCTTCTTCTTCCCTGATTTCCGCTACGCGGGCGCACAGATTCAGGGCATACGGCAGCCACTCACGCGAGAGCGCCTCTCCTTCGATCCACACGAACCGGTCCTCCTCGAAGCCGACACGCATCATGCGCGGCTGTCCCTGCCGCATGCGGACCGCGTCAACAGGCAAGGCATCGAAGAGCTCGTTGCAGAAGATGACGCCTTCAAAGGACGCGGGCACCGGGCCGCCATCGACATCGACCGCGCTGTAGCGGAAAGCTTGCAAGTGCTCTGCCATCTCACCGCGGCCGGCGCCCCATTCCACCACATGGAATGCGTCGCCCACCCCGAGTTGCTGTTGCCACTGTGCGCATTGGGCGGCGATCAACCGGCCAAAGACCGGCTGCAGTTGCGTGGCGGTGTAGAAGTCGCCATGGACACCGAAGGGATCGGCTCCCTGCTCGCGCCGAGCACGACGGTAGTATCCGAGCTCCGGATGATAGAGAGCGACATCCATGAAGCGAGAGAAGAGGATGGGACCTTGCGCGCCGATCTCGGCGGCAAGCAGTTGGCCGGCGGCGGTGGTCATGCGCGAGAGGCCCTCTCCTGCGGATTGGAGACAAACATCTCGCAGAGGTAGTCGTGGAGGCAATCGTAGAGGTACTTCTGAAACGTCCAGGCGAACTGGGCATGCTCGATGTCGCGAGGATGGATGGGCGCGCGGTAGACATGGGCACCGGGGACCTCGGTCTTCAGCCGGATGACCAGCTCGACACCGCCGGATGCGTCATGCTCCGCTTCGAAGAGGAGGAGCAGATGCTGGTAGCGTGCAAGTTCCGCACGGACGCGTTCAATGGGAGTCACTGACTCCGATTGTGACTCAAAATGGGGCAGTAGACTGAGAGTATGGCGTTGCCGCAACAGGTCCGCGTGAAGCTCTCGAGCGAGGCGGCGGAGTATGTCGCGCTGACTCCGGTGGTGGTGCAGGACCTGCCCTTTGCCGAACTGATGCAACATGTGGCGACAGCGGCAGGCGCCGATCCTGTGCGCGTGAAAGAGATCCTGAAGCGCGGCACGCTGGTGAGCGGAGCATCGCGGTTCCGCTGGGAAGGATGGGTCTGCGAGGACGCTGATGCTGAGGCCGCCGTGGCGCTGCTGCCGAGACCCGAGCCAGGACGACGCCTGGATCCAGCCTGCTGTCTCAAAGCGACGCTGGCAAGCCCAACGTCGCGCATCGATGTACCAAGGGAAGCGGCCCACCCGAAGAGGTTGCTGCGGACGCGCAGCTTCTGGCAGTGCCTGCTGGACGCATCAGGTCAGCCGCGCTATCTCACCTACTCCTACCGGGACAGGGCAGACCACTATCGCGTCGACTTGACGGCGGAAGCCTGCGAGCAACTGAAGAAAGACGCCGGTTTGCTGAAGTTCGACGGATTGAAGCAACAGATCAGGATGCGCGAGTTTGACCACATCCACTGGGTGGTGGCGCGGCAACCACTGGAAGGTTAAGCGCGAGCGTCCCTGGGGCCACGCCGCGCCTTGATCTTGAGCACGATGGGCGTCCCGTCGAAACCGAACTTCTTGCGAATGCGGTTGATGACCTGACGCTCCGTGGAGAAGTGCAGGGGCTCGGCGCGGTCCATGAACAGGACAAACGTAGGCGGCCGCACTGAGGGCTGCGTCATGAAGTAGATGCGGCGGTCGCGCTCGAGCTTGAGCATGTCGACGAAGCGGTTGAGTTCGCCGGTGGTGACCCGCTTGTCGAAGTTCTCATAGACGCTGGCAATGTGGCGGAAGAGGCCGCGGATGCCCTTCTTCTCCTTGGCGGAGAGGAACACGATGGGGGCGTAGTCGAGAAACTTGAACTGATCGCGGACGTTTTGCTCGAACTCCTTGCGATTGCTCTCCTCCAGCAGATCCCATTTGTTGACACAGATGACGAGAGCGCGGCCTTCCTCGTGGGCGTAACCGCCGATGGTGGCGTCGCTGCCTACGGGGCCCTCGGTCGCATCGATCACCAGCAGGGCTATGTGCGCCATGCGGATGTTGCGGCGAGCCATGACGACACTGAGCTTCTCGGCCATCAGATGCGTCTTGCCTTTGCGCCGGATGCCGGCGGTATCGACGAAGACATACTCGCGGCCATCGATCACGGTGTGCTCGTCGACGGAATCGCGGGTGGTTCCGGCAATAGGAGAGACGATGGCGCGTTCACCGCCGACCATCGCATTGAGCAGCGTGGACTTGCCGACGTTCGGGCGTCCGATGATGGACACGCGAATGGGACGGAGCTTGCCGGCCTGTTCTTCCGGATCCTCGGGTTCCACCACGGCGAAGGCGTGGGTGACGTGATCGAGCAACTCCTCGATGCCCACGCGGTGCTCGGCGGAGACGGAGAAGACGTCCTGAAAGCCCAGTTCGTAGAAGGCGGTGGTGAGCGACTCACGCTTGGCGACGTCGATCTTGTTGACGGCGAGGGTCACCGGTTTGCCGAGGCGGCGCAGGATTTGCGCGAGATCGCGGTCAGCCGAAGTGATCTCGGTGCGGCCATCCATGAGGAAGACGATCTGATCGGCCACATCGAGGGCGACGCGCGCCTGTTTGAGGATCTGCGCGGGAATCCACTCGGAATCTTCGGGCACGATGCCGCCGGTATCGATGAGCTGGAAGGGGCGATTGCGGTGGACGGCGTCACCGATGATGCGGTCGCGAGTGATGCCGGGCTCGTCGCCGGTGATCGACTTGCGTTGACCGAGAATCGCGTTGAAGAGAGTGGATTTACCCACATTGGGACGACCCACGATGACGACCGTGGGGAGCCCAGTGGCTTGCGGCATGACTCTTACCAGTCTACCATCTGGTCCTAATTTCGCCGGAAGGCAGGGAGAAGACGCTCCTCGGTCCACAGCAAGTGATTGATTTCACTTGATATCCGCGAGAGGACACAGAAGGGACGGGGCCTGTCGTCCGATTCCGAGCGCGAAGGGGGAGATACATGGGACAATGGAAGTTCCCCTTCCGATTTCCCAATGAAAGTTTCGAACCCAAATCTTCGCAATATCGCCATCATTGCGCACGTCGACCATGGCAAGACGACGCTGGTGGACTCCATGTTCAAGCAGAGCGGCATCTATCGCAGCAACGAGCAGGTGCAGGAACGCGCGATGGACTCCAACGAGCTGGAGCGCGAACGCGGCATCACCATCCTGTCCAAGACCACCGGCGTCCGGTACCACGGCATCAAGATCAATATCGTTGACACTCCTGGCCACTCCGACTTCGGTGGCGAGGTGGAACGTGCGCTGAAGCTGGTGGACGGCGTGATGCTGCTGGTGGACGCCAGTGAAGGACCGCTGCCGCAGACCCGCTACGTGTTGTCGAAGGCGCTGGAGCAGGGACTGACCCCGATTGTCGTCATCAACAAGATCGACCGTCCGGACGCGCGCATTCAGGAAGTGCTGAACGAGGTCTTCGACCTGTTCATCGACCTGGACGCGGCGGAAGAGCAGTTGGAATTCCCCATCGTCTACACCATCGCGCGCGATGGCATTGCCAAGAACTCGCCGGATGAGGAATCGCAGACACTGGAGCCGCTGTTTGAAGCGATTGTGAAGCACATCCCGCCGCCGGAAGGGGATCCGGACGGAATCCTGCAGTTCCAGGTGGCGAATCTGGACTACTCGGACTACCTGGGCCGCATTGCTATCGGCCGCATCTTCCAGGGCACGCTGCGGCTGGGAGATGAAGTGAGCGTCTGCCGGCTGGACGGCCAGGTTCACAAGACCAAGATCACAAAGCTCTACTCCTTCGAAGGCCTGAAGCGCGTCGATGAGACGGTGGGCATACCCGGCGACGTCCTGGCGATCGCGGGCGTCGAGGGCATCACCATCGGCGAGACGGTGAGCCATCCGGAGACGCCCAAGGCGATGCCGAAGATCCGCATCGACGAGCCAACCATCGGCATGGTGTTCACCATCAACACCTCGCCGTTCGCGGGCCGGGAAGGGCAGTGGGTGACCTCCCGCAATCTGCGGGACCGCCTGGAGAAGGAGCTGCTCACCAACGTCTCCCTGAAGGTGGACGGCGGTCCTGACGCATTCCAGGTGATGGGCCGCGGGGAACTGCAGCTGGCCATCCTCATTGAGATGATGCGCCGCGAGGGATTCGAGCTGATGGTGGGCAAGCCGCAGATTCTGACCAAGGAGATCGACGGCAAGCTGAGCGAACCGCTGGAACTGCTGGTGGTGGACGTGCCGGAGCAGTATGTCGGCGTGGTGATCGAGAAGATGGGCATGCGCAAGGGCAAGATGTCCAAGATGGTCAACCACGGGTCGGGCCGTGTGCGTCTGGAGTTCCAGGTGCCGTCCCGGGGCCTGATCGGCCTGCGCAGCGAAATGCTGACTGACACCAAGGGTACGGCGATCATGAATTCGCTGTTCCAGGGTTACGTGGAATGGCAGGGCGACATTCCGATGCGTCCGACCGGTGCTCTGGTGGCCGATCGCGCCGGTACATCGACCGGTTATGCGATCTTCAACCTGCAGGAGCGCGGCGAGATGTTCATCGCACCCGGCACCGAGGTGTACGAAGGCATGCTGGTGGGCGAGAACTCGCGCACCGACGATCTGGTGGTGAACATCGTCAAGGAGAAGAAGCTGACGAACATGCGGTCGTCCAGCGCGGACGAAGCCATCCGCCTGGTGCCGCCGCGGCTGCTGAATCTGGAGCAGGCGATCGAGTTCATCAACGAAGACGAGTGGGTGGAAGTGACGCCGAAGTCGATCCGCCTGCGCAAGAAGATCCTGAAGGCGAATCAGCGGTAAGCGGTTGCGCGAGAGGTAGTAAACGGCGGCCCGGGCTCATGCCTGGCCGCCGTTTTGTTTTGGCGGGTAACTAGAGGCTTCCTCCCTATCGTCTAGTCACATAGACTGGCAGCACGATGAATCGCAGAAGTTTTGTCCTATCGGCGGGAACGGCCGCGGCCTCGAGTGCGGCCATGGGCGCGAACGACCGCGTGCGCGCCGGCATCATCGGCAGCGGCGGGCGCGGCCGTCTCCTGACTGCGGAATTCAAGGAAGTGGGCGCCGAGATGGCGGCGGTGTGTGATGTCTACCAGCCGAATCTCGAAGCCGGTCTGAAGGCGGCGAATACGGGCGCGAAGTCTTATGGCGACTACCGCCGGCTGCTGGAGGACAAGTCGCTGGACGCGGTGATTGTCGCCACGCCGGACCACTGGCACGCGCGCATGGTGATCGACGCCGTCCACGCGGGCAAGGATGTCTACGTTGAGAAGCCACTTTGTCACAAGATCGACGAGGGCTTCGAGATGGTGGAGGCCGTGCGGCGCACGAAGCGCGTGGTCCAGGTGGGCATGCAGAGGCGCAGCTCCCCTTTGTTCATCGAAGCGAGGAACGTAGCGAACTCAGGCGTGCTGGGGGATGTCCGTCTGGTGACGTCGTGGTGGTTGAACCGCCAGGACGGGCTGAGCAATGCGACGTTGCAGGGCACGCTGGACTGGAAGCAGTGGCTGGGCACGGCCCCTTCGCGCGAAATGACCGCGCAGCGGTTCTTCAACTGGTATTACTACTGGGATTACTCCGGCGGACTGCTGATCGGCCAGGCGGCGCATGTCGTGGATGCGATCCAGTGGTTCATGAACTCGAAGCACCCGGCGGCGGTGACCTGTTCCGGTGGCCGCGTAAACCTGCCCGGAGCGGAGATCCCGGAGACGGCCAGCATCATCATCGAGTACCCTGAGAATTACATGGCCACCTTCACGCTAGGGTACAAGGCCATGCGATACTCCACGTCGCTGGATCAAATGAAGCAGTTCCATGGCTCCAAGGCGAGACTGGACGTTGGCCGCGAGGGCTTCCGGTTGTTCCCGGAACAGACAGGATTAGAGTTGAAGGCGGTGAAGGAAGACATCCAACCGGGTTCCTTCGTGCCGGCCACCCGCCAGCATATCCGCAATTTCCTGGAGTGCACAAAAAGCCGTCAGGATCCGAATGCGCCCGTGGAAGCCGGACTGGCGACCGCGATCGTGCTGTGCATGACCCTGGACTCCCTGCGGAGCGGCCGCCGATTGAAGTGGAATGCCGAAACACGGCGTGTAGAAACCTAGAGTGAGAGGACTTGTGAAATGCCCGAGGATCGATTGAATTCGCGCCGTGCGTTTCTGGCCACCGCGGCAGCCGCCGCGTCCGCCATGACGGCGCGTGCTGAAAAGACCATCAAGCCCGGAATCACGGCGAAGAGTGCTTCGCGGACACTGGGCGCCAACGACCGCATCCGAGTCGGCATGATCGGTGTCGGCATTATGGGCACGGGCCATCTGCGAGCCTTCGCAAAGCAGGCCGAGGCCGATAAGGACATCGAGATTGCCGCCATCTCGGATGTTTACAAGCGTCACCGCGAGCGCGCGCAGGCGATCTCCAAGATCGACGCCAAGAACATCGTGGTGGACTACCGTGACGTGCTGAAGCGCGACGATGTGGATTGCGTACTGATTGCCACGCCCGACCATTGGCACGCCCAGATGGCGATCGATGCCTTCGCGGCGGGCAAGGACGTGTACCTCCAGAAGCCGATCACGCTGACGGTGGACGAGTCCGCGCAGGTCATCGCGGCGGCCGCCAAGTACAAGCGTGTATTGCAGGTGGGCAGCCAGTTCCTCTCCGACGCGCGCTGGCACAAGGTGAAGGAGTTGATCGGAGAAGGCGCCATCGGCGAAGTCCTCTGGGGCCAGACCACCTATAGCCGCAACTCCATCGTGGGCGAGTGGAACTACTACGTCGACGAGGAAGCCACACCGGAGAACATCGACTGGACCCGCTGGCTGGGCACCGCGAAGAAGCGGCCGTTCAGCGCGGAGCGGTTCTTCCGCTGGCGGAAGTACTGGGAATATTCGAACGGCATCGCGTCGGACCTGTTCTACCACCGCGTGGGCCCCATGCTGTTCGCGATGGGCGCCCAGTTCCCCACGCGCGTCTCCGGCGCGGGTGGCATCTACGTTCAGAAGGATCGCGAGGTGCCGGATACACTCGGCATCATGGCGGAGTACGGCAAGTTCATGATCGTTGTGGCAGGTTCGATGGCCAATACGTCGGCCAACAAATACCTGCCCGAGGTCGTATACGGCCACTCCGGGACCATCCTGGTGGAGAACGACAAGGTCACCGTCACACCGGAGCGCATCGCGAAGGCCCTGAACCGGCCCACCGAAGCGAAGACCTTTGACTTCCCGACCGCTGTCCGCGACATGGCGCGCCGGCACAGCGACAACTTCTTCTCCTGCATGCGGACGCGGCAGACGCCCGTGCTGGGACCGGAACTGGCTCACCAGATCATGGTCTCCTGTGATGCTGGGCTGTGAAAGCTGGCGGACCGGAGAGATGAAGCTGTTCGAGCCCGGCACGCAAAAGCGCGGCAAGAAGGCCGCATCACGCGAAGGCTACGAAGGCGACGGGAAGAACAGCCCGGCCGGCCCGAGAAAAGAGCCCTCGGTCTAGACAGTACAAAAAAAAGGGCGGCAGCCTTCCGAGGCTGCCGCCACTTCTTCGCAGGGAATCCGCCGGGCGGCCGCGATCACGCCGCCTGCGGAAGGGTCATCCGTTCTTCGAGGAAACTCTTCATGGCCTGCCGGCCGCGATAGAGATGGACTTTGATGGTGTTGACAGGAATCTTGAGGCGTCCGGCGATCTCCTCGACGCTCAGGTCTTCGCTGAGGCGCAGCTTCATCGCCTTGCGATAAGCCGGTTTCACGGCACGCAGGCTCATCTGAATGAGGTTCGAGGTCTCGTCCCGCAGATAGCGCTCTTCCGGGTTCTCGGCGGCGTCGGGCAGTTCCAGGCGTATTGGCTCGCCATTGTTGTCCGGCACATCTTCCATCGCCCGGAAATCATGTTTGCGGCGGCGCAGCAGGGTCAGGGACTCGTTAAGGGTGATGCGAGTGAGCCAGGTGGAGAACGACGATTCACCGCGAAATCGATCGAGTTTGGTAAAGGCGGCCACGAACGCCTGTTGCGTGGCGTCCTCGGCATCCTCCGGATTGCGGACGACACGCAGCGCGGTGCGCAACATCCGGGGCCAGTACTCTTTGGTCAGCTCGTCGAACGCGTTGCGGTCGCCGTTCTGTGCGCGGAGGATCAGTTCGGGTTCTCCGGTCAACTTCGTTGTTTGCGTTGTGCTCATTACTGATTCCTCCTGTGCATGTCCAGAATGCACGATGATGGGGTGGCGGCCAGAGTGAGAAATGGTGATCTCACGGTGAGAACTCTCGCGCTACAATCGGTGAATCTGGCGGGGGAAGCCCAAGGAATGCAAAGGGATAGCGTCAAGCTGCGCTGGCCAAGATCGACAGGTCGAAACCGTTCCGGCAATCGGAGCGGATGCGCCGCTTTCTGCGCTTCGTGGTGGAGCGCGCGCTGGATGGCGACGGAGAGGCGCTGAAGGAGTATACGGTCGGCATGGCAGTGTTTGACCGGCCGGCCGACTTCGACCCACGGATTGATTCGATTGTCCGTGTCGAAGCCCGCCGTCTGCGCCGGAAGCTCAATGAGTATTACGAGGGCGAAGGCAAATCCGATTCCGTCCGGATCAATTTACAGGAGGGGACCTACGCTCCGACGTTCGGTACTGGGATGGTCCCCGCCCTGCCCCCTCCACCGAAGGCCGATCCCAACGCGCCTCACATCATCACCGGAGACGCCTATCAGATCCTGCTGGAGGGCCGCCATTTCGCCAACCGCATGACGCCCACGCACCTGCGGCGCAGCATCGAGTGTTTCCAACGGGCCATCCATCTGGATCCGCAGTTCGCGGCGGCCTACGCGGCGGTCGCCGGATCCATCCTGCAACTCTCCCTGTTCGGCAACATTTCGCCTTCCGTGGTGATGACCGACGCCGGCCTGATGATCTTCCGCGCGCTCAAGCTCAACCCGGACCTCGCGGCGGGCCACCTTTGGCGCGGATTTCTCAACGCGGCTCTGCAGTGGAACTGGGCGGAGGCTGAGGTCGACTACGAGAGAGCGCTGGAGTTGAATCCCAGCCTGGTGGAGGCTCGGCTCTACTATGCCGCCACAGTGATGAATCCTCAGGGCCGCTTCCTGGAAGCCCGCGCTCATCTGGGCGCCGCGGCGCTGTTGGATCCGGCGTCCGTCATGCTCAGCGCGGCAACCGGCATGACGGAGTACTTCTCCGGCGATTACCAGGCAGCTCTGGAGCACTATCGCCGAGCGATCGAGTTGAATTCGTCATTCTATGGCGCCCACCGGCTGATGGCGTACGCCTTGCTTGCCCTCGGCCAGGGTGACAAAGCACTTTCGGAACTGGAGCATGCTGAACCGCTAGCGGGCGGCGATCCGCGCTTGATGGCGGCGCAGGGCTACATCCACGGCCGTCTGGGCCACGCCGAGCAGGCGGCCGGGATCCTGCAGTCCCTGGAGACGCTTTCGGCGGAGTCTTATGTGTCGGCTTACGACCGCGCACTGATTCATCTAGGCCTGGGGCAGCATGACGAGGCGTGCCGGCTGCTGGTGGAAGCGACCGCGGAGCACGAACCCTGGCTGATCATGCTCCGCGTCGATCCGATCTTCCAACCGCTGCGCGGCCTGCCGCAGTATGAGGATCTCGTGAGCAGGATCCTGGCTCCGGAGACCAAATGAAGGCCGCCTTGCCTGGTCTTCTCCTCGCTGCCATTGCAGCGGCGCAGGGTCCGGCGTCGGCCCCGCCTCCGGTGGAGGAGATGGTCGCCGGCATGACGCGCTATCTCCAGGGGCTCACCGCTGCCTCTCCGGCCGGCCGCAAACCATCTCCCGACAAACTCCGGCGCATGATTGGCGCCGTTGATCCTCGCGTGCCCTTTCGCGAACCGGATTTGAGGCTGCGCGGCGAGACGAAGCAGTACCGAGTATTTGCGGCGCGCTGGCCGGTGCTGGATGGAGTCACGGCGGAGGGTCTCTACTATCAGCCCAGGCGCGCCGCAAGGCTGCGGGTCGTGGCGCTCTCGGACACAGTCGCACGAGCCCGCGAACTGGCGGCCGCCGGGTGCGAGGTGCTGGCGCCGGTTCTCATCGACACCAAATCCACGTACAGCGGGAATCCCATCCTGGGCCTCCAGACGGAACAACCCCACCGCGAGTGGATCTACCGCATGGCCTTTCCGGTGGGCCGGCGCGATCTCTACGGCTACGAGGTGCAGAAAGCGCTGGCCGCGGTGGATTGGTTCGCAGCGCGGCAGCCGTCGGCGCCGGTCGCGATATACGGCGATGGAGAGGGCGCGTCGGAGGCCGTGTCGCGGCAGTGATCGATGAGAGGATCCGGCAGGTGGAAGCACCTGGATTCTCCGTGGAGACCCCGGCTCTCTGGCAGCAGCCGATCTACCGGAATGTCTTCGGCCTCCTGCGCGACTTCGGCGACACGGAGTTCAAGGCCCTGCTGGGCGCCCGGCTGAGTCCGTTGCCCACCGCAAAGCCAGTCGCTGACGGCGTGGAGCCCGAAATCCACATGCGGCAGCAGGTGCGGGAGTTGGTGGAGTATACACAGCACCTGGTGGCGGCTTCGGAGAATGTGCGCGCGGAACGATGGAAAACCGCCGAGGTGCTGTTCGGATTCTATCGCGTTTCCCTATTAACCTTAGCAAACACCAACCGAACGAAGTACAGGGCAGTTCTCCGACT
>JASGIE010000075.1:0-27495 GCA_049841055.1 Paludibaculum sp. | reverse complement strand
AAGGTTAATAGGGAAACACGATAGAATCCGAACAGCACCTCTTGGACTGTTCCTGGTCGGAAGTGATCGTGGTCTTGAGCCATGCTAAGGCTCGTGTTGGTTGGGCCAGAGGCCGCCCGAAGACGCGGCTGATATTGATCAATCCCCTGCGCTCGGCGCTGATAGCTTGCCATTCCCGTGGGAGGCCCGGCATGCCTTCATACACGGGATCCTTTCCATTCGGCAGGGCGCTGTAATTGGAAAGACGCCAGTTGCGGACCACGCCCCTGTCTCCGTCCAGTGGATCACCCGGCACCTCTGGAGAAAGGCCTTCCACGGAGCCGGAAGTGACCACCAAATTCGCGAAACTGGCCGGTCCCAGCAGGTGCAATCCGCCTTCCGTTGCATCCCCCTCCAACCGGTCTACCACCAGGGTGGGTTTTGGCGCGTCGTTGACAAACACGTCCATTCGCCGGCCGGAGACAACCATCCTGATGCGGTTCCATCCATTCTCACGAAAGAGGAGCTCTCGTCTGGTATTGGGGAAATAGATCCCAGAGCATTACGCCATGCGTCTGTGGAGCATATTGCATGCAGGCTTGGTAGGCTGGGCAGGCCGGATCAGGCCTGAGGTACAGCAGTTCGAAATTTGCGTCGTCCTGCCGGCGGAACGCGATTCCAGGCATGCCCCTTCCAATCGTATTGACGTCGAACTCGATGGTTCCGTCGCTAAACGTTACATCTTTCAGGACGGCGCTGCCGCTGTTCAGCCGCATCAAGCCACGGTAAAAGCCCAGACTGCTTCGGGAACTCAGCATTCTCCTTGGTCTGCCAGCGGTCAGCCGTCATGGAGACCTCGATCGGCGGCGCACCTCGGGCAATCGAGAGGGCCAGAGTAATAGAGAGATATACACTGAGCACCAATGGCTGCAGGCCGTTCTTACCGTCGCGTAGCTTCATGCCCCAGCGTAACTACAGGAGACATTCCTACCGAGTGAAAGGTGACGAACCGGACTGTTGCGTTCCGAAACGGCCCATTGTGCTGCGGGCTGGACGCGTCTCCATCCCTGCATACGCCGGTCGGTCAAGGGATCCCTCTTCCACCCAATGGCTCACCCACCTATCGGCCCATTCAGCTTTGAGATGAATCCGCCAGGCACCTCCCGGATTGGACTGACATGCTAGTCTTGGCCGTGGATACCTCATGAGCGACTCGAACAGCAGTTCTCTCCAGACGCAACTGGTTGAGCATGGGACCAGCGGCACCAGCCCTGCTTGCCATTCCGGAAGCCCAGGCGCAGCAGACACCAAACAATACCCTGGGCGCCAAAATCTACAACATTCGTGACTTCGGAGCCAAAGGCGACGGAACCACACTCGACACCGCCGCCGTTCAGGCAGCCATCGACGCCTGCAACCGGGACCAGGGCGGCACTGTCCTGGTCCCGGCCGGGATCTCGGTATCGGCACCGTTGAGTTGAAAAGCAACGTAACGTTGCATCTTGCGGCGGAAGGGAAGCTGCTGGGAAGCGCGGATGGCAAACAGTACCAGCGCTGTCGACGCGATCCGCCTGCAGGGCGACACCACGCTCAACGACGGCAATTGGGCGCTGATATTTCCGTCAAGGCCAGAAATCTTCGCGGTCGAAGGAAGCCGGAAGATCGACGGGCAAGGCGCGCAGTTCCGCAGCCCCAGCCGCGGCATTCCACCCCCTTCCGGCTTGGGCGGAGCCCAAACGCCCGTATCACCTCCTTTTCTACCAGTGCGAGGATGTCACTGTCCGCGATCTCTTCCTCAAGGATTGCGCCTATCATTCGGTGCGGATCATCCAGACCAGCCACGTCAAGCTGGATGGCATCCGCATCTACAACCGCGTCAACCACAACAACGACGGCTCCATTTCATCAGCGCCAGTCATGTATACATGAGCAATTGCGCCGTCGAGTGCCAGGACGACGCCTGTGCTCTGTTCGGCAGTTGCCAGTTCATCACCGTCACAAACTGCACCTTCAGCACTCGCTGGTCGGTCTTCCGGTTCGGCGGAGGCTCAGCCGAGAACATCACGGTCTCCAACTGCCTGATTCATGACACCTACGGCTGCCCCATCAAACTCAGAGGAGGCGAAGGCCCGCGACTGGAGAACATCTCCTTCTCCAATCTCGTCATGAAGAACGTCACCGGACCCATCTCGATCTGCCTCGGACCTCGCAATCGCCGCCCCGGTACTCCTCCCTCCGAACAATTGCCCACGGAAGGCATAGTCCGCAATATCTCCTTCCGGGGCATTCGAGCAACGGTGACCGTGCCTGTTCCGTTCCCTGACGTGCCCTTCGTCAGCAACTACAATCCGGGCGAGATAAAGAGCTGCATCGGATTCAGCGGAGTGGGCGGCTACCTCGAGAACATCAGCTTCGATGACGTCCACATCACGTACCCCGGCGGCGGCACTGCGGAAGAGGGTGCCGTGGGGATGTTCCGAAAGTGGTCGGCGAATACTACGCGGCCGGCATCCTGCCCGCTTATGCGTTGTATGCCCGCAATGTGAAAGGCCTGACCCTGAACAACGTGCGATTCGAGGCCATGGGAGCTGAGTTCCGGCCGGCACTGGTCTTCGACCATGTGGAAGACTCGACCGTGAACGCCCTCAGCGTCCATGCGAACCCCAAGGCCGAATCCGTTGCCCGATTCATCGATACCCGTGATGTTTTGATGAGTGCGACCCGGGTCACCGCCCCCAGCCCTGTTTTCCTTCGCGTCGAAGGAGCCGCCAGCGCTGGCATCACAATCGACGGGGGCGATCTCTCGAAGACCGCCCAGCCGGTGTCCATCGGTGCCGACGCGCTGCCAACAGCGGTCAAGGTCCGGTCATAGACAGTCGCCACCTGGCGGCGGAAGCGCCCGGCGTACCGCCGTGCTACCTTTCTTAATGCCGCGCAAGCGCGGCGAATCGAGGAGGCCTAACTGCTAAGCTTCATTTGGATGTGTCTCATCGGCCTGCTTGCCGGTGCCCTCGCCAAGATGATCATGCCAGGCAAGGATGCGGGCGGCATGCTCGTCACCATGCTGTTGGGCATCGCTGGTTCGATCGTCGCCGGATTCCTTGGACGCAGCCTGGGTTGGTATCACGAAGGCGAGGGTGCCGGCTTCATCATGTCCGTTGTGGGTGCGGTCCTGCTGCTCTGGCTGTACCGAATGCTGCGGAAAGGCCAGGCGGCCGGCTGAGTCCTCCAGACGAACATCACAACCTCGGGCGGGATCACAGGAGCCGGGCTGCTGCCCCGCCACGCTCCCGCCTCCGGGAACCCATTACTTCGGCCCAGGCGTAAACGAGATCCCCAGCAGCGCCGCCAACCGCCCGGCCACATCTTTCTGCGACATCTCCGGCAGCCGGCCGGCCTGGATCCCTGGACCCCAGGCGGCATAGACGGCGCGATAGCGCGTAGGCCAGTGCCCATGGTTTCCGGCCTCGTGCGGCTTGGACCGGAGTTCCGCGGACTCACCAGACACAAAGAAGATCCCCGGCGTCGACTCATACGCCGCAGCCACCCCCGTGAGATCCGGTGCGTACCTCGCAAACTCCGCCTCGGGAATCGCTCGCCCGACTCCATAGCCGCCGGCGGACTTCAACTCACGCAGCAACTCTGCCGCCGCCGGCGTCGACGCAACAACATACCCGCCCATGCCGCGCACCCCATCTACACCGCGAGCTTTGGCCGCCACACCCAGGTTGATCTCTTCTTCCACTTTCTCGAACCCATGATCGGACACCAGGACGAAGCTGTATCCCTTCGGCAGTGCCGCCAGCATCTGCCCGATGTACTCATCGATGTTCTCGAGCGTCGCGTTGGCCTCCCGCGTGAACGGTCCCGACTGATGCGCCTCGGAATCCAGATCCACCAGGTGCAACAGGATGAGATCCGGCTGCACCGCTTTCAACAGGTACAGCGCGGCCATGGTCCGATTGCGATCCTCCATCCACTCACGTGGAAAGGCGGGATACATCGCCGAAATCCGATTCACCAGATCCGCCGGTACGCTCTTCGACTCAATCGAGCGCACATCCATATCTCCGCCACGCCTCCGCAGGAAGTACTCCGGCAGATTCCACGTCACCGGGGCATCCACCGTCACCGGCCACGTGATGGTGGCGCTGGTCCGGCCTGCGGTCTTCAGGGCATCCAGCAAGGTGTGAGCCCGCAGCAACGACGCGCTCCAGTAATACTCGCCCCCCTCGGACTTGGGCCTGCGATTCCCCTTGATCCCATGGACCTCAGGACCGACTCCACTGATCAGTGTCGTGTGCGACGGCCACGTCACCGTAGGTGCCTGTCCAATCACGCCGTGGGCCCACTGCCCCTCCTTCATGAGTCGGCGGAGATTCGGGATGCGCAGCCCCAGCCGGTCCGCCTCATCCAGGTACCGCTGATCCAGGCCATCGACGGAAACAACCAGCACACGCCGAGGCGCCTGGGCCGCCATAGTCAGTGCCGTGCTCGTCAGAGAAAGGAACAGAACAATAAGTCGCATGGGAGTGGAACGAGAGACGCTTCTTATGACTCTGCCACGAAACGGCGCCTACCCGTATGTCAGCCGCCACGAATGGCGAGAACAAAACCTCTCAACGACTGGCTCTGAGTCGACGCCACGCCTCTGGAAACTCGACCCGCTCCCCATGCCATCGATAGCCACGAAGCCCGTCCACGGCTGTCCAGGTGGCGTGATAGCGATTGTAGACATCCGCATCCGTGGGATCGCCCCAGCTCCCATCGGAATTCTGACTCTCCAGCAGGAACCTGACGCCGGCCGACATCTCCGGAGCGTCCTCGGTCAACCCGAAAGACCGTAACGTATCCAGGAACTCTCCCACCGCCTCGGCATCCTTCTCGACAACTGCGCGGCCCAGGTTAGAGCGCAGAAACTCGAACTCCTGGGGAAACCACTCCGGCCTCAACTGGTAAAGGCTGTACCCATTCATCGCGTACACGAAGTGCGTCACCGCATAAAATGCGTGCGTATAGACGGTCTCCTCGCCGGGCTTCGGCACTGGATACGGTCGCATCCGCGGCGCCCATTGCAGCACGTCAGCCAAGCTAGCTCCAAATCGGACCCCGTACACCTCCGCCGAATAAGCCGCAATGATCGCGTCACACCAGATGCCGTACGGGTCCTGCATCTCGAGCCGCGCGCCGCACACCCGGCAACTCCGGCTGCCTCTCGGATTGTGCCGCCCGCACTTGCCGCAAGCCTTGGGAATATCGCCGGGCGGTCCCTCCCGGCGCGGATCGAAGCCGTACATCGCTTCCGGGGTCACCGTGGCCGCCGCCCGCTCCAACTCCCTCCGCAGCCCCTCATCCCGTACCCCCAGGCACTCCGCCGCATGGCTGCCCGCGACCAGTTGATACAACTCTTCCGTGCCGGCGCCGGCCGGCACCCGTCGATGCCCCGCCCTCCAGCGCAAAGCCTGCTGGTGCCCGAACCGCCACGCCAGCTCCCGCAGCACCGGATCCGACGACGTCCGCGCGATGCTGCAGAAGCACCACACCAGATCGAAGCCATTCTCGTCGAAGCTCCTCCCGTCCAATGTGACACTCTGCAGATACCTCACCCCGCGCAGCACAGCCGGCCCGACCCGGCTGTCAACTCCTGACGCCTCAGGCTTCGCCCGAAACCCCACCGACGGCCACACCATCAGCGTGGCGGCCGCTGCCGTCGATAGGATCGCAACCGTCAACCGCCCGCGCATACGCCCTCAAGCGGCTAGGAGGACCGTTCCTTACCTGGACTTCGGCGTCGCCGTCTGGCCGCCCTTCTTCTCCTTCTCCGTGGCCCCGGGGGACGCCTTCGCCTTATCGGTCCCCTTCTTGCCGCCCTTTCCCTTCTCCACTCCGTCTTTGTGCGTCTGGGCGCCCACCTGCGGCAACGCATAGCCGGCGGTCGAACCGGCGAGGATCACAAACCCAACAGCCAGCGCCACAATCAGCTTCTTCATTCTTCCTCCGGATACAGCGAATCAGATCTGAATTACTGCTTCCCGAGTATACTCTCCGCGCGGTTCGATCTACCTCGGCGCCTGCCGCAGATCGGCCGGACACGGAGAGTCTTTCAGAAACTGCTTGCACTCGTCCGCGGTCAGATTGCGCGTCACATACCGCCGGGCCAGGTCCAGCAGGTCATCATAGGTAGCTGCATAGGTGCGGATGAACCCATCCGCCCCGCTGGAAGCAATCACCTTTCCGTTGGGACTGTACGCCACCCGGTTCGCTCCGCCCATATGCGCTGAGTAGCGCATGATCTCGGTCTCCCCGTTGATATTCCATACCCGCACCGTTCCATCCTGCCCGCTGGTCGCCATCTCGTCGATCTTCGGACGGCACGCCACGCCATACACTGGTCCCGTGTGCCCTCGCATCGTGACGGTGCCGGCCTTCCGCTCCACGTCCGCGACCCCCGACGCATCCGCCGCCACCACCCAAAGCCCCGATGCGCCGCCGAACGCCAGGTCGAGCAAAGCACCCGGCTTCGGGCCGATATCGCGCGCCACCACGCCCTGCTTCAGCGGAGACAAAAGCAAGTGCCGGTCCATCCCTCCGCTCGCAATAAACTGGCCGTCGGGTGAGAACCGCACCGCCACCGCGCGGTCCTTATGTGTTGCCACCAGCCGCGGCGTGTTGTTCTGGATCGGAAGATCCACCTGGTACACATTGCCATCCGACAGCGCCACCGCCACCGACTTCCCATCGGGAGCAAAATCGACCGACCACACGCTCTTCGGGAAGCTGTGACCGTCGTAGTTCTTGCCCGTCGCCGTCCACAGATTCAGCAGCCCGTCCAGACTCACGCTCGCAATGTTCTTCCCGTTCGGGCTATAGGCCACATCCCACACCTGCTTCGAGGGAGGAACATTCTTCCAATCCTCCAGGAGCACCCCCTTCTCCATATCCACGACCTTCACTGACCCGTCGCCCGAGCCCGCAACCAGCCGCTGCCCGTTCGGGGAGTACGCAATTCCATACAGCGCCTGCGACGAAACGCGAATCCGCTTCAGCGGCGTGTTCAGATCCCAAACCCGCACTTCCCCGCTCCGGCTCACCGTCACCGGAGCGCCGGAATGATTCCACCCCACGGCCAGCGAAGCACCGGCCGCCCCCGGAAGATGCGCGACCAGATCCAGTGTGCGCCCATCGACGATCACCGCCGTGCCGTCCTCCAGCCCCACCAGCAACTGCACTCCACCCGCGCTCCAGCGCAGCCGCGTCACCGCCGAACTGCCCACTCGCGAGTCTTTCGGAATCGATCCGCGGTAGCCGGATGCCGAAACCGAAACAGAGACCGCCCCGGAGGCATCGCCCCTGGCTGTCAGACCGTTCGCCGTGTCGCTGTCAAACGGAGCAGCCGCCGTGCCCGCATAGGGCAGCGTCCGGCCTTCCTTCGTCACCAGCGTCCGGCCGCTCTTCTTCGTCACAACCACGTAGCCCTGCGGATCCAGGGCAATATCGGTGGCATCGGAGACGGTCGCCAGCTTCGCCGTCTTCTTTTCCCAGTCCCAGGAGAGAACGTCCCCCTTCTCAGTCAGCGCCGCCACGCCGTCGCTGCTCACCACCGCACTCACCAAGTTGCCCAGCTTGCCCGCAATTGTGGGCTTCGGCGTCGCCAGAATCTCACCCAGCAGGCGGGACACATCGGTGCGATCGGCCGCTCCGTTCGAGAGCTGCTCCGCCGCCAGCGCCAGCAGCGCCGCCCGCTCCGAATCCACCTGCGCCACCAGCGTCGCCGTATCCAGAATCGGCTTCGCGTCCGCCGTACGCGTCAGCTTCGTGCTCACCTCTTCCAGCCTTGTGTTCGACCGGAACAGATACACGGCCGAGCCGAGCGCCAGAATCGCCAGCATCGCCGCCAGTTCCAGCAGGTAGCGGGTCTTGTTCCTCGACTGCTTCAGCTCCTCGTCGCACTGCACGCGGTAGCGCTCGGCCCAGGCCGTGAGAAACGGCGCATACATGTCGTGATACAGCTCGAACCAGATCGCGCCGCCCGGAGCCGGCGTCCGCCGCAGGATCCTCACCTTGCTCAGCGACGTCAGCGCCGAATCCAGCCTCTCCTTGTCCATCTTCAGGTGCTCGGCCAGGCTGTTCAGCTCGTACGCCATCTTGGCGCCCTGCCTCGTGATCAGGAACCCGAAAGCGCCCGAGATCACCTCCTTCGCCTCCTTCGGCAAAGGATTGAGGTTCTCATCACAATAGCTGCGCAACGCCGTCGAGGCCCCGCCCGCCGAATAGGCACGCGGGAACCCGCTCTCTTCCGTCGGCGGACTCATATCCCACAACCGCCGGCACGCAATCTGCAAGTACGGTGGAGAGATGAACTCCCGCGACCGGTACACCGCCCCCCGCATGCCCGGCGTCGCTGCCCGCAACAGATCGTTCAGCAGTTCCGGCAGCAACGCTGACTTCCCCACACCGACTGACCGCGCCGTCGCCTCGATAATCTCCCGCGCCTGCCGCCGGTTCGGAGCCTTCAGCCGGTAGTAGTTCCCAAACAGGTCCGGCACCTTGTTGTCGAATGCGCTCAACTCGCCCAGGAACTCCTCGCGCATCGCGAAGATCACCCGCGCTTCCACGTTCTCCGCGTTGATCAGCTCGCAGAGATTCTCGATGAACTGGTCGAACTCCGGCGTGTCCCGATGGTTTTGGAACACCTCCTCGAACTGATCGAGAATCAGCAGCGTGCCGCTCAAGGCCTGATGCGTCGTCGGCAGCATGCCCAGCAGCCGGGCGCCGGCCGGACACTCGAACCCGTGCGCCGACCACGCCTTGCGCACGGCATCCTGCAGCGACCCGAGCGGCTCGCTCACGCTCCATACGGAATGCGAGCAGATGCAGTACCGCCGCTCCAGTTCCGGAGCCACCTTCGCATTCAGGAAGGACGTCTTCCCAACGCCGGATCCTGAAAACAGCAGCGTGGTCCGGCGCGAGAAGATGCGCGCCAGAATCACGGTCAGGTCGTCGTCCCGTCCGAACAGGACCTCCCGGTCGTCGCGTGTATACGAGGAAAGTCCTCGAAAGGGATTGGGCCCTACCATAGCGATGGAGTATCCGACCACGCATCCGGCGCCGCCCGCCGCTTGATCTCACTCGAGAACTTCACCAGATCCGCCACGCAGACATTGATCGTGGGCTGCGACAGGTACTGCGATTCGAAATCGTTCACCCAGCTCACTACGGCGTAATCCCGGACATCCTTCGTCAGCGCCCGCTGGTCGATGATCGTCCGGTACATCGCGCGCACGTTCCAGTCCGAGAAGCTGTACCCCAGAAACAGGAAGCCCGTATTGGCCTGTCCCTCGTTCTGCATCAGCCGCGTCACCGCCGCCGGAATCACGCCATCGCCCGACTCCCCCTGGCGTTTCAGGAACGCGATGTAGTCCTCATCCGACAGGATGATGCTGTCGTCCGTCGTGCCTGGCGGCGGAAACAGACACCCGTGCATCTTATAAAGGACAGCCACCGGCTTGCGCGAAGCCACGGCCGGCAGGGTAAAGAGCGCCGGCTGCTTGCCCTTCAGGCCTTCCAGCAGATCCTGGAAATCCTCATCGGAAAGCCCTAGCCAGGCCTGCAGGCTCGTGCTCGGCCGCACCGTCACGTGATGCTGCCGACGCCCCACGGTCAAAACCAGATAAGGCACCTTCGCGGCATCGAATGCCAGCTCGATCAACTGGTCATAATTGGTGGTGATCACCAGATAGTCACGGCTGGTATGCCGCAGGTGATGCCGGGCCGCCCGGGCAATCAGATCCTGCGTCGGCAGCGTCTGCGTCTTGCCGGCAAACAGCGTCTCCAGATCCTTGCGATGCGGATCCCGGCCGCGGACGAACTCGTGATAGCTCGAAACCGGCAGAAGCGAATAAGGCCACGATCCGCGGTAGCTCACGTTCGCGGCCAGCGCATTGGCCAATTCCCGCGCGGAAGGCGGAAAGGGCTTGTCGCCCGCCAGTTCCATCCACTCCGGCTCGTGATTCTCATAATTCTGCAAATCAAAAGCCTGCCGGATGCCCAATTTGAGGTGTTCCAGGGCCGCGCCGGAGAGCCCCCACTTCGTCGCCAGGTCCTCCACTTCGGCATCGGCAGGATAAGCCGGAACCGGCAGGGTGGAAGGCGGTGCCCCGGCGATCGAAGCGCCGGCGCCCAGGAACGGAATCAGCGCCTGATTCTCGGCCAGCACGTCCGCAACGAGAGACGCGTACGGAATGGAGGGGAGCACGGGCATCCAGTTAGTGCCTCACATTCTAACAGCAGTTTTCCGCCATATCGCAATTGTTTTCAATCCTCTCGCTGCCGTACCAACAATGCCGAATGTCCAGCCGCCAGCGCAGGCATCCCTGACAGAGGCCCGGGCGGCTGCGGGCCTGGGGCTTCGTTGTCGAGTTGGCGGTGACGGAGGCCCGCTTGCTCACGGGTCCGTAAAAACCCACTTCGCAAGCATGGACGGAGTGATTGTGAGGATGGTCTCGCCGGAGGCTCCCGGAGCGATCGGAGGCTGCTGATGACGCGGGTGGAGGGCGCTCCGGGGACCACTCCCTGACGGTCGTGGTTCGTAGCGGCTGCGTCCGGTGTTGCGGCCCACGGGGCCATGGGGCCTCCGTTGAAAGTCAGGGCCGTCGGGTGACGCCCTTTCTTCATTCAATTCTCCTGACTCTTCCGCCTCCGACGGCGGCCCGTAATCATTCACTGCGCAAAGCAGTCGTCGGGGCTGTCGTTGCGGCCCGCCCTGCCGGCAACAGCGTCGCGGCGATGGCGACAACCGCCAGGAAGACAGCCGCCGCCGCGAAGGTCGGCGGGTCCATTGCCGTCATCCGGATCAGCAGCGAACTCACCCAGGGAGCAAACGCCAGCGCGCAACCGGCACCGAGAGCTAGTCCGGCAGCCGTCAGCGCGAGTCCTTCCCTCAATACCGTCCCGACAATCTGCGCGGGCCGCGCGCCCAACGCTACTCGGATCCCCATCTCCCGTGTTCTCTGGCTCACCGCGTAGTTCATCACGCTGTACAGCCCGATGCCGGCCAGCAGCAGACAAACCGTGCCCAGAAAACCCAACAGCATCGCCGCCACCCGCTGAGGGTATAGCGACCCTTCAATCGACTGTGTGAGCGAGGTAGTGGTGAAAATGGCGTCCCGGTTCAGTTTCAGCGCCTCGCGCTGCATCGCTTGCGCAACAGCCGCTTGATTGCCCGAGGTCTTCACATAGAAATTGAAATTGAGACCCGGCTGGAACCGCTGCCGGAATGGCAGATAGAAGAAGGGTTTGCCGCTCTCCGTCAGGCTGTTGTACTTGCAGTCGGCAACCACCCCGACAACCGTGGCCCAGAGCTTTTCCACCTGGACCTTTGCGCCCACGGCCACGCCCCCATGCAGATACCGCCGCGCAAACGATTCGTTCACCAGCATGACCAGAGGCGCCTTGTCGTCATCCGATTCCTGGAAGTCGCGTCCCTCCCGCAATGCAATATTCAGTAGCGACGTAAACCCGGGCGCCACGAACATCCGGCTGACATCCATGTCTTCATCCGGCTGGGCAATGTAGCCCGGAATCGTCAGCGGGTGCACTGGCATCGGCCCCAGGCTCATCGGAATCTGATCCGCATAACTCACCGCCACCACGCCCGGAATCCCCTCCAGCCGCTCTCTGAGTGCGCGGCAGAATTGACGCTGCTCCTGACCCGTGTATCCGCTGGCCGACAGATAGAACTGGCTCACGTTCACATCGCGTGTCTCGAAACCGGGGTTGATCTGCGTCGCGTTCTGAAAACTCCGCAGAAAGAGCCCTGCGCCAATCAGCGCCACCGACGCCAGTGCGACTTCGCACACAACCAGCGACGCCCGCAGGACGTGCGTGGAGCGGGAAGCTCCGCCCCGCCCGCTGGACTCCATACTCTCCCGCAGCGATGTGCGAATGGCCAGCAGTGCCGGCGCCACTCCGCAGATCACCGTGGCCGCCACACACAACAGCGCGGTGAAGATCAGTGTCCGCCAACCCATCTCTGTCTCGAAGCGAATCGGGACATCCACGGGCGGCAACAGCAACCGCAAAGCCTGCACCATCCACGGGGACATCAGCATGCCCGCACCGGCTCCAAGCGACGCCAGCAGCAGAGTTTCGGTGAATACCTGACGCAGCACCTGACCGGGCCGGGCGCCCATCGCCAGTCGGATCCCGAACTCCCGCCGCCGGCCCACGCCGCGCGCCAGCAACAGATTGGCCACGTTCGCGCAGACAATCAGCAGCAGCAGCACGCTCACTGCCGCCAGAATGCGCAGCGGCGCCTGCAGGAGTTGCTGTGCGCCCGCATGACCCGCAAAGCTGGGCACCAGTTGCGCCGTCAACCCGCGATTCGTGTCGGGATACGCCGCGGCCAGCCGTAAACTCAGCGCACCCAGCTCTGCGCCCGCCTGAGCCAAACTGACTCCTGGACGCAGCCGCGCCAGGGTCGTCGTCAAATCCCGCGTTCCTCGATAGCCCAGCGTCCCCGTGCCCGTGCCCATCGCCGTCGCCATATTCAACGGCGCCCAAAGGTCATAGGCCAGCCCGGGCGTGGTGCCTTGAAAATCCGATGGCGCCACACCGACAACTGTCAACTCGTGCCGGTTCACCCGCAGGCGTTTGCCCAGAACATTCGGATCCATGCGGAAATAGCTCTTCCACAAGGAGTGACTGATCACCACCACCGGACCCGCACCCGCCTCGCGCCGGCCTTCCTCCGCCGTGAACGTCCGCCCAAGAGCCGGCTTCACGCCAAGCAGATCGAAGTAGTTCCCGCTCACCAGCTCACCCCAGCCGCGCCGCGGTCGTCCATCTCCGCCTAGGCTCAACGGTGTGAAGCGCGCCACGGCCAGTCCCTGCACGAGCTTGGCATGGTCGCGGTAGTCCAGGTAGTCGAGGAAGGACATGCCGTTCCGGAACTCACCGCTCGCCGTCCTCATCTCGACAAGCGCCAGCGACTCCGGTTCCGCAACGCCGGGAAACGGCCGCAGCAACAGGTGATCGATCCAACTGAATACCGTCGTGTTCACACTGATGCCCAGCGCGAGCGTCTGTACTGCCACGAATGTGAAGCCCGGGTGGTTACGCAGGATCCGAAGACCGTGTCGAAGATCGGAGAGTACCGCATGCATGCCAAACCAGCTTACACGCGGCGTGCCAAACCAGTTTTCCCAGGGAAAATGCGCCCTTCGGACCATCCTTGTGTCCGTTTTCGGAGAAGAATGTCCGAACTCGGACGGCCTGGCTCGCCTTGCGCTCCGTCACAATAAATCACACTTACTCGTACAGCTTCAGCCCGCCACCGGATGGAATCGGCCTCCTCGAATCCTGACCGAACCGCCGCCGGGATAGAATCAGTCCCATCATGACCCGCCGCGAACTCCTTGCTCTGTCCGTTGCCGGGACGGCCATGGGAGCGCCCTCCGCGCCCCTCATCGACACACACATTCACCTGTTCGAACCCGCGGCGTTCCCCTACCACCCACTCGGAACCTATCAGCCGCCACCCGAGCCGTTGACACCTTACCTCGAGTTCGCCCACAAGGCCGGAATCTCTCACTCCATCGTCGTCCACCCCGAGCCCTACCAGGACGACCATCGTTATCTCTGGCACTGCTTCGATCACGAATCACCGCGCGGCTACTTCAAAGGGACCATTCTGCTCGATCCCATCGACCCCAAAACACCTGCACGCATGGAGGAACTGGTCAGGACGCATCCGCGCCGCATCATCGCCCTGCGAATCCATGCGATGAACGCGCCGGGGCAGCCGGCGGAGTCCTCCGGCCCCATTCGCAACCGGGACCTCACCGATCCGCGCATTCAACAGGTGTGGCGCAAGGCCGCCGACCTCGGCATCGCCATCCAGATGCACTTCCTGCCCCACCACGCCCCGCGCATTGCGGCGCTCTGCCAGGCAGTTCCCCAGGTGATCGTTCTCCTCGACCACATGGGCCGCACTGGCATGGGCTCACCCGAGGATCTGGACTCGGTGATGGCCCTGGCGAAGTTCCCCAAGGTCTATTTCAAATACTCCGGCTGGAGTTACTTCACCAATCCCGCCATGCCCGTCGGCCCAGTGGTCCGGCGCGCGCATCAGGAGTTTGGCGCCGACCGCATCCTCTGGGGCGGCCTGGGTATGAACGCAAAGGCTCACGCCGAATCGGAGCGGACCTTCACGGAACATTGGAGCTTTGCGTCCACGCTCGATCGTGAGAAGATCCGCGGCCGCAACGCCGCGAAGCTCTTCCATCTCGACTGACCGCGCCCGCCTACTGGTACACGCCCGCGGCCTTGAAGTCGCCGGCCTTCACAATTGCCAGGCTCGCCGGGTTGATGTGCTTCCGGAACGCCGCGGTGATCTGCTCCGGCGTCAGGCTCGCGATCTTCTGCTCCAGTTGCTCGTCCCACTTCATCGTGCGTCCAAGTTGTTCATGACTGGCCAGCAGTGCCAACAGGGCCCCATCCTGTGACCGGCTCACCAGCCGCGCGTCCAGATACGCCTTCTTGGCGGCATCCACTTCCTTGGCCGTAAAGCCTTCTTTCAAAGTCCGGGCCAGTTCATCGGTGAAGCTGAACTCCACTTTCGGACCATTCGCCGGATTCAGGCTCACCGTCCCGGAAAGCAGCGCGGCATCCCCTTCGGCCGGAATCGCTACGCGCGCATTCGCACCGTAACTCAATCCCTCCCGGTTTCTGATCCGGTCTGAGATGTGCGAAGTAATCGGCCCGCCAAACATATAGCCGGCCAGCAGCATGGCCGGGTAGTCCGTGTCGCTGTCGGACAGCCGGAAACGAACACCAGCTTCAAATTGCGCATTCGCCTTGTCGGGCGTCTCAATCTTCGTATTCAGCGGCGGCGCCTGGCGGTAAACGGTTTTGAGCGGCTGGTAGGCCATGCTCGTATTCCACGACCCCAGCAGCTCCGTCGCCGCTGCCAGCACCGCGGCTTTGTCCACCGGACCGGTCACCGCAAATACGCCATAGTTCGCGCCGTAGAACTTGTCGTGGAACTGCTTGACGTCCTCCAGCGTCACTTTGTTCGTCTCGGCCAACTGCTCTTCCCGCGTCATCGGATACAGCACGTCCCCCGCCTTCCACGGAGTCAGATGCCGCTGCAGGTTCTCCGCCGCCAACTGCGTCGGCTCTGTCTGCACGTTCTCCAACGCCTTGATGCGCGGCAACCGGATCCGGTCGAACTCGTCCTGCGCCATCGCCGGCTCCTTCAGCATCTCGACCGCCAGCCGCAGGGCGGCCACGAACTCATCCGCGGGAGCCACAATACTGGCGACCGCCGAATTCGATGCGCTGGTGGGACCCGCCGGACCTCGCCCACGCCCGCCCGCGAATCCGCCGCCGCCCCCGCCGCTCACCTGGATGCGCGCATTCAGCACCCGCATCGCATCCGCCAGTTGCTCCCGGTTCTTCGTCCTGGTCCCCCGGCTGAGCAGTGCACCGGCGAATTGCGCCGCCGCGTTCTTGCCCTTCAGACTCGCCTGGTCCCCGAACCGCAGCTCGATGATGCCCGTCACCATGCCCGCATCCGTCTGCTTGGGCAGCATTACCACCTTCATGCCATTCGCCAGCTTCGATCGGACAACCCGGCTTTCGATATTCGCCGGAGTCGGATCGAAAGCCTCACCCTGCGCCACCGAGATCGTGCTCTTGTAATCCTTCAGGATGCTCGACAGGTCGGGCGTGGCCGGCACCACCGTCCGGTCCGGCGCCGCTTCGGGAATGAAGTAACCCACCGTCCGGTTCGACGCCTTCAAATAAGCCTTGGCGACACGAACCACATCCGTGGCCGAGATGTCCTTCAGCCGGTCGTGCTGCAGGAACATCAGCCGCCAGTCGCCCTGGGAGATGGCCGTATTCAATGCGCCCGTCGCGATGGACTGCGGATCCGACAGGCTGTTCTCCAGATTCCGCAGCATCGGAGTCGTCACCCGCTCGATCTCCTCTTTCGATGGTGGATTCGCAACAATCCCCTCCACCGTGCTGATCAGCAGCTTCCGTACCTCCTCCAATGACTGGTCCTTGTTCAATCCGGCCGACAACGTGATCAGACCTGGATCATAAAGCTGAGCCACAAACATCCCGGCCGAATCCGCCTTGTGCGTGTCGACGATCGCCTTCGTCAGCCGCCCTTCGCTGCCACCGCCAGCGCGCGGACCCCGTCCGCCGCCGCTGTCATGACTCCGGCCAGCACCTGCAGCGCCGCCGAGTCCGGGTGGCCCGCCGCCGGCCCGTGGTAGGCGATGACGACACTCTGTCCCTCACCCACCCGCCGCAGTTCCACAAACCGCTCGCCATCCTGCGCCGGCTCCACCGTATAGGTTTGGTCCAACACCCGCGTGGGTCGCGGGATCCGGCCAAAGGCATCGTTGACGGCCGCCAGCGTGGCCGCCTCGTCCAGCCGGCCCGTAATCACCAGCACTGCGTTGTCCGGCTGATAGTACTTCCGGTAAAACGCCGCCAGCCGCTCGACGGGAACCTTCTCCAGGTCGTCCTTCGATCCTATGGTCGACTTCCCATAGTTGTGCCAAAGGTAAGCGGTCGCCTCGACCCGCTCGCGCAGAATGCTCTGCGGGCTGTTCTCCCCGCGCTCAAACTCATTCCGCACGACCGTCATCTCCGTATCGAGAATCTGCTTTGTGAACTTCACGTTCACCATGCGATCGGCCTCGAGGCTCAAAGCCCACTTGAGATTCTCTGGCGTGGCCGGCACCGTCTCGAAGTAGTTCGTCCGGTCATTCGAGGTCGTGCCATTCCAGGCCGCCCCCCGGCTCACAATCTCGTTCTTGATCTGCCGCCCGTTGGTGGTCTCGATGAAGTTCATGTGCTCCAGCAGGTGCGCCATGCCCGTCTCGCCATACCCTTCATGCCGCGACCCCACCAGGTACGTCACGTTGATCGTGATCTTGGGGCTGGCCGGATTCGGGAACAGGAGCACCCGCAGCCCGTTGGGATAGGCATATTCAGTAATCCCGCCCACGGAAGCTTTTTTCTGGACGCCGGAAGGCAAAGACTGAGCGAACGAGACCGCCAGGGCGGCCGTCGATGTCAGGACAACAGCAGCGGAAAGAATTCTGGAGCGCATGGTTTGGGCTTCCTCAATCGCGGACAAATTGGTCGGAATCAGGAAAGGCGTCGTTTCCGCAACAGATGTAACGCCGGGGCCCGGAAATCCCAGCCCGCCCACCAGGGAAGCACCCTGCGAACCGCGCACGTCAGTAAGCGGGCACCCACCGCCGTCACTTCTCCAACCCCTGTAGGCCACCAATTCGGACACAACCGCAACGAACCACGACCGTCAGGGAGTGGTCTCCCCCGCGTTGCGAACCGCGCACGTCAGTAAGCGGGCGCCTCACTCCGTGGCGTCTTCAACCCCAGCGGGCCGCCAAATCGGGCCAACCACAACGAACCACGACCGTCAGGGAGTGGTCTCCCCCGCGCTGCGAACCGCGCACGTCAGTAAGCGGGCGCCTCACCTTTCAATTACCCACAAACTTGGCCCCCATTATGAATCCGAGTTCGATGTCGATGAGCCTGGACATACCGCGCCACATAACTGCGTTGCCTGGCGGGGGATCTTTAGCACGTGCCAGGTAGCCGCCGAGACGAGCGATTTTTGTGAGGTATGCGGAGAGTACCGCCGGCCGGCTCCGATGGCCAGGGCCGTCCTGAAGCAGCAGGTCGAGCACCTGCTGCTCGACTTCCGTCAGCGCGACCTCCGGCTTAGCTGCCGGTGCTACGCGGTTGATCATAGTCATCCAGAAGATTCGCCAACTGAGGATGCAGAACACGGCGATGAGGTTCACGATCCGTTCGGCAGCGCGTAGTTTAGAGGCCTCAGCCCGGCAGCCAGATTTCAGGATCTTGTGGAATGTCTCAATCTTCCAGCGCAGCGCGTACCAGGAGAGCTTTTCCAGCGCCTCAGCACGGGAACGGATGGGCAGATTGGTGATGAGCTTCCAGTCAATCCGGTTCCGGTCGGACGGCTCACCGCGTTCCTGCGCGTGAATCACGGTCAGCAGCAGTGGCGGATATTCCTTGTGCTTTCCGATAGGCGGGTGGACTCGCAGCCGTTGATACTTCACCGCAACGGTGACCAGCGACACGGCCCCTTTGCCGTCGCGGACCTCGACCTGGTGCAGAGCCTTCACTTTCACCTTCTTCATCGCGGCGGCGATCGTCTGCTTGCCGTCAACGGCGAGGCGGTCGACGCAGGTTCGTACCAGAAAGCTCGTGCCGTGCGCCACGGCCGCACAAAACAACTCGTATATGTCACTCTCCCGATCACCGATATGCACACAGGTGCAGGTCTCGCCCAGTAGCTCTTCCGATTGCCGCAGGTTTTCGAGCCAGCGTACACTTTCCTTCTTTTCAATCGGCACCCGCGTCGGATTGATCGTCCGCTTCAAGGCATTCGTGCCCTTGAACCGGTCTCGCGTCCAAAACTTGATCGCCGTAAGGCCGAGCGGCAGCCCCTCCATGGTCACCGCGAGGCTGGAATGCATGAGAATGCCACGCACAATGTACGGCTCCTGCCCTGCACCTCTGAAACCCTTGTGCAGCAATCCCAGCGCCTCGGCGGATTGACCGTAGTAAGTGAATTCCGTCGTGTCATGCAGGACAAGGATCCGACCGCACACGGCCGCAGCTCGATCCCGCGTGGCACGAAAATGCCCAGCCAGAATCTGCCCCTCATGAACCCTCCGGTTTGCCAGAAACCGGTACGCCGCCTTGGTGTTGGTCCAGTCCTGGCAAGCCAGCGGAATCGATTGCCCGAGTTTTCGCCCCAACTGCCCGACGAGCTTATGAAACCGGCGTCCCAGCCGAACGTTCTGAAAGAAACATCCGGCCAGCTCCTGGCTCAGCTCACCGGAGACACCGGACCTCCGAGTCGCCGGATCTTCGCCTTCCGCAGCCTGAAACAGCTCTACCCACTTTTGTTTCGGCATCCTGCCTACTCATCTTATGGCCGATCCTGCGAAACCCAGCCAGACTTGTGGGTAATTGAAAGGCGCCTCACTCCGTGGCGTCTTCAATGCAACGGGCCACGCCAGCCCGAGGACAACAGCGTCCTACCACCGAAGCCACCTTAGCAGCAGGGTCCTCCTCCAACTCTAGACCCGCAAAAGCCGAGCCATCCAACGATCAGATCTTCACAGAGCACATCCCGGCAGGCATTCACCGCACAAGGAGAACTCCCGAGTGAAGCCAGGTTTGCTTCGCGGAAACCGGCTTTGTCGTACTGCGGAAAAGGCAAACGTCACGCCAATTCCCACTGCAATCAGAGGACCGGACTCTCGCCAGCCCGCGAGAGCACCCAACATTCGGCTCAACAAACGAACAGATCTCCATTCCCAAATCGGCTGCACAGCGTTAATGTAGCGAACATCCCCCTCCGCCCCAATCCCGCGCAAGCCGATACGCCGATACCTTCGTCCAATGGTCCCGCAGCCCACCTTCTGTCTTAATAGCGCCAGAACGTGAGGAACGAATGAAACACATCAGTCCGAGAGTACTGACCATTGGCGCTGCAGGTTCATTCGCGGGTCAGGTTCCAGCCGCGCTCAGGAGGCGAGGGATCGCTGTCCGCGCATTGGTCAGAAGCCAGGCCCAAGCGGACGTTCTGAGGAGCCACGGCTACGAGGACGTAGCCATTGGCGATCTACGCGACATCGCGAGTCTGGACGCCGCGATGCGGCAGGTGCAGGGTGTATTCCACATTGGGCCCGCGTTCGTGGCAGATGAGTCCCAATTGGGTCTCAACGTGATGGAGGCGGCCAAAAAAGCGGGCGTACGCAAGCTCGTGTTCTCATCGGTGATTCAACCGACGATTACGCGGCTCAGCAATCACGCGAGTAAGATCCCGGTGGAGGATGCGCTTTACGCGTCCGGGTTGGAGTATGTCGTTCTGCAGCCTGCTAATTTCTTTCAGAACATTGGGAAAGCGTGGCCCGGGATCCTGTCCACGGGCGTATTCAACGAGCCATTTCCGAAAACCGCCCGGACCGCGCATGTCGACTATCGGGATGTGGCGGAGGCCGTCTCCATTGCGTTCGCGGAAGACCGCCTCACCTTTGGAACATTCGAACTGTGCGCCGGGCTTCTCAATCGGGTGGAGATCGCCAAAGTTATGTCGGAAGTCCTGGGCCGGGAGATCCAGGCGGGCGAGCCCTCCTTTGACCAATGGGAAGCAGCGTCGCACCAGAGCTTCGCACCAGAACAGCGCGAAGCGATGAAGCGCATCTTCGACTACTATGCCCATTCTCCAATGGGTGGAAACAGCCTCGTCCTGACCGCGATCCTCCAAAGAGAACCGCTAAGCATTCGGGACTACATTGAGTCCCTGGGCGCACATTGAGTGCCGCGCAAACGCCACGATCCGCTCGATGCATCGCGCCTAGCGTAAGGCATCACATTACTCATCGTGCGACCGACCGTCAGTCAGTGTTTCATTCGCGCCGTGCCCGGCTGACCTATCTGCGTCTATTGAACGAACAGGCGCCGGCCGAGCGGCCTACGCTGGACAGCCCTTTAGGGATCTGGCGCTTAGCGCAGAGATGCAAGTACAACAGGCGGTACATTCGGTGAAGTTGTCCCGCGAAGACACCCCACGATGCCCACCATCGTAAGATCGCACCCCCGAACCCCAGCCTCCCCACCCCATTGCGATACGCTGTTGTACTATCATCGTGCCGCGTCGACTCCACCCTCTCCTGTATCCGGTTCTCACCGGACTCATGACGACCCTTCCGGCCGCCGCCCAGCACGATGTCTTCCTGCGCGGCAAAGTCGTCATGGAAGACGGCGCCGTCCCCCCGTACATGGTCACCGTCCAGCGCGTTTGCTACGGCATGCAGCAACCCGTCCGCGAAGCCGTCACCTCCCGCAAAACCGGCGAGTTCGTCCTGCGCCTCTTCGTCAACGAGTTGGGCCAGGTCTACACCGGCGTCAACGGCTTCTCCGGCTTGCCCTGCAACCTGGAGGCCTCCCACCCCGGCGTCATCTCCTCCCGCATCGACCTCACCGACCGCCGCATCACGCTCAACCCCCGCCTGCCCGACCTCATCCTTACGCCAAAATCCCAAAGCGCCACTCTCTTTGTGAAGGAAAGCGTTTCCCTGCCGCGCGCCGCTGCCCGCAGTTGGGAACTAGCCGTCAAACGCCTCACTGCCAACGACTGGAACGGCTCCGAAGCCCCTCTCCGCGCCACCACCCAGGCCGCACCAAAATTCGCCCCCGCCTGGGCGGCCCTCGGCGGAGTCTTCTCCCGCCAGCAGAAACTCGACGACGCCCGCCGCACTCTGGAACGCGCCGTCGAGCTCGATCCCAAACCCATCGCCCCCTATCAGATGCTCATCCAGACCCAGGCCGGTCTGAAGGACTGGCCGGCCGTCGCCGCCACCTGCGACAAACTCTTCACCGTCGACACCAGGCACGCCTATCTCGAAGCCTTCCTTTACAGCGCCACGGCCCTCTACCAGATGCGCAATTACGATCAGGCCCTCGCTCGCGTCGCCGACGCCATCCGCTTCGACCGCCTGCACGAATTCAAACGCGCCGAATACATCCGCGGCCTCATCCTCGAAGCCAAAGGCGATTACAATGCCGCCGCCAGGGACCTCCGCACCTACCTCGCCGCCAATCCCCGCTCCAGGGAAGCCGCCGCCATCACCCAACGGATCGAGAACCTCGGCAAGGAGCCGCCCGCCGACCTCTCCGGGGAACTCAGCAACATCGATCTGAACCTCGCCGCTACCGGCGAAGCGCAGGTGCCGGGCGGAATCAAAGCCTTTGCCGCCATCGCGCAATTGCCCGTCGTTCCCTCGCCCCACGGCTTCTTCCTCGATTACTGCCGGGCCATCACCGCCGGCCGCCCCGATCGCCCTAACCGCACACTCGAGGATCAGGAGGCCATCACCAGTTTCATCCCCGCCATGAACGCCCTCGAAAGCCTCGGCGCGCACACCGAAAAGGGCTCCTTCATCCGCCTCTCCACCACCGGCGACGCCGCATTGCGCAGAACGCGCGCCATCCTCGCCGAACTCGGCTGGAAACTGGTGCCCTCCGGCGAGGGCTACGCCCTGGAAGACGTAGGACGCAAGGATGACGCCCTCCGCCAGCGGGCATTGGCGGTGCTGGGCGTGGACGAACTGGATCTGCGCAGCGCCCTCCAGCACGGTCGTGAATTCACCTTCGAGATCCCCAGGGAAACCGCTCGGCTCGTCGGCGGCGCGGCCTGGAGCCTGCTCTTGAAAGGTGTCCCCGAAGCAGCCGGCGGTCCCGCCGAAATCTTCCTGCGCGACCGGCGCTTCGCCAGAGTCTATTCCGGCATCGGCGCCATGGATACCGATTCCGCCGCCACCCTGGTCTCAGCCATCGGTCTGGCCAACCTCATTGTGAAGTACTCCGCCCTCACCGCCGCCTTCGCTGACTCCATCGAGATCACCGCCGGCCACCTCATTCTCCCCGGCGGCTCAAAAGCGGAACCCCTCTGGGCCCGGCTGGCCGGCGCCAAACCACAAACCCTCGCCCCCTTCCTCCGGGCTCTGTTTGAAAAGGACCAGGGCCGCCTCCTCGCCTTCTACCACCACCTCGCGCACGCCGGCCCTCCTCAGCAGCAGTTCTTCACCCAGACCCCCGAACGCGCCGAGGCCTTCTATAAATGGTTCCGCGACTCGGCCCCCGTGCCCGGATCCATCCTCGCCCCCACAAGCTGGCATGAGCACTTTTTGCAATCCCTGCCTCTCGACTCCAACGGCCGGGTTCGCTTCCCCGGCGGCCGCACCGCCTGGGGCAAGGACACCGAGACCGACGACGAGATCCTGCTCGGCCACGCTCCCCTGGAAGCCCTCACCGCCATTGTCCAACTCGAAAACCAGCGCGGCGCCCCCCTCTCCCGCCGGAGCCGCCCGCCTGCTTGCCCGGAACTACGGCCAGTGGCGCAACCTGGACGGCTACTTTGAAAAACTTCCCACCCTCGACGAACCCGCATTCCATGCCCTGGAGGAATTCACCGCCGCTGCCGCCCGCGCACCGGACACCGAGCGCAACACGCTCCTCGGCGAATGGCATTCCCTCATCCAGATCATCGTCCTGGCCGCCAAAGCCGGATCCCTCACGCCTGCGCAGGCCGGCCAGTCCTTTCAACAGGTGTGTCTCGATCTGCGTCCGCCCAACTCCTCCACCGCGGCCCTCGCCGCCTTACGCGCCATCGCCGGCGGTACACCCGACCTCGAGGAAGCCCTCATCACCCGCCTCCTCCATCTCACCGGCCGCCGTCGCGAGGCCTTCGAGGAACTCCGCCGCCTCCAGGACATCCCCCGCCTCAACGGACTCGATCCTCAATCCGGCTCCCTCTCCACCTTCCACGCCTTGACCGGAGCGGTCTACGCCGCCATCCTTGACCCCGGCTTTCTTCTGGTTGCCGAAGATCAGAAACTCCTCCGCAAGCATCGCTTCGTCGCTGCCGGAGGTTCCTCCCTGCTCTTCCCGCCTTCGTCGTTGCACATCTCCAGCGGCCCGTCGGGTAGTTATTTCGAGGGCGGATTTGCGACCTTCGCCGAAGCGGCCCAAC
The DNA here is from genome assembly GCA_049841055.1 of Paludibaculum sp. Lineage (GTDB taxonomy): Bacteria > Acidobacteriota > Terriglobia > Bryobacterales > Bryobacteraceae > Paludibaculum. Next base: position 3,896 of record JASGIE010000075.1, on the reverse strand, counting down.
CCCTGCGGGACAGGACGGCGGGCGCCTCCCTCCCGGCCTCCGAATCATCCGCGGAGGTGGCCTCCGCCGGACCGGCGGCCCGTCTCGAACCTTCCGCAGGAGCGGACGCACCACCCGCCGACGGCGCTGACCTCGTCTTCCAGGCGCGCGGACGCGTCGTGGAAGCCTATGCCACCGTCACCGACAGCCGCGGCCGCTACGCCGACGATCTCGCTTCCAGTCAGTTCACCATCCTCGAGGAAGGCGAGGCCATGCCCGTCTTCGCCTTCGAAAGCCGCATGGCCGGCGTCTCCGTGGCCCTCGTCTTCGATACCTCCGGCAGCATGGTCACCACTCTGCCCAAGCTGAAAAGCGCCGCCCTGCAGCTTCTCGCCGACCTTCGCCCCGTCGACTCGGCGGCCGTCTACACCTTCGACGACACAGTCACCACCCAGGTCCCCTTCACCCAGGACAAGGAGGCCGCCAAACGCGCCATCCTCAAACTCCACGCCTGCGGAGTGACCGCCCTCTACGAAGCCCTGGTTCGCGTCAATCACGATCTCGCCGCCCGCACCGGCAAGAAGGCCATCATCGTCTTCACCGATGGCGCCGACAACGCCAGCATGCTCTCCGCTCAACTGGCCATCGAGAAAGCCAGGCAGCGCGGCGTACCCATCTTCACCATCGCCCAGGGCGAAGCCGTCTTCCACCCGGAACTCGTCAGCCAGCTAAACAACATCGCCCAATCCACCGGCGGAGTTCCCTTCCTCATCCACAAACCCGCTGAAATCGCCGAAGTCTTCGAGAGAATCTCCCAGGACCTCGCCCACGGCTACCTCGTCGCCTTCCAGCCCTCCTCGGGCGAACACCGCGGCTGGCGCAAAATCAACGTGGAAGTCAAAGGCGCAAAAGGACTCCAGGTCCGCGCCCGCCAGGGCTACTTCGCCGAATAATCAGCGGATTCCGTTCGCGTTCAGATGCGGCGCGTACTTCTTATCGCTGCCCTGGATATGGTTCAGCAGCCAGTTCTTCAGGAAGTTCATCACCTCCAGGGACACAACACTGGATGCGCCGGCCTGGTACTTCTTCTGCACGTCCAGCACTTGCTGGGTCAGATCCGAGTGCTCCTTCCTGTGCGCCGCCGCGGCCGGATAACTCGTCTGGGAGAAAAACTTCTCCTCCCGCGCGAAGTGCACCGTAGTGTAGGAAATCAGGCCGTCCAGCGTCTTCCCGACTGCGTCCTTCCCCCGTCCGGCTTGTACCGCGTCGTATAGCTCGTTCATCATATCGACGAGCTTCTTGTGGTCGGCATCCAGCGCGGCAACCCCCACGCTCAGTCTGTCGTTCCAGGTCATCAGTGGCATCGATTTACTCCTTGTTCCTTCATTCGGTTCCTTGCCGCCAGTGCTGCGTGGCGGAGCGTGCGGTGGCGCAGATTTCGTCCAGCGAAGCGGTCAATTGATCAGCGTTCTCCGCCGCGTCGGACGCGTAGGAGGATACCGCGCTGACGCCAGCACTCTGCTCCGCAACAGTCGTTCGCATATTCGCGAAAATCGTCGACAATTGCGAAAACAGCTCGCTGAACGACGCCACCGTCTGGACGACCTCCCGCTGAGCGATCGAAATCTCCGTAAGCCGCTCGCCGATCTCCTCAGTCGCCTCAGCCGTCCTCTGCGCCAGCGACTTCACTTCTCCCGCCACCACCGCGAAACCTGCTCCGGCACGGCCCGCCCGCGCCGCCTCAATCGAGGCGTTGAGGGAAAGCAGCCTCGTCATTCTGGCGATTTCGTTGATCGTGTGCGCAATGGAAGTAATCTGCTGAACCGCATTCGTCAGGCGCTCCACTCCGGCCGTCGTTTTCGTCGCGCTCGCTCCTGCCTTCGAAACCTGCTCCTGTGCGGTGTCAACCTTCGCACTCACCTCCGCCATCCGGCTGGACATCTCGCCCATCATGCCCGCCACCATGCGAACGCTCAGCGCCATGGCCGAGGCGACGTTCAGCGACGCTTCCGCCTGCTCCTCCGTCGCCGCCGCCATCGACTTCGCTTCCCGGATCAGCGTCATCATCCCGGCTCCCTCAGAGAGCGCGAGACCACTCGAATCCGGATACCGGCCCTGCCCGCCATCCTCCCTCAACATCGTGCTCCTGTCCTCGTCAGCCCGCGGCCACTCGCCGGAAAGCATCAGTTCCATCTCGCCACCCGGTCCCGCCGAACAGCGCCCTCGACTTCTGTCTGCTTCACAAGTGCGGCACCGAGCGCGAAACACCTCTGCTTTGCCGCCAGATCCACCCATCCCTCACAGGACAAGCGCCGCAAACCTGCCGCGGTCCAGAACTTCCCATTGGCGATGCGCATGCACAGCCAATCGCGCAGGCCGGAAGGGGAGAGCCGCCCAAAAGTTGCGTGCCAACGATGCGAAGCGGCACTTTTCAGCCACGTGCCACTGATCACTTCTTGGTTCTTGCTTCCCTGGGAGTTCAATTTCGAAATACTTTTCACGAGGCTTAACAACCGCAATGGAGCTCGATGATTGACAACTAAATATCGGTGGAAGATCTCTGATACTTTAAGCCGGATGTCGCCGCAAACTCCCACGATCTTGATTCTCGGCCGGCGTACGTCGCACCGCCGCATTACGCTTCAGCCTCAAAAGCGAGGATTTTTGTAGCGCTCGACCAATACTGCCTCGAAGCTGCGGCCACATCTTCAGCTGCCCGGCACCCGGCACGCTAACTCGATGATTTTCAGCGCTTCTTGGGAGTCCAGGCACCAAAACGGCAGAGGTGCGCAAGCACCCCAAACCACAAGGAATCAGCGGCCGTTTCCTCTATGCGCCGGCCTTCGAACCACCGCTACATCCAAATGCCGCCATCTGCCCGCGCCACGGTCACTCAATCGCTGCCGAATCCCATTAATATTTGTTTTGCTTCGCGAGAATGATCAGAACTTCATCTCTGCGATTTCAAATTGTAAATGTGAATGGGATTTTCACTGCGGCCATACAGCACAAACCACTCCTCACACTGCCGAGGGCGGTCTCTTTCCCTGCGATCTCCTCAATCGCCCCGTTACAGCACTAATTTCCGCGACGACTCCATCTTCCCCCGCACATACGCCAGACACCCCGGCACCTGTGCCGCGCTCAACCCATGCAACAACAAAGGTCCCGGATAGTCATACTTCCGCAGCAGTGCAATATACCGGTCATAATCGAGCACCCCTTGCCCGGCTGGCTTATGCCCTGCCTCGCCATCCCGGTCGAGATCCTTCGCGTGCGCCACCACCATGTTCCTTCCCCAACAGCGCGAACGCCTCGTCGAGAATCTCCTTCATGCGAGGCAGCTCCCCCGCATGGAACAGATTCGCCGGATCGATCGTGACCTTCAGATGGGGCGACCCAATCTCATCCAGCAACCGCCGCGCCTTCCGCGCCGAATCGACAACGTTGCTCATCTCCGGCTCAAACGCCAGCACCACCTTCGCCTGCCGGGCAATCTCCGTCGCCGCCCGCACACAGGCGGACATGTCCCGCCATGCCTCCGCCGAGCCATTGTCTGGATGAGGCCGCCACATACTCGCGGGATTCCGCGTCCCCGTACATATATGAATGAAACGCGTACCCATCGGCGCGCACGCCTCCGCCAACACCCGCAGCCTCCGCAGGCCCGCCCGGCGCTGCTCCTCATCCGGATGGCACATGTTGAAAGTGCCCGTAACGCTCGCGATTCCTACCCCACGGTCCGCCGCTGCCCGCCGCATCCGCCCCGGCAGCTCCGCCGGAATCTCATCAGGCATCTCCGCCAGACCGGCGCACACCATGCTCATCTGGACCGTAGCCAGTCCGCTGGCCTTCACCGCATCCAACCGCTCTTCCACTGACCCTGCCGTAAAGGTAGTCGCAATCAGGATCCCGAT
>JASGIE010000074.1:0-115220 GCA_049841055.1 Paludibaculum sp. | reverse complement strand
AAGGTTAATAGGGAAACACGATAGAATCCGAACAGCACCTAGTTCGGCGCCGCCATTGGTTCCGGTGTACGCCTCGAATTCAAATTCAGAGTCGAGCTCGTAGTCGGACGACTCCGCTTCGAACTCCCCTGTATCTGACATTTCCAGTTGGGTGCGATCCAGATCGTGCATGACTTCTCCTAATCCGCTGTGAAGATGGTCCTTTTGAGGACACCCTCATAAGGCAATCGCCATGCCACCGGCATTTCGCCCAGTTATGGGGCATCCGAGCGAAATCAGGTTCGGAATGGGGCTGGGTTGTTGGTGAGGACGCGAACGGAAGTTCGTTTTGTGGTGGGACTGGGCGGACTGCGGTCTTCGAGACCGATGCGACTGGTCTGGATCAAACGAATGCGGACGCTGGGGTAGGCGTCAGCTCTGGGGTGTTTCCGGGGCGGCCAGCCATTTCCGCGCCAGTTCCTGCGGGTCCGTGTTCAAGTCGACCGGTTCGGTGCGGATGTCGGCGCCACCTTCCACCCATACTGCCTGGATGCCCTCCGCCTCCGGGCGAAGTTCCAGGCGGCGGCCCTTTGCTTCGAGCAGAAGCGTGGTGCCTGACCAGCGAAAGTCGACAAAGGTGCGCTGGGCGTGACCGATGGTCCGGCAGGCCGATAGAAACTTCTGGGTATAACGACTGGTCTTCAAGGCGTCGGCGTGGGGCGCCGCCTTCAGCGCCGCTGCCCGTTCGGCCGCTTTTGCGTCCAGTTCCCGTTTGATCTTCTCCGGATCCCGTTCTTCCCGCGACTCGAGCGCCTTCAGATTGTTTTCCAGATTGTCCAGATAGCTCATTTCTTCCAGGATAGCGGAGCCATACGACGACGGAGGCGAGGACCCGGCGTTGTATAATTGCCCTCATCTGGAACGTGCGTTTTCGCGTCTGTGTTCGCTGGGGCGATGCAATGAAACTATGGGGCTTGCTGGCCGTCGCTGGACTTCTGGCCGCCGCCGAATATCACGGCGACACCGACAAGGACCGCGCGCGCATTCTCGGTCGCAGAAACTGGTGGTCGTTCCAGAAGGTCGTACCGTCCGGATCCGCCCCAACTCAATAGTCCCTGGGTCCGCAATCCGATTGATGCGTTTCTTCTGGAAAGTCTCCAGGCCAAATCGATCAAACCTTCGGCGGAGGAGAACAAGCTCCGGTTGCTGAGGCGGGTGACCCTGGATTTGACGGGGCTGCCGCCGAAGCCGGAAGACACGGCATCGTTTCTGAGTGACAGGCGGGCGGACGCCTACGAGCGGCTGGTGGACCGGCTGATGGCGTCCGAGCAGTATGGGGAGCGCTGGGCGCAGCGCTGGCTGGATGTGGCGCGCTATGCCGACACCAATGGATTTGAGCATGATCTCGAACGGGCCCATGCGTGGCGGTATCGCGACTATGTGGTCCGCAGTTTCAATGGCGGGAAGCCGTATGACGTCTTTCTGAAAGAGCAGATTGCCGGAGATGAGCTCTGGCCCGGGAAGCAGGATGCGGTGATCGCCGTTGGGTTCCATCGCGCCGGTCCGGAGCACCTGACGGGCGGCAACCAGGATGTCGAGTTGAACCGGCAGGAAGTTCTGGTCGAGATGACCGCGGGCGTCAGCAACGTCTTTCTGGGGCTGACGATGAACTGCGCGCGGTGCCACAACCACAAGTTCGACCCGATTTTGCAGACAGACTACTACCGGCTGCAGGCAGTGTTTGGCGGGACCGAGGGCAAAGAAGTTCCGCTGGCCAGCGCGGAAGAGAAGGCCCGCTATGACGCAGCGCATAAAGCGTATGAAGCGCGACTGAAGCCGGTGCAGGACGAAATCACGGCCATCGAGAAGCCGTACAAGGAAGCGATCATGGCCGAACGCCGGGCGAAACTCGACCCGGCGGTGCAGGCCCTGCTGGATGTTCCGAAGGAGAAGCTCTCCGAGGCCGATCGTGAGAAGCAGAAGAACGCAAAGGATCAGATCACTCCTTCCTGGGATGAGGTGCTGGCGAGAGTCCCCAAGCCGGAGCTAGAGCGCCGAGCGGGCCTCCGTCGACAGTTGCACGCGATTGAGCTGGACGAGCCGGCGCCGGCGGCTGCCGCGTATGCCGTGGTGAATCGGGAGAAGCCCGAGGAGACCAATGTTCTGAAGGTCGGCGACCATCGCATGAAGCTCGGCACCGTGCAGCCGGGGCTGCCGCTGGTGTTGACCGCGAATGCAGCCAAACCGGTTCCGCTGGAAGCCGCCGGACGCCGCACGGCACTGGCTGAATGGCTGGCGCAGCCGGATCATCCGCTGACCGCCAGGGTGATGGTCAACCGCATCTGGCAGTTCCGGATGGGGCGCGGGCTTGTCGGCACGCCCAATGATTTTGGGGTGATGGGTGAGCGGCCCACGAACCCAAAGCTCCTCGACTGGCTGGCCGCGGAGTTCGTGTCGAATGGCTGGAACATCAAAGCGATCGACCGCCTGATCCTCACGTCGAGCGCCTATCGCCAGTCCTCGGCGCGTGATGCGGTCCGGGAGGCGGTGGATCCAGACAACAAGTTGTACTGGCGGATGAACCGGCGCCGCCTGGAAGGCGAGGCGATTCGTGACTCCGTGCTGTCAGTCAGCGGGATGCTCAAGCTGGAGATGGGTGGGCCGCCGATCCGCGTTCCGATAGAAAAAGAAGTCTACGACTCAATCTTCACGGAGTATGAAAACGACAACCTGTGGCCGCTGCCGAAGGACCATGCGCAGATCTACCGGCGCTCGCTCTACCTCCTGAATAAGCGCACAGTCAGGCTGCCCATGCTGGCCAACTTCGACCAGCCGGATGCGATGACGTCCTGCGCATATCGTCCGGTTTCGACGCATGCGCTGCAGGCGCTCTCGCTGATCAATAGCGATTTCATGGCAGAGCAGTCGGCGGCGTTTGCGAAGCGGGTCGACCAGGCGGGCGCAGCATCCTCGGTCCGCATCCAGCGCGCGTACCAGTTGGCGCTGGCTCGTTCGCCGAAGCCGGCGGAGATTGTCATGGCACGGGACTTTTTCACCAAGGGAGGCACGCTTCAGGAGTTCTGCCTCGCGCTGTTGAACCGAAATGAGTTCATCTACATCCCCTGATTCTCGCGGCCATATTCCAGTGGCCCGTTCGCGTCGCAATGTGCTGCTGGACGCGGCGCATGGCTTTGGTGCGATTGCGCTGCAGAGCCTGCTGGCGCGGGAAGGGAAGGCCGCCCCGCGGGTCAATCCACTGGCCGCGAAGCCGCCGGCACTTCCCTGCGAAGGCCAAGTCTGTCATTTTCCTGTTCATGGTGGGCGCGCCCAGCCAGATCGACACCTTCGATCCAAAGCCCGGGCTGAAGAAGTACGAAGGGCAGCGGCTGCCGGAGAGCTACGGCAAGATTCAGAGCCAGTTCACCGATGGCAGCACTCCGTTGCTGTCATCGCCCTGGGCGTTCCAGCAGCACGGCCAGTCCGGCGGCCTGGGTCTCCACACTGATGCCGAATCTGGCCCGGTGTGTCGACGACCTGTGCTTCGTCCGGAGTTTCCACACCGACAGTGTCGTGCATGCTCCGGCTATGTACCACGTGCATTCCGGCCGCATTCTGATGGGCTATCCGTCCCTGGGCGCCTGGGTGACGTATGGACTGGGTACAGAGTCGGACAACCTGCCGGCGTATGTCGTCTTGCCGCAGCCGGAGAGGTACGCCGGAGGGAGGGACGCCGTGCTGGGGCGCCGGATTTCTGCCCGCGGTGCATCAGGGCACGCTGCTGCGCCCCGGCGCGACGCCGATTCTGAATCTCCAGCCACCGCCAGGCGTCACGCAGCAACGCCAGCGCGCCACGCTGGATCTGCTCCAGAAGATGAATGACATCGACACGGATCCCAGCGACACCGAAATGTCGGCGCGCATTGCGTCGTACGAGCTTGCCTTCCGGATGCAGAGCTACGCGCCGGAAGAGGTGGATCTGACGAAAGAATCCGAACACGACGCGCAAACTCTACGGCCTCGATCAGAAGCACACGCAGGATTTCGGGTCGCGGTGCCTGCTGGCCCGCCGCATGGTCGAACGCGGAGTCCGTTTCGTCCAACTGTATTCCGGCGGCGGGCCGGTTTCGATCCAGTGGGACGCGCACAAAGATCTGGTGGACAATCACGAGAAGATGTGCGGCATGACCGATCAGCCGATCGCGGCCCTGCTGAAGGATCTGAAATCGCGCGGTCTGCTCGATTCTACGCTCGTCATCTGGGGCAGCGAGTTCGGACGCCTGCCCACTTCACAGACCGGAAACGGCCGCGACCATAATCCGCACGGCTACACGATGTGGTTCGCGGGCGGAGGAGTCAAAGGCGGTAACGCGATCGGCGAGACCGACGAATTCGGGCTCAAAGCGCGTCAGCGAGGTCTATCACATGCGAGATTTTCACGCGACCATTCTCCATCTCGCTGGGGCTCGACCAGAATCAACTCTGGTATCTGAACAACGGACGCCAGGAGAAGCTCACCGACTTTGGCGGCAATGTGATCCAGCGCGTGGTGGCCTGATCAAACGTATCCGCCCGTGGCGCGATGGGCGCGCAGCAGTTCGTCCAGGATGGACTCAGGGGAGCCCGTGACGCCCGGCGGCAGTTCATTGGCGGCCTGGAGCTTCATCAGGATCTGATGGGCCATCTGGCTGCGCAAGTCCACCGGCAGATCGGATCGCCGGGCGGCAAAGGCTTCTATGAGTGTGACGTGTGCGGCGGACAGGCGGTGTCCCGCGAAGGCGCTTGTTGCAATGGAAGCATCCTCCAGATCCTGCCACGTGGATGCGTGTTTCTGCTCCCGGATGACGATGCTGCCGGCGACGAAATCGCCCAGCCGCTTGCTTTGCGCATTGAATAGCGCGGTAAGCAGTCCAACGGCGTAGATGCCAGGCAACTGGTCCACGATCCTCAGGAGATTGCGCCCGATGGTCTCGGCCGGCGCCAGGGGCCGGCCACTCTCCTTGATCACGCGAATCCCGATGATGCGTTTGCCCGGCGTCTGGCCTCGCCAGGCGATTTCGAAAATGGTGAAGTAGCCGTAGTAGAGGACGAAATTGAAGGCGACGCTGGCGGCGGTCCACCACTGCTGTGGAATAAAGGCAAACACCATAAACAGGCGCCCCCCGCTGACGGCTAAAATAAGAAGCCCGGCCAGGAATGCGACGATTTGAATCGTCGTGTCGATGGCCATGGCCAGAAAGCGGCTTCCGATTCCGGCGAGCTGGAAGTGAAGGCGAGTCTGTTCCGGCGTCTCGATGGAGTGGACATCGAACAACGCCGGGGCCGGCGGGATCGGGTCAGATGGAATTGGCGACATGGTATCTACTGCCTGGATCAAAAAACGGCAACCTCACTGGAAGCGGCTGGAACGGCTGGTCGAAGTTGCATCGGGCGGACTCACCAAACTCAATCATGCCGAATTGCGGGAACTCGGGCTGCTTTACCGTCAAACCGCGGCCGACCTCTCGACCGTAAGCGAAGATGTCTCAAGCTCGCAACTATCCAATTATCTCAACCATCTGCTGGGGCGGGGCCACAATCTGCTGTACATGGGGCAGCGGCCCAAACTTTCCGGCGTGGTCGACTTTTTCGCGCTGTCTTACCCCGCCATTTTCCGCCAGACTTTGCCGATGACGGCCCTGGCCACGGCCATCTTCTTTCTGGCCGCGATTGTGGGGTGGGTGGTGACGGCATATGACCCTTCCTTCGCCCATAGGATTCTGGGGCCGCAGATGATGGTGAGCATCGAACGGCACGAGATGTGGACGCACTCCGTGGTGGCGATGAAGCCGGTGGCGGCGTCGCAGATTACGACGAATAATCTCAGCGTGGCCTTCGCCGCCTGTGCCGGTGGGATCACAGTGCTGGGGCCGCTGTATCTGATGTTTTTCAATGGCCTCCTGCTCGGCGTGGTGGGCGCCGCCACATACGCCGCCGGCATGGCGCTTCCCTTGTGGAGTTTTGTGGCGCCGCATGGAGTGCTGGAACTCCCGGCGATCTTCATTGCCGGGGGCGCGGGTCTGGAGATCACACGAGGGTTGCTGTTTCCCGGGCTGCTGCCGCGACGGGCATCGTTGGTCCAGGCCGGCGGGCGTGCAATCCGGCTGATGGTCGGGGCGATTCCTATGCTACTCGTGGCCGGGTCGATCGAAGGCTTCTTCTCGGCGACCGGGACAGCGGTTTCCCTGAAGTTTCTTCTCGCGGGCGTCCTGTTTGCCTGTCTGCTGGCTTACCTGTTCGGGCCGTGGTCTACAAGAGGCTCCGGTCCTTCACGCGCAGATACTCGTTGAGCAACGACGTCGACAGATTGTCCGGGTGCAGGTCGAGCGCCAGGACCCCCTGCTGCCGCAACGAGCGCATCATCACTTCCCTCCGCTGCATGATCTCAAGGGCGGCGGTGTGGCGGTACATCTCGTGCTTGTTCCGCGGTGTGCGTGCCGCCAAGAGCCCGAGGTCGGGCTGACTGAGCGCGCCGAAGACAACCAGGTGCCGCTGGCTGAGCTGGATCGCATGCTCGATGACATCCGGGGTGCCCGGCGTTTCGGCGAAATCCGTGATCCAGACGATGAGGGCGCGGCGGCTCTGGGCCTTCAGGAGGGCGCGGGCGGCCCGGCCGTGCTGCGCTTCCACGGCTTCGGCCCGGACTCCCGCGATGGATTCCACCATCAGGCGCAGATGCAGGGGGCCGCGACTGGGTGCGATCGACTTCTGCACGCTACGTCCGTAGGCGAGGAGGCCCACCTTGTCGCCACATTGGCTGGCGAGAACGGCCAGAGTGAGGGCCGCATTGGCGGCATGGTCGAGTTTCGTGAGGCGCAGCGAAGAGCCCGGCTGTTCGACGAGTGTCCGAGACAAGCGGCCGGCGTCGACGACCAGCCAGATGGTCTGACTGCGTTCGGCGGTATAGGTTCGGGTGACGAGATGGTGGCGGCGGGCGGTGGCGGTCCAGCAGATGTCGCGCAGGTCGTCGCCCTGGCGGTAGTCGCGCAGGGTTTCGAACTCCCGTCCCAGGCCGCGCAACTGGCGGCGGCGCTGCTCGATTTCCACCTGCTTGTGTCGTATGACAATGAGAGCTTCAGAACGGGCCTGAGGCAGGTCCGGCAGGACGCGGACGGTCTGCGTGAGTGGGGCGGCGGCCCAGCGCTCAGCCAGGCCGATCACGGACTGGTAGCGGAGGTAGACCGCCCCTGTGGAGTGATCCCCGCGTACTCGGCCAACGACACCGTACTCGGCGGAAGCGCGCTGTCCAGGGGCAGCTTCGATGGCCAACTGCGGGACCTCCTCCGCCAAGCCCGGCGGCGCGACGTCCACGAGGCTGGCACGTATGGTGAGGCCGCTCGAGTTTTCCAGCGTGAGAGTGACCCGCGCGCCGTGGGCGAGGATGAGGGGGCTGTCCCAGGTGCGGGTGACGCTGAGTTGCCCAGGCGCGGGTAACCGGAGAAGATCATACAGCCAGGCGGCCAGAATCACGGCATCCCAGATCCAGAGTCCGGTCACGGCCGTGGGCCAACGCCAGGCGGGCACCAGCCAGAGCAAGCCAGGCAACAGGGCCAGGAAGAACCGACGGCCGAAGCCGAAAGGCAGGCGCCGCCGCGGCTCCGCTGGAGCCTGAATGGGCGGCGGTGTGAGCGAGCCTGTCATTTCTTGTAGACCTGAGGAATATCGACCGACGAGAGCACCTGCTGGATCACGAGGTCCGGGGTCAGGCCATCAAGCGTGGCGTCGGGTTTGAGCATCAGGCGGTGGCGCAGAACTGGCGGAGCGGCGGTCTTGATGTCGTCCGGAAGCATATAGTCGCGGCCGTCCATGGCGGCCAGAGCGCGGGCGACGAAGAAGAGCCCGATGGCGGCGCGCGGGCTGGCCCCCAGTGCGATGGCGGGCCAGTCGCGAGTGCGGCGAACAATGGCAACGGCGTAGGAACATAGGGTCGGTTCCACTTTGACCTCAGCGACCTCGCCGCGAGCGGCGGTCAGCAGCCCTTCCGGCAGAGGTTCCAGCGGCATCGCCTGCAGGCGCCGCGGATCGAAGCCCTGGTCGTAGCGGGCGAGGATGTCCACTTCCTGCGCCTCGGTGGGGTACTGGATGCGGATCTTCAGCAGGAAACGGTCGAGTTGCGCCTCGGGCAGAGGGTAAGTGCCCTCGAATTCGATGGGGTTTTGCGTGGCCAGTACGGTGAAGCCGGAGGGCAGGGGATGGCATACGCCGTCGATGCTGGCCTGGCCCTCCTCCATGGCTTCGAGCAAAGCGGACTGGGTCCTGGGCGGAGTGCGGTTGATCTCGTCCGCCAGGAGAAGGTCCGTGAAGATTGGTCCGCGGTGCAGATCGAAGCTGTTGGTGCCGAGGTTGAAGACGTTGGTGCCCGTGATGTCGGCGGGCATGAGATCGGGAGTGCACTGCACGCGGCGGAATCCCAGGCCACAGACGCGGGCCAGCGCCTTCACGGCGAGAGTTTTGGCGAGGCCCGGCTCGCCTTCGATGAGGGCGTGACCGCCGCAGGCCAGCACGAGGAGCAGTTGATCGACGACCTCGGTCTGACCGATGAGGACTTTGGATAGTTCACCGCGGACGTGGGTACAGAGATGGGAAAAGTGCTGCAAGGCTATCGGGTCTCCAAAGTAAGTTTCGTACGGGCGCTGAGGCGCAGGCTGTACTCCTCGAGTTTCCGGACCAACGCGAGCGCGTCGTTTGGAGAGAGACGCTCGATGTGCCGGAGTTCGGCGGCCTGCTGAAGCGCGGCGGCCAGATCGGACTGATCCCAGCCGAGGCGTTGGGAGGAGGCTTCGGCCAGGCGCGCATCCTCCAAATTGCCTGGCAATGCCAGGCGTTGGGTGAGTTGCAGGCGCAACTGGCGGTAGGCGGCGCCGACTGCGAGCGATGCGGCGCCCGCGCGTTCATAGAGTCCGCCCAGGGTGTCGACGAACTCCAGCGGCGACAACCGCGATTCGATGACAGGCTGGACAACCGGCCCGGAGCGGCGGCTGAATGCGAACAGGGCAATGACGGCGGCGAAGGCGCACTGCCAGAAGATCCAGCGGGCGGGGCTGCGTTCCACATAGCTCCAGAGGGAGCCATGCTGGCCGTGGAAGTACTCGTCCCACAATATGCGCGGTTTCCCGGCGCCGCCGGGGGCGGTGATGGCGTTCAGGAATACGCGCAGGTTGGAGGACTTGAGGATACCGTCATTCGGTGAGAGGAGTCGCCGCCGCCCACCAGATAATCTCGCCTTCGCCGAAGCGCCAGGCGGCAGCGACGGGCTCCTGTTGGGAGCCGTAGAGGGTGACGACGGGCCTACTTCCGGCGTCGAGCTTTGCTCGCCGTTCGAGCTCGATGGCGGGGGCCCCGTGGGTGTAGGGGCCGGGCCAGATCGACGGAAAGGGGCGGGGGATCAGCGACCAATCCTGTTTGGTGGTGGGCGAGCCTGGGAGAAAGCCCTCCGCACCGCGGCCGCAGAAGAGAACGCGTCGCCCCGGTACCGACGAACTGGCTGAGGGCGGCGCGGTCGGCGGCGGTGGGTGCTTCAGTGGGCTCGGCCAGGATGAGAACGGAGTTTTCACCAGATGACTGGATGCGTTCCAGCGGTTCCTCGCGGCGTTCGACGTGATGGCCAAGATCCTGCAGAAGCAGGTAGGCGGCCTGGGCTCCACCCGGCAGCGTGGAGTAGGTGGTGGGGATCGCACTGCTGCCCTGTGTTTCGGTCGGATTCAGAAGGGAGGTGGCAATCATGCAGAGGACGGCGGCGACTCCGCAGATGATGAGAAGCCGGCGGTCGGTCAGGCTTAGTCCACTGCGCATCCGAGTTCCTTCAAGGCGCCGAAGCAGCTGACGAGGTCCTGATCGCCGGGCGTGACGCGGGCATACCAGCAGCGCTCCAGGCATCCGCAGAGTACGCCTAACGCTGCTCTCAGATCGTGTCTTCCGGACAGCAACCGGAGATGCTCACGTGGCGTATGGGTGAAGTGAGGTGGGAGTTTGCCATCCTCCTGCAAGTGCGTAATGCCCGCCCAGTAGCAGCACTGAATGGAGCCGGCGATGTCGCCATGGCGCCGGGCCGATTGCGCGGCGGCGATCCAGGCTTCCGAGTTCAGTGCAAGGTCCGGCGGCCGGCCCGGCGAGAGTGGGCCGGAGCGGTGCTCGTGCCGCCACGAGCGCATCAGCAGGGTGACGAGGATTCCACTGGCTCCGATCAGCAGGACCCAGAGAAACAGTTGGATGCTGCCAGGGTGGCTACCGGTAATGCCGAAGAGCCTTTCAAGCAATGCTTCGATCCAACGGCCGAATTCCTTCCAGAACAGGTCCCATCGAGTGGGGGGATTGGGCGGGCGAAACTCTGGGACGAGCGAGGATCTGCTTGAGTTTGGCGGCGGCGGACGGGTCGGGTTCGGCGTTGGAATCATCTTCCAGAGAATCGGCGAGGAGGTCCAGCCAGGCGCGAACTTCCGCCTTCGTTTCTTCCTGGATCCGGACTCCAGATACGTCTTCAGCGGGGTGGTGGAGATGGTGAACAGCTCATCAGAGACCTCGACGGACCATTCGCTGGGTAGGGACGCAGTATCGACCGGCCGGCCTTCTTCGATGGCGGTGCTCCATTGGCGCAACTCGCTGGCGAGATCGGCAGGCTTCTGTTGCGCCGTCACAACGGTTGCGGCGAACAGCAGCCAGAGCTGAGAGCACGGCCGCATTCAGGGAAGCAGGGACAGCCCGCGGTCAGATGGGGTGGATCGTTCGCTATCCGGGTTCATCATGAACTGGAGATCGAAGGCTTCCTTGCGGACGCGGAGGTCGAAATAGAAGACAGAAGTGGAGATCGCAAAGATCGGCGTTGCGATGGAGCCAACGATAAAGCCGCCAAACTGAAGAAGGATGGTGGCCGATCGCACGGCTGATGGATCCCTGACGGTGACGCCAATGGCGATTGCCAGGCCTAAGGCGAGCCAGAGACTATATGTGACGACTAAATAGAGCAGCAGGATGACGAAACTGCGTCCAGCGCTGTCGGCGGTAAGCGTTTTGCTCCGGCCCAGTGAGTCGCCGGGGCCGCGCTTTTCGACTAGACCCGCGGGCAAACAGACCAGTAGGCGGCAGGCGAAATAGATCCCCGGAATGATCAGGAATATCGTGCCCAGCAAGACAGCGAAACCGTTGAGCCATGAGATACCGATGACGCTCCAGAATTCGGAGATCGCATGTCTGACGGATTGAGCCATCGACGTCGGGCGGCCGAGATAGAGATCCGCCACCGCATAGATGATGGCGCCGAGGCCGACGGAGTAAGCACCGATCGTCAGGAGGAAAGTGAAGATTGCCGAGAGCCCCCATAGAATGGTGCTGAGAGGGTTCTGCGCGACGTTTGTGCCGGTGAGGACCGCATTGGGCATGAGCAACGTGCGGATCAATTCGGCTACGAGCACCACGGCGTTCGGGAGGGCGCAAATCCCGGCAAAGAGTAGAAAATGCCTGCGGTAGAGGGAGAAGGTGCGGTCGAGAATCTCGCCTAGCGACAGGGGTCGCAAATCCAATCCATTCACATTAAACCCCAAAAAGCCTAAATATAGCTGGTAAGCCCGCAATCATAGCAGACCCGCATGGACGTTGGGCGAACGTAGCGGCGGTGACACGCCGCAGCCGGCGGGCCGCGAAGACGCGCGGCGCCGGCACCTGATATGATCCGGACGTTCGAGCGGGCCGGACATCCGGCCTGGAGGCTTCATTCATGTTTCAGCGCTCCCTGTTTTTCCTGATGTCCGTATTCGCCACCTTATCTCAGGCTCGTGCTCAGAGTGTCGCAATTCAGGTGGACGCGGGCAAGCCCATGGGGCCAATGAAGCCTGTCTGGAGCTTCCTTGGCTATGATGAGCCGAACTACACCTACATGAAGGACGGGGAGAAGCTGCTGTCGGAGTTCGCGGCAGCCAGTTCCGTTCCTGTTTATGTCCGCGCGCACAGCCTGCTGGTGACCGGCGACGGAGTGGCCGCGCTGAAATGGGGTTCCACCAACGCCTACACCGAGGATGCGAATGGCAACCCGGTCTACGATTGGACGATTGTCGACCGCATCATCGACACCTATCTGGAACGAAAGATGAAGCCGCTGGTGCAGATCGGCTTCATGCCGCAGGCGCTGTCGACCAAACCCGAACCCTACAAGCACCACTGGAAACCCGGCGACAACTACAACGACATCTATCTGGGCTGGGCATATCCCCCCAAGGATTATGCGAAGTGGGCGGAACTGGTCTACCAGTGGGTGCGGCATTCGGTTGAGAAGTATGGCAAGCCAGAGGTCGAAACGTGGCTCTGGGAGGTTTGGAACGAACCGAACATTAGTTACTGGAAAGGGACTCCGGAGGAGTATCACAAGCTCTACGACTATTCCGCCGACGCCGTGAAGAGGGCTTTGCCCAGCGCGAAGATCGGGGGCGCCGACTCGACGGGACCGGGCAATGCGAAGGCGTACACCTGGATGCGTGATTTCCTGACACATGTTGTGCGCGGAACGAACTATGTCACGGGGAAGACCGGTTCGCCCCTCGATTTCATCAGTTTCCACGCGAAGGGTAGCCCAAAGTTCGTGGAGGGCGGCGTGGTGATGGGTATCGAGAATCAACTGCGCGACCTGGACAAGGGTTTCGAGATCGTCGCTTCCTTTCCTGAACTCAAGGGGAAACCGATTGTCATTGGCGAGTCGGACCCGGAAGGCTGCGCCGCTTGCTCATCGCGGGTCTACGCCAATAACGCGTACCGGAATGGGGTGATGTATTCCAGCTACACGGCGACGGTGATGCCGCGTCATCTGGAACTGGCCGCCAAGCATGGCGTGAATCTGTTGGGCGCCGTGACCTGGGCGTTCGAGTTTGAGGATCAACCTTACTTTGACGGATTCCGCGATCTGGCAACCAACGGCATCGATAAACCGGTGCTCAACGTGTTCCGCATGCTCGGAATGATGACGGGGCAGCGCGTTGCGGTGACGAACGGGGCTGCGGCCTCGCTGGAGTCGATGCTGGCTGGCGGTGTGAAGACCACGCCTGACGTGCACGCCTTCGCGAGCAGGGATGCGAACTCAATCACGGTGATGGTGTCGAACTATCACGATTCCGAGAAGCCCGGCCCGGCGGCCCGAATTGATCTCAACATCGCAGGATTGCCGGGGGGCCGCATCCAGATGCAGCACTACCGGGTGGATGACGAGTACAGCAATTCGTTCGAAGTCTGGAAAAAGATGGGCTCACCGCAGCAGCCGACTCCGCAGCAGTATACGCAGTTGGAGCGGTCCGGGCAGCTGCAGATGGCGGAATCGCCCCGATGGATTCAGGCGCAGGGCGGCAAGACTCGAGTGGCATTCGATCTGCCGCTGCACGGCGTTTCATTGATCCGGCTCACGTGGTAGCGGCGAGGCAGGCCGGCATTGGCGGTAAAGGAGGTCCGTATCCAAACGAACTTGTGGCGGATCGCCCTGCTGATCTCGGTGGCGATCGCCATCAGCTACCTGGACCGTCAGACGTTGCCTGTGGCGATCGCGGCCATCCAGCGGGAGATTCCGATTTCGAATACGGAGTTCTCGCAACTGCAGGCAGCGTTTCTGGTGGCTTATGCGGTGATGTATGCGGGCGGCGGGAAACTTATCGATGCATTGGGTACGAGGCGCGGTTTCGTGTGGATTATGACCGCATGGTCGCTGGCCTGCGCTAGCCATGGCTTCGCCACCGGTTTCCGGTCACTGGCGGTCAGCCGATTTCTGCTGGGGCTGGGCGAGGGCGGTGGCTTTCCGGCGGCGACCAAGGCCATTGCGGAGCGGTTCCCGGTGGGGCAGCGGTCGACCGCAATGGGGATCATCAACTCTGGGACGGCTGTGGGGGCAATGGTGGCTCCGCCTGCGATTGCGGCGATTCTGGCGGCGACATCGTGGCGTTGGGTGTTCCTTCTCACCAGCGTGCTGGGCCTCCTGTGGACGGTTTGGTGGCTGAAGGAGTATGCGCCGGTTCCGGCGGCGCAGCATGGTCCGGCCGAGCCGCGGATCCCATGGCTGAGCCTGCTGACCTATCGCGAGACCTGGGGTCTGGTGATGGCTAAGTTCATCAGCGATGCCGCGTGGTATTTCTATCTGTTCTGGCTGCCGAAGTATCTTTACGATGTCCGCGGATTCGATACGAAGAGTGTGGGCTACTACGCCTGGATCCCGTATGCTCTGGCTGGAGCCGGGAGTCTGACCGGTGGATGGTTCTCAAGCCGGTTGCTGAAGGCGGGGCGGTCGCTGAATTTCTCCCGGAAGCTGGCGCTGGGAATGAGCGCCGCATTGATGCCGATTGTCGCCCTGGTGAGCAGTTCGCCGGTGGAGATGGCGATTGCGCTGTTTAGTGTGGCTTTCTTCGGTCAGCAGTCGTGGTCGACTCTGGTGATGATCCTCCCCGCGGATCTGTTTCCGCGAGGTGCAGTAGGTTCCGTGGCGGGTCTGGTTGGATTTGGCGGATCGATGGGCGGGGTCGTGTTCAACCTGGCTGCCGGGTTCCTTTTGGATCACGGTTTTGGGTATGGGTTTGTCCTGGGCCTGGTGAGCACGTTTCATATTGTGGCCTTCGGGGTGATTCTGTTGACGGTACGTGACGTTCAGCCGCTGGGCCAGACCAAGCCGGCAGGGCCGGTCGTTGCGATGGACGGGTTGCGAGATCGATAGGAGGCAGTGGAGTGGGCATTCGATTGGTGCAATTGACATCGGGGAGCGGCCGCTGTGTCGCATTGGTGGACGGGCAACGGCTGCGCGTGTTGCGTGAGTTCAGTTCAGTGTATGAACTGGCGCAGGCCGCCATCGCGCGCGGTGTGCGGCTGGGCGCACTGGCGGAAGAGAGCGTATCGGGACAGTCAGAGGACTACGATGCTGTGGACGCGGGCCGTTCGCCCTGGCGATTGCTGCCGGCAGGCGACCATCCCACGGAGCCGTCGAGATGCCTTGTCTCGGGGACGGGCCTGACGCATCTGGCGAGTGCCAGCCGCCGGGATGCCATGCACGCGAGCACAGCGCAACTCACCGACAGCATGCGGATGTACCTCTGGGGCGAAGAGGGTGGGCGGCCTGCGGCCGGGCAGGTGGGCGTGGCTCCGGAGTGGTTCTACAAGGGGAATGGCACAATTCTGAAGGCTCACAACGAGCCATTGCTGGTGCCACGTTACGGCGAGGACGGCGGCGAGGAGCCCGAAATCGCAGGTGTCTACCTGATTGATGGAAACGGCGTGCCGCGCCGGCTTGGGTTGACGATGGGCAACGAATTCTCCGACCACAAGCACGAACGCCGCAACTATCTATATCTCGCTTCGTCGAAGTTGAGGACGTGCTCGATTGGCCCGGAACTGGTGGTGGATGCGGAGTTTGGTTTGGTGGCCGGAAAGGTGTCGATTCTGCGCGGCGGTGAGGAGTTGTGGCAACACACCATCGGCTCCGGAGAGTCGCGCATGTCTCACACGCTGGCCAACCTGGAGCACCATCATTTCAAGTACGAGCAGCACCGGCGGCCCGGCGATGTGCACGTCCACTACTTCGGTGCCGATGCTTTCAGCTTTGGCGACGGATTGGAGCTGGCGGATGGGGACGTGATGCAGGTTCAGTTTGAAGGGTTCGGGCGGCCGTTGAGGAACCCGATCCGGATCGACCGGTCGCCGGATGAACTGGTGCCGGTGTTGCCGTGCTAACGGCCGGAATCTGAAGAGCTACGGTTTGACTGCCCGGCCTGTCGGCCTCGCTTTGCCCTTGCCTCCAAACTGGACGGGCGCCTGCTCGAGAGCGTCGTTGAGGGCAGCCGTGATTTTGGGATCTCCCGGCGCTCGCTTCAGGGCTTCGCGCAGTTGCTCGAGGCCTTCGGCCCAACGCCCGAGGCGAAGGCTGGCTATAGCGTAGTTGACGCGGATGCCGACGTGAGCTGGATCCAGCGCGACGGCTGCCTGGTATTTCCCCGCCGCCTCGGCCAGTTGGCCAGCCTTTTCCAGTTCTGCCCCTTCGTTGTTCAGGCGGAGCGCGTTGAAGGCGTTCTGACTTTCCTTGTCGATGGCCTGCAGGACCTCCGTAAGGCGCTGCTTCACGCGCTGTGCCTCCTCCGGCCGCCCATCCTGACGCAGCGCGAGTTGCAGGCTGTTCAAGGTCGCCTGGTCGTCCGGTTTCAATCTGTCAGCCATTTGCAGGGGTTGGACGGCATCGTGGGGACGGCCCTGCCGCAGGTATTCGGAACCGAGACGGAGTTGAGCGATGGCGTTCTCGGGATCGATGGAGACCGACTTCTCGAATGCGGCGAGAGCACCGGGTTCGTCCAACAATGTCTTGCGGGCCTGCCCGAGGTCGGACCAGGCTTCCGCAAATCCGGGCTGGAGTGCGACTGCGTCCTGAAGGAGGGTGAGCGCTTTTGGAGTCTCGGTGTTCTCAGCATGGATCTTGGCGCGCAGGTAGCGAGGAAATGCGGAGTCGGGCTTGCGTCCCAGTAGCAGGATCGCCTTGTCCAGGTGGATTGCGGCAGTCTTGAACTCGTTGGCCTCCAGCAGAACAAGGCCGAGGTCGATGCGGGCCTGGGCGAAGTTCGGGTTGAGTGTGACGGCCTGCTGAAATTCTGCACGGGCAGGCTCCGGCTGGCCGAAGTTCTTCAGGGCCTCGCCCAGCGCATGATGGGCCTCAGCGGATTGGGGGCGCAGTTTCACGCCCTGGCGGAGGTGTTCGAGCGCTTCGGCGGGTTTGCCGTCTTCGGCGAGCAGGCTGCCGAGCATGAGGTGCGCGTCGGCATTGGCGGGTGCGGTCTTCAGGATCGTTTCCAGCACGCGAGTGGCACCGGCGCGATCGCCCTTGGCGATGAGGTCCCAGGCCTGGTCGAGAGGCTGGCGCTGCGCCAGCAGCAGGGCGGAGACGGCCAGAAGTGGAAGCAGCTTCGGCATAGCTTAGCCCTGTTTGAATTGCTGCGATCGAGTGATGCCGCTGCCCTCGGTGACATGGATCAACTGGTCGCAGGGCACGGCGGTGAGCTTCTCAACGAGACCGAGCGGCCAACGGATCTCAATGTCCACGGTCTGAGCGGCGCCGAGTCCGAAGTGGAGCCGGGTGTCGTTCACCGACAGGTAGGACGACTGGCTGAGGACCTCCTGGACTTGGACTTTGCCGGCGTAGGTTGCGGTGACCCTGGCTCCGATAGCGCTACGGTTGGACTTCACCCCTGCCAGTTTGAGTTTCAACCAATGGTGGCCGCTGGTGACATCGTTGCGGAGGAGGGAAGGCGGCTCGTTCTGGTTGACGATCAGGATGTCCATGTCGCCGTCGTTGTCGAAGTCGCCGAAGGCACAGCCGCGGCTGGCGTGGGCGGCGGCAACACCGGGCCCGGCTTCGGCGAAGAGTTCCTCGAACTGGCCCTGTCCGAGGTTGCGGAAGAGGACACGCGGGGTCTTCAGAGGTATGTTCGGGAACTTCTTCTCCACTTCGGGGTAGATGCTGCCGGTGACCCAGAAGATATCGGGCAGGCCGTCGTTGTCGAGGTCGACCAGACCTGTGCCCCAACTGACGTATTGCGTCTCAACGCCGAGTCCGGCTTTCAGCGTGACATCGCGGAAGTTTCCCTTGCCATCGTTCTGGTAGAGCGCGGGGGTATCTTCCCGGAAGTGCATCTTGAGGATATCGAGGTGGCCGTCGAGATTGAAATCGCCAATGCCGAGACCCATGCCGGCCTGCTCCATGCCATCGTCGCTGAGCGCGGCGCCGCAGTCGAGGCCCTGCTCAGTGAACGTGCCGTCGTGGTTGTTGCGGAAGAGCAGGCTGGGGGTGGAATCGCAGGCGACGTAGATATCGGGCCAGCCGTCATTGTCGAAATCGGCCGCGACGACAGTGAGGCCGAATCCGCCGGCTGCCTTGTCGATGCCAGCCTCTTTGGTGACATCGGTAAAGGTGCCGTCGCCGTTGTTGCGGTAGAGCAGGTGATGGCCGTACGGCAGGCCGCGCGGCCCGCAATTCACGGGGACATTGAGATAGTTGCAGGCGCCCGTGTCGGTGGGTCGCGGCACGGTCTTCATGTCGAATTCGAGATAGTTCGAGACGAAGAGGTCGAGGCGGCCGTCGCGGTTGTAGTCGACAAAGGCACAGCCGGAGCCAAAGCGGGGGGTGGGGCTCAGCAGGCCTGCTTCCTTCGTGACGTCGCTGAAGGTGCCGTTGCCATTGTTCCGGTAGAGGACGTTCTGGCCGTAGTAGGTGAGGAAAAGATCCTCGAAGCCGTCGTTGTTGTAGTCGCCGACCGTGACTCCCTGGGCGTAGCCCGAACGGAGGAGCCCAGCCTTTTCGGTGACGTCCGTGAAGGTTCCGTTCCGGTTGTTTCTGTAGAGGCGGTTGGAGGCTCCAGCGGGCGCGCCGGAACTGCGTGAGCCGCAGAGGACGAGGATGTCGATCCAGCCGTCGTTGTCGTAGTCGAAGAACGCGGCAGCCGGCGCTCATGACTTCCACAATGTAGTCCGCATGATCGGTGTGGCCGGCGACCGTGATGTGGGTGAGGCCGGCCTGCTGGGCAATGTCGGTGAGCCGGGACCGGAAAGGGATGCCCGAGGGCTTGCGGCGGGGCGAGGCCTTGACGCCTCGGGAAGCCATGCCCTGAATCTGGGCGCGTACGTTGGAAGCGGACAGCGAGAGCAGGCTCAAGGCGGCCCGGCGGGTGAGAGAAACCATGACGGGTGCTAACTGTGAATCAGTATATCGATCGCGGACATGAAAAACCCGCGCGGAGTGCCGAAGTTGAGCTTCGGCGCCCCGCGCGGGGCAGGGGGCCAATGGGGTTGGCGTGAGGAGGCTAGAAGATGATCTTCAAGCCGACTTCAACCTGACGGCCGGACACGTTGCCGAGTTCCTGCGTCTGGGGGCCAAACTGAGCCGAGGGGGTGCCCTGGTACAGTGCCTGGCCAAACTGGGAACTGGTGACATCCATGTTCGGATTGCCGAGGTTGAGGCGGTTGATGGCGTTGTAGGCGGCCATCTTGAGCTGGACTCTGACGCGTTCCGTGATGTTGACGTCTTTCGTCAGGGTGGTGTCCAGCATGTAGTATTTGGGGCCGGTGAGGCCGTCGAACTGCAGCGGATTGGTCCGGATCACATAGGTGCCGGAGGGGATCGCTGAGAACGCCGAGGTATTGAACCACTTGGAGGGAGAAGGATTCGAGATGGTTACTTCGCTGCCGTTGTAGTTCATCTTGCCGAAGCGCAGGATCGCGCCGGTGGAGAAGGTGGAGATGCCCGTGAGCTTCCAGCCTCCGACGATGGCGTCGGCGATCTTGCTGTCGTGCAGGAAGGCCTTGCCCTTGCCGAACGGCAGATCATAGCTGCCGGCCATCGTGACGCGGTGACGCGGCTGATTGCTGTTCTGGTAGGTCAGGCTGTTGGTGAAGGTGTCGAGTTCATTGAAGAGCTGTTCGGTCTTCTCATGAATGTAGACATAAGCGAAGAGGAAGTGATAGCCGTGGCTGTAAGCCTTCTGGGCCTTCAATTCGAGAGAGTGATAACGTTCGGCGGCGCCGAGCGTGCCCACTTCGTAGAGACCGCCGTACTGCGGGTAGGGTGCCAGGAGGGAGGCCAATGACACCGTCTTCTGGTTCCGGAGCTGGCCGGGGAACAGAGTGGGCGTCAGGTAGTTGTAGAACGGATTCGGTACGGCCGCGTCCAGCGTGCCCTGCTGAGCGACACGGATGCGGGGATCCCAATTGTTGAGCGCCTTGGTGTAGTGCTGGTTGCCGAGGTTCAGGAAGTAAGTGGCCGAGACCATGACCTGACCGGGCAACTGCCGCTGGAAGTTGATGTTGATGCGGTCGTTGTAGGCCTTTTCGAACTTCCGCGGATACCACAGCAGTGACGTGCCGCCACGGCCGAGATTGGTACCGTAGCCCTTGCCGTTGATGGCCAGCAATGGATTGGTGGACGGGAACGGATTGGAGATGGTCTGCTGCGGGACGCCGTTGATGAGATCAGTCGTATTCTGGTAGCCCTTCACGCCGAAGTATGGGGGTTCCAGGAAGCTGACCGTTTCAAAGCCCGACACAGGGGCCTGGCTCAGATTCATTTCCGTCGGGATGACGTAGCGGGCGTAGCCGACGCGAAGGACGGTCAGGTCGTCGATCTTGAAGGCGGCGCCGGCGCGGGGTGCCAGAGCAAGTTTGGGCGCATCCCACATGCCGGGATGATCGCCGGAAGTCCAGAGCCATTGGCCTTTGTTCTGGTAGTAGTTGTTGCCGACCAGAGCGAGGGCCGCGGACGGCATCGCGGGCGGGGTGGCTACCATCTCGGGCACGGGGGCGGACATGTCCAGACCCTGGGACATGAAGTGATTCGGATCGTACCAGGCCGATTCGTATTCGTTACGGAGGCCGAGGTTGACCGTCAGGCGGCGGCTGACCTTCCAGTCATCCTGGAAGTACATGCCCCAGAACTGGACATGCGGATCGGGGGCCGGACCGCCAATCATCTGGGACGAACCGTCGAGGGCACCGAGCAGGAAGGTGGCATAGCCGATGCCGTTGTGCTTGGTATCGGGATTGTTGAAGGTCTCAGCGGTGACGGCGGCCGGGAAGTAGAAGTTCGAGGTGTTGCCCACGAACGACACGCCATAGCCGCGGCGGGTTTCGACGCCGGCCTTCAGGTAGTGGGAACCGCGCTGCTGGGCGATCTTGGCGCTATAGGCCATGCCTTCGGGGCGCTGATCCCAATAGAATCCGCGGCCGCCGAAGCCGTTGCCGCCGATGTTCATACCGGGGAAGTAAACGGGGACGCCAGGGGAGGCATCCTGGTAGGTCTTATACCAGGAGTTGCCGGGCCAGATCTTGCCCCAGCCTTCCGGGCCCAGGCTGGTGGAAACGTAAGCATCGATCACCTTGTGCCAATCGCCGTGGAAGTTGACCACGGTGGTGGGAGTGGCGGTCCAGATGGCGTCGCCCGAGACCTGATGAGCGGCTCTCAAGGTGCCGGTGGGGGTGAACAACTGCGACTGATTGGGGGTGGCATTCGGGGCGAGGTCGTCCGTGTGATAACGGCCGAAGCGTCCGTAGACCTTCCACTTGTCGTTGATGTTGTAGTCGACGCGGTCGGAATAGTTGTAGTAGGTGTAATTCTCGACGTAGCCGGCCTTGAAGTTGTTGACGCCAGTGATGTTATCGCCGGGGCCGCTGGGATCCCAGAAGCTGCCCATCAGGCTCGAGGCCAGAGGATCGAAGCGGCTCTTGGGGATGATGTTGCCGGCGAAAGGTGTGCGGGAGGCGACGCCAGCCGAATTCAAGGTGGTGGTATAGGGATCGTAGATGGTGCGCAGGCCGTTGTCGATGTTCAGCGACTTGGAGAAGTCGCCGCCGCGCTCCAGTGCCGTCGGGACGGTGGTGGTGTAGCTGCCGGGATAACCGACCTTCCAGTATTCCAGGGAGAAGAAGTTGAACAACTTATTCTTGATGATCGCGTTGCCCAGGGTGCCGCCGAGCATGTGCTGGCGGGTGGCATTGCTGGAGTGGCGGGTGCGGTCTGCTTCCGCGTTCAGCCAGGGGTAGCGGCCCAGGTAGAAACCGGTGCCGTGATACTCATTGGTGCCCGACTTCAGGGTCATCGTGATGAGGCCGCCCGCGCTGTGGCCGGATTCGGCGTCGACGCTGTTCTGCGAAACGACGACTTCCTGCACGGCATCGGTGTTCGGCGGATAGCTGTTCTTCTGGCCCATGCCGATGGGGCTGCCATCGACCTGCAGGTCGTTCTTCAGGTTGGTGCCGCCGCCGAGGTCGACGCTGTTAGCGGCCCAGGAGTGATAGGGAGCCATCTCACCACGGGTGTTAACGGCCGAGGGGGCGAGCAGGGTTAACTTGAAGGGGTTACGGTCGATGCGGGGGATTTCCGCTGTCAGCTTCGAATCCAGCGTGAAGTCCTTATTACTGGAGTTGAACTGGACGGCCACGGGCGTTTCGGAGACCGTGATGCTCTCCTGTACGGCGCCTGGTTTGAGGCTGGCGTCCACTGTTACGTCACCGCGCATCTGGACGGTGATATTTTCCTGGCTGTACTTGCCGAAGCCGGCGGCCTCGACAGTGATCGTATACGTGCCAGGGTCAATTAAATCAAATAGATAAAGACCCGTTTCGCTGGTTTTGCGCATGGCCTTGACGCCAGTGGCGACATTCAGCAGGGTGACGTTCGCGCCGGCGATGACGGCCTGGGTTTGATCGGTCACCACGCCTTGAACACGGCCACGATAGCTCTGGGCCAGGGCGCTAAAACACAGGATAGAAATCAACAAGAACGTTGTTGCGATGCGGATCGCAGAACGATGCAATCTCATTCATGAACCTCCCAACACTATGACTACTCGCGAGACTTTGAACTGGGTCGGCTGCAGGCGGAAGAACTACCGGGATGGGTCGGGCTCACTCCAGTGGAGCCTTGATTCTCCTGGTGTTCGCCTAAGGCCGCCGATCGGGGCCGGAATTGCCCGGCTGGTGGATGCGGACGGCCACCCTGCAGTGCCCTCTAGACCTGGACTCCTTGCGGCGCATACACCGGTGGGATCACGCGGGATTCCGGCGCGCCAGTTCATCCATGCTTTGATATACTACCGGTCGGTGAACTTGACTAATATTGTCGGACTAGCCTGTTAGGCGATCAAGGTAAGTCCCAGTGAATTCACTCATCAGTTCACTAGTGAACGGGCAGAAGTAACGCAGCTGGCTGAGCATGAACGAAAGTCACTCCACGCTGGTAGCGGCGAACGACAAGCAACTCGCGGGCGATGAGCGCTGGGCTCTCACGCTGAGAGTCGCCAGCAGCAAGGGCTTCTCCAAGGCGTCGCAGTTGAGAGAGTTACTGCTCTACCTGGTTCGCCGCACACTCACCGCGCCGGATGTCGAAATCACCGAGCAGGAAATCGGGTGCCAGGTGCTGGGCCGCCGGCAGGATTACGACACTCAAACGGACAATATAGTACGGGTTCAGATACGCCACCTTCGGCAGAAATTGGACGAGTATTTCGCCGCCGAGGGCCGGAATGAGCCGCAAGTGTTAACTGTTCCGAAGGGCAGCCGCGTGCCTCGTTTCGAAGTTCGTTCGGAACCTGAAGCAAAGACGGCGCATTCCGAGATCGCGCCGGCGGCGGCGCCGGTCGAGACGGCGGCCCGCCGGCCGGTTCGTTCCTGGATGCCAAAGGCCCTTCAGATCGCTTTGCCTGCTTTGGTGGTGGCGCTTGCCGCATTCCTGATAGGCCGTGTTACGGCTCGCCAGGATCCGGCGACCCAGACTCTGGCAACCTCGGTTCCCAGTGGTCCGTTATGGAGCCGGCTGTTTACTCCGGGCGAGTTGACGACCCTCGTGATTGCGGACAGCAGCTTCGCCCTGCTCCAGGACACCCTGCGCAGCGCCCTGACGCTGGACGAGTATACAAAAGGAGGGCTGCGCAAGCTCATTGAGGCGGAGCAGGACGAAAAACTGAAAGCCGTACTGCGGGACATGTCGACGCGGCAGCACACCAGTCTGGCCGATGCGACCATTTCCAGCAGGCTGCGGGTGATCGGGAAACAGCTGGGAGGCAGGGTTACCGTGCGTTACTCCCGGCACATGGGGGTCCGGGACTTTGCGGCGGGTAACTTCATTATCATCGGTAGCAAGCGCGGAGTTCCCTGGGTGGAGCTGTTCGAGCAGGATCTGAACTTCCGGCTTCGACATATTGGTCCGGATTGGCGGTTCGGGTTCGCCAATCTGAACCCGCAGGCTGGGGAGAGTTTGAGCTATTCCACGATGGTTCCTCCGAACACGCCCACGGAGAGCTACGCGACTGTCGGGTTTGTTCCGAATACGGCCCGGACCGGCGATGTCCTGCTGCTGGATGGATTGATGATGGAAGCGACCGAGGCGGCTGGGGAGTTTTGCATGGGGGGCGGCCTGAACAAGCTTCTTGCGGAGAAGTTGCACCTCAAAGCTGGGGAGAAGCTGCCGTACTTTGAAGTCCTCTTAAAAATACGAGTAGTTTCCGGCGCGCCACACAATGTGGAAGTTGTGGCCTGGCGCCGGCCAACCATTCTGTAGAATCACCGCTTCCGTGCGGTCTGACGGAGGCTGGTCTCGATTTTCGGTTTGTCTTGCCTTAAGGTTCTCCCGCGAGTGGCGGACAGGGAACTGAACTCAGGATCTCCAAAAAGCAATATCGGAATGAGCATCCGGGATCGTCTTGCCGCGGCGAAGTACGAAAGAGTAAAACCAACCCAAATTGCGTCGACTGAAGAGGTGCGGAGTTTCTTCTCTGAAAAGTACATTTGTGGCCCAACGGCGACGCTGGGCTATCCCTGGATAGGCGTCTAGATCGCGAAACGTTGACGAGTGAATCTTAATGAAATCCCGTTAAAGATTATCCAGGATAAATCCTCGGGAGCAGGTGGATAGCCACAATGAAATTCATCCGGTTTTGGTACCATCAGTGCCAGATCCGCTCAATAGCATCTATCGCGATGGCCGTCTTGCGAATCCAGGTGAATCTGCCCCGTCTGCTGCTGATCTCCCTCGCGCTGGCCAGTGTGTCAGCCCAAACCAGCTCCAACTGGCGCTTCTGGTCCTCACTGGATGGGATGCCGGAATCGTGGTCATTTGATGTGACCCGTGGGCCGTCCGGCCGGATCATTGTCACTCACGGCGATGTGAAGACTCTTTCAGTTTTTGACGGGTACAATTTCCAGCAATTGCCTTCTCCTGGTGTAAATCTAACTGTCAGAGAAGCTCCAGATTCGCACCTTTGGGCATTGTTACCCTCTCTCGATGGTTTTCAGCGTTTAGAGAAAGATAGATGGGTAGCCCATCCGGCTCGAGAAGTACGTATTCTGGCTGACATTGATCATCGAGGTTTCTTTTTGCCCTGGACCGCGACCCAGGTCGTTTTTCTAGGGCGAGACGGCTTATATGAATATGATACGGACCGGAAATCGGCGCGCCTCCTGCGGCAAAACGCCGCCGCCGGCGTCGGCGCTCTGACAGTCCTGGTCCCGGCAAGCAAGGGCGGCGCCTGGGTGTGCGGCGAGTCGGGAGTAAGCCGGATCACCAGACGTCCCGACGGAGAAGTGGAGTGGACGACGTTTCCGTTTCCGCAGACTACCGGCCCCTGCAAGGCGCTGGTGGAGGGTGATCAAGGGGCGCTGTTTGCTACCACGCTGGCTGACGGTGCCGGCCGCCAAAGGATGCTGCGCCTGGACGGGAAGAGTTGGGAGACGCTGGAAACAGGCAGGCCGGGCCATTCTCTGGTGAGCTGGCCGGATCTCGACGGGGGCACCTGGGTGGCCGACGTCACCCACAGTACTTTTGACCTGAGATCGGGCGCCGGAAAGCAGGAAAAGCGGACCCAGGCGCTTTCCGGCCGGTTCCTGTCGATGTTGTACGACGGTAGAGGCTGTTTCTGGGTGGCTACTTCTCTCGGGTTGGCCCGGTATGCTCCGCCTGTCTGGAGGACTCCGCGCCCGCTGCTGGACAAAACAGGCCACTCCTCGGCAATTCTACAGACGAAGGGCGGCGATCTATATCTGATCCATGACAGTGAACTGGTGGAGCGAAGAGGCGGGCGCTGGGCGACCCATCCCCTGCCTCCGGGCTATGATCCAGCGCTGCCGTCGACCCAGGCGCTGGTCGAACTTCGGGACGGGCGCCTCGCTTTGGGGGATGGACCAGGCTTGCTGGTGTTCGATCCGGCCCGCGGGGCCTTTTCCACGATTGTTCATCCGGATCGAATGGATGTTTCCGTGTTAGGACCGGGCCGCGGTCAGACGGTCTGGGTGCTCACCACGCCGGACAACCGCTCGTACCGCGTGGAGCGGTTTGACGGGAGAACCTTTGCCGTCCAGTACGACGCCGGTCAGCGCTGGGGGGAGACGTTTCCGCGCTCGGTATGCGAGACCCAGGATGGGACGCTCTACATGGTCCCGCAGCCGGAGGGGATCGGTGTATTGAAGGCCGGGCATTACGAGAGTCTTGGCGTGAAGCAGGGCTACCCGGGGCGGAGCCCGCTCTCGGTGACGGAGGTCGCCCCGGGCAAGCTCTGGTTCGGGGACCGGAACAGCATTATCGAATACGATGGACGCAACTGGTCCGTCGTAAAGGACAACCTGCAGACGGTCCGATCGATCCTGAAAGCACGCAGCCGATCGATCTGGGTGGCATCGGGCCGCGGATTGAGCCGGTATCGCGACGGAGAATGGCTTACCTTGGCGGCAACCGAAGGGCTGCCTGATGCGGCGGCATATGGGATTGCCGAGGACGTGAATGGGCTGATCTGGACAACTACCAGCAGCGGCGTCTCGCACAGCGATCCGGAGGCGGACTCAGAGCCTCCGCAAACCTTGATCGATTCGGATTCCAATCCACGGAACGTGCCGCCCTCGGGAGAAGCGCGCTTTGTCTTCTCCGGGATGGATCGGTGGAAACACACACCGGAGTCGCGCTTGATGTTCTCCTGGCGGCTGGATGGCGGGGCGTGGTCGAACTATCTCGCCTCGGGGGCTGCCGAACTCAAGAACCTCGCACGCGGGAAGAGCCACACCCTCGAGGTCCGGGCGGTGGACCGAAACGGGAATGTGGACCCCGATCCGTCGGTGATTTCGTTCGAGGTGCTGCTTCCGTGGTATCTGGAGCCGGGATTCCTGACGGCGTGCGTCTTTGCGGTCTTCGCGTTGTGCTCCGCGGCCGCGATGACATTCTTCCGGCAGCGGCAACTGGCGGGTTTGGTGGCACGCCGGACGTCGGCCCTAGCGGCCAGAAACAAGCAATTTCAGCAAGTTGCCGACGCAGTGCCGGGGGTGCTGTACTCCTTTCGCAGAGCGGCCGACGGGCAGTTCTCGCTCCCTTATGCCAACCCCAGAATCCTCGAAATGGCGGGTGTGAAGGCGGAAGATCTGGCGGAGGATGCGGCCCCTCTGTTCGATGCCATTCATCCAGACGATGCGCAGCGTGTGGCTGAATCGATTGCGGTCTCGGCCGATTCGCTGACGATGTGGCATGGCGAGTTTCGCCTGGTGAGGCCAGGCCAGCCACCGGCATGGATCGAAGGACGGTCCATTCCGTCGCTGGAGCCGGATGGAAGCATTGTGTGGCACGGGTTCATGTCGGAAGTCACGGATCGGAGGCGGCTGGAGGAAAGCGCACGCCGGGAGACGGAACGGGAAGTGGTGGTGCTGCAGACGCTGGTGGCCGAGGCGCCTTACGGACTGGCCATGCTGGACCGCCGGCTGCGGCAGATTCAGGTTAGCGAGCGGTGGGTGGGCATCAGCGGTCTCAGCCGGGAGCAATCCATCGGGCACGAGATCGGCGTGTTATGCCCCGCTCTCGAGGCACACTGGCTCGATGCCTTCCGGCGTGGTTTGGCGGGGGAAGTACTTACCGGGCAGGAAGATTGTTTCACGCGGGCAGACGGCGCGAAGCGCTGGGTGAATTGGACGGTCTGCCCTTGGGGAGACGACGGGGAAGAGACCGGCGGCATCATCTTCTATACGGAGGACATTACCGAGCGGAAGAAAGCCGAGGAGGCTGCCAGGGAAACCGAGCTGCGGTACAGCGATCTGTTCGCGCATATGAGCGAAGTGCTCATCTACGGAAAGATGCTGTATCAGGACGGGGTGCCCTACGACTTTGAGTACATCGCTGTGAACGACAGTTACCGGCGGTTGAATCCGGAGCGCGAGGATGTGGTCGGCAAGCGGTCCTCCGACATTCTGCCGGGGTTGCGCCAGTCGGATCCCGCCATCTTCGAGTTTTACGGGAGGGTGGCTTCAACAGGCAAACCGGATCGGACGGAACTCTACGTCCGTGCCACCAATACCTGGTACTCGATTTCCGCTTACAGCCCGAGTCCCGGCCATTTTGTTGGCATCTTCAACGTGATCTCAGACCGGAAGAGGGCGGAGGAAGACCTGCGGCGGAGCGAGGCGATGCTGCACTCGATCATCAGCTCCGCGCAGGACGGCCTGATTGCGATCGACGCCGAGGGCCGGACGGTTCTGTGGAATCCGGCCGCGGAGCGGATTTTCGGTTACACTGCCGAAGAAGCGGTTTCGCGGCCCCTGCACGATCTGATTGGCCCGCCTGGCGCGACTGAGCTTTTCGCGCAAGGATTCGAACTGATGCGTGCCACCGGACAGACCAGGTTTGTCGGCAGGACCGTCGAGATGATGGCAGTCCGCAAGGATGGAACGGAGTGTCCGGTCGAGCTGAGTGTTGCTCCGGTACACATGTCTGATTCCTTCCGGGCTGTGGGTGTTGTCCGGGATGTAACGGCTCGCAAACAGGCGGAGGCAGAGCGGGAGCGGCTGCAGACTCAGTTCCTGCAGGCGCAGAAGATGGAGACGGTCGGCAGGCTGGCCGGGGGGATTGCGCATGATTTCAACAATCTCCTGACCGTGATCAACGGGTACTCCCAGATGGCGATCGATCAGTTGTCCAACGCGGAGCCGGCGCGGCGCAACATAGAGGAAATTGTGAGGGCGGGAGAGCGGGCCACCGGCCTGGTTCGTCAATTACTTGTATTCAGCCGCAAGGAGGTGCCGCGATTGGAGATCGTCAACGTCAATGCTGTCATTTCCGAGATGGAAAAAACGATCTTCTACCTCGTGGGCGAGGACATCAGCATTGTTACGAACCTTACCTCTGAACCCCTTCCGGTCACCGCGGACCGGCATCAGCTGAGCCAGGTCCTCATGAATCTGATTGTCAATGCGCGGGATGCGATGCCGGAGGGCGGCTCCATCACCATTTCGACGGCTGCGGCTCCGCCTGGTGATGCCGGCGCGGTGGAGGCCGGAATGCCCGCGGAAGCGGCCAGTGTGTGTCTCAGCGTGAAGGACACCGGCACGGGTATCGATGACGAGACGAAACAGCACCTGTTCGAGCCCTTCTTCACCACGAAGCCGGCGGGCAAGGGAACAGGGCTTGGCTTGTCGGTGGTGCACGGAATTGTCTCGACCTGCGGGGGGCGGGTGGCCCTCGAAACAGAACTGGGCGTGGGTACGACGTTCCACATCTATCTGCCGGCCGGTACGGAGCAGGCTCCGGCCGGCAGCGCCGTGCAGGCCCAGGCGGTGGGCGGTTCGGGGACGGTGCTTCTCGCTGAAGATGAACCCGAGGTCCGGCAGTATGTGGCCGCGGTCCTCACTCATTTTGAGTACAAGGTCGTGGAATGTCAGGATGCCGAAGAGGCGCTGGAGGTGCCGAAGCGGCAGCCTGTGGATCTCCTGCTGACCGACGTCATCATGCCGCGCATGAGCGGCCGGGAACTGGTGCTCCGGGCCCGCGCGGTAAACCCGGGACTGCGTGTTCTCTTTATGTCCGGTTATCCGGGTGACGCCCTGAACGGGTTGGACGAGATTATCGGGACGCGCGCTTTCATTCAGAAGCCGTTCAGCCCGAAGGATCTCGCGGCTCGCATTCGAGAGTTGCTCAGCCAGCCAGGCCGCGGATAAGTCCATCCGAGGACCGGCCGCCAGAGTGGCCGTCGTCGTGGATTGCGGCGCGGCGCTTGGGGCACAATACATTGAGAGCCGTCAGGGTCTGCCGATGAGGGGCCGGACCGCGCGGCTTGCGAGGGGATGATGCCCGGACACCGCGATCGCGCCGTCAATTGCCGCTCCCATCACTGCTGCCCGCTCCATGAGCGCCGCATCACCCCGGAGGCTCGCCAGTGACAGCGGAACGGTGGGCGCAGGTGAAGGCTATTTTTGCGCAGGCGCTGGAAATGGCGCCCGGCGAGCGGCGTGCCTTCATCGAGGCGTCGAGCGACGACCCCGAGGTTCGAGAGGAGATCGAATCGCTGCTCTCCGCTTCCGACGAAGCCGGCACCTTCATTGAACAGCCCGCGCTGGCGCCACCCACGATGGCCGGCCTGGAGTTCCCGGCCCCGGGCGAGCGTGTCGGTATCTATTCGATCATCCAGAAAGTCGGCGAGGGCGGCATGGGGTCGGTCTACCAGGCTCTGCGCGACGACGGCGAGTTCCGGCGGCTAGTGGCGGTGAAGATTCTGAAGCGCGGCATGGACACCGAACATGTGTTGCGCCGCTTTGAGAACGAAAAGCAGATTCTGGCGCACTTCGACCATCCCCATATCGCGAAGGTCCTGGATGCCGGGGTGACACCGGATCAGCGGCCCTTCTTCGTGATGGAGTTTTATGCCGCGCAGCCCATTGATGCTTACTGCGAGGAGAAGCGGCTCTCCATCGAACCAGAGGCTGGAGCTTTTTCAGAAAGTCTGCGGTGCGGTGGAGTATGCCCATCGCAATCTGATCGTCCACCGCGATCTCAAACCGGGCAATATCCTGGTGACGGCGGAGGGCGAACCGCGGCTGCTGGATTTCGGCATCGCCAAGGTGCTGACGGACGAGGGAATGATGACCCGCGCGGGCGTGCATCTGATGACGCCTGAATATGCGAGCCCGGAACAGATCAAGGGCGATCCCCTCAACACCTCCACCGACATCTACTCGCTGGGTGTGATGCTGTATGAGATTCTGGCCGGCGCGCATCCCTTCCCGGGCCGGCGGAGCGGCGTGTTTCCGATGGCTCCGGCTGACCTCGATCAGCCGCCCAAGGCGCCCAGTACCCGCGTGAAAACGCATGCGGGCAAGGAGCCCGGCGAACAGACCCAATCGCTGCCGGCGGGACTGGTCTCCATCCAGCGCTGGAGCGGTCTGCTGCGCGGTGATCTGGACAACATCGTCCTCAAAGCGCTGGATCCGGACGTCACTCGGCGTTACCAGTCGGTGGAGCAGCTGTCGGCCGACCTCGACAGATACCTGCACGGATTGCCGGTAAGCGCGGCGGGCGACAGTTTTCTGTACCTGATGCGCAAGTTCGCCAGGCGGAACTGGCTGGCAGTGAGCTCGGCGGCGCTGGTTGTGCTGGCGCTTGCCATCGGACTGACGGTGGCGAGCTACCAGGCCAGCGTGGCCCGGCGCGAAAGAGCGCGGGCGGAGCAGCGCGAGGGCGAGGTGCGGCAGCTTGCCCAGACTCTCATCTTTGATCTGCACGACGCCATCAAGAATCTGCCCGGCGCCACGCCGGTCCGTCAGGAGCTGCTGAAGAAGGCGACGCGCGCCCTCGACAGCCTGGCCAAAGGGGCGACGAACAGCCTGGATCTGCGGCTGGAGCTCTCCGATGCCTACATGCGGCTGGGTAGTGTCGAAGGCTCGCCCAGCGAGGCGAATCTTGGCGACAGCCGCGCCGCGCTGCAGAGCTACCTGAAGGCCAAGGTGCTGCTGGACGCGGTGCCGGAAAAGGACCGGAATGCCGACGTTCTGTCCCGCCTGGCCGATGTCTACGACCGGGTGGGCGAGGTTCTCAGAAACGTGGGAGAGCGAGCCAACGGGCTGGATCATTCGGCCCGGTCGATCGCTTTCCGGGAGAGGGCGTCGGCCTTGATGCCGACCAGCATCCCGGCGCAGAGATCGCTGGCCATCGCCTACTTTACCGGCGGCCGGCTGGCAGTCGACACCGGGCAATATGCGGAAGCGGAACGGCTGGCCCGGCTGGCGCTGAAGTCGTTTCAGGTGGTCTACGATTCCAATCGTGCCAGCGAGCGGGGCCGGTACAACCTGGCTCTGTCGTTGAAGTCGCTGGCCGCCCTGCGATCGCATGCGAACGATCCGCGCGGCGCGGTTGAGTTGTCGAAGCGGGCCTTGGAGCTGGACAAGATGCAGGTGCAGGCTAAGCCGAACGACATGTCCGCGAAGCTGGACCTGGCGATCGACTTCAGCGAACTGGCCGAGGCGGAGGCCAAGCTGGGGCAGAACGAGCAGGCGGTGCGCGACTACGAGCAGTCGCGGACTCTGCGGGAAGAGTTGCTTAAGCGCGATGTGAAAAACGCCCGGCTCAAGGACAGGACGGCGTTCATCAACCGGCAGGAGGGGCTGTTGCTTATCGACCTCAACCGGCGGCCGGAGGCGTTCAAACTGTTACAGCGGGCCTTGGAATTGCAGACTGAACTGGCGGCGACCTCAATCAACATTGAGGCACGGATCCGGCTGGCGGAGTCGAGGGGAGCGATGGGTATCTGGTACTGCGCCGATGCGAAGAAACCAATCGGCCTGCCGATGCTCAAAGCGGCGGTGGCCGAGTTTCAGGCGGTGGACCAGCAAAAGCAGCTTTCCTCGCCGGATCAGGTGATGCAGGAGTTCCTGGAGGAACGGCTGGCGAACTGCTCAAAACCCGGCAAGTAGCCGTCAGGCGGTTGGGAGTTTGTCGGGATTGGCGACGATGTAGATCTCCGAGATGGCGTCACCTTCCAACTTCACCAGTGCGGCATAGACCAACTGGTCCCCGGCGTAGCCAAGAACGGCGGGCTGCCCGTTCACCCTGCCGATTCTTACGATGACTCCGGGCTGACCCTTTTGCCGGATGCCGATGAAGAACCGGCCGATGGCGCCGGCACCCAGGATGGGATTGAGCGCGGCGCGCACTTTTCCTCCGCCATCGCTATAGAGCTTGGCATCGTGAACCAGCATGGATGAGATGGAGTGGAGATCGCCGTTCGCGCACGCTTCGGCAAATGAACTCAGCAGAGCCTCGTGATGTTGCTCGGGGATGGGGTATCGAGGACGGCGAGCGTCGATATGAGTTCTGGCCCGCTTCAGCAACTGGCGGCAGTTGGCTTCCGTGGTCTCCAGCATGGAGGCGATCACAGGGTACTCGTAGTCGAAGACCTCGCGCAGTAGAAAGACGGCGCGCTCCGCGGGAGAGAGGGTCTCCAATACGACCAGGAAGGCAAATGAGAGGGACTCGGCCTCGATGGCGCGGTCGGCCGGAGTAGTGGTGAGGATGGGTTCCGGCAGCCAGGGTCCGACGTACTCTTCCCGGCGGACCCTGGCGGACTTCATGGTGTCCAGGCACAATCTGGCCACGATGGTCATCAGATATGGCTTGAGGGAGGTGATGGGCGCCGTTTCAGCGGCATAGCGCAGGTAGGCATCCTGCACGATGTCTTCCGCCTCGTGCGCCGAGCCCAGCATCCGGTAAGCCAGACCAAAGAGTGAGGACCGGTGCTGTTCGAAATCAGACGCCGGATGCATGTATCGATGATTGTACCCGGCTGGGCAGCAGGCAGTAGGCACCCTCGCTGAAGCCCTGGGGTTCGAGTTCCAGGGCGTGGTTGAATCTTGCCCGATTGTTCTCCCAGGCGATGGACGTAGTGAGCTCGACGATCTGTGCGGGCGAGAATTGGCGGCGCACCGGTGCGAAGACCTCGTCGGTGACCTTGATGGGCGTCGAGCACATGGCGATGCTGTAGCGGATGACGGCTCTCTCGATATCATTGAACGCGTTGCTGGATTCGAAGTCCAGCAGTTCCAGGATCTGCCGCTCGGTCACACCCTCACGGCGGGCGACGGCGGGGCCGATGTCCATGCAATAGGCGCAACCGATGGTGCGCGCGGCCGCCATCGAGGCCAGGCATTTCAGGTTTGGTGGAACCGAGCGGCAGGACGAAAGGGCCTGCTCCATCCCGGCTGTACCCCAGAGAAGCTTGGGCTGTAGGGCCGCGACCGTGATGGGCTGCGGCAGGACCTCGCTCCCGGTGAGTTTGCCGGTGACCTTGACGGCCATCCGGTAAAAGAGGCGCAGGAAGAGACCGGCGCGTTGGGGGGCAATGCCTTCGATTCTGCTCATGGTGTTCTCTCGCCGGGTGAGACGAGGCGGCCTGGCGTCCTGTGACAGCTTCGCCAAACAAACAGTTTTTGTCGAGATTGATCCGCTTTGCCGGGCCGCTGCGCGTGAAGTGAGTGAAGGAAGAGGAAACACGATGAAAACCTGGACCAAGATTGTCTCAGCGATCGCCTCGGTGTCCGCCGTTGTGGCGGGTACAACTGCTCTTTACTACGGGCTCTACCTGCCGCGCGGCACCAGCGCGCGCGCCGGCCAGGTGCCGATGACGGCGGAACGGATTGCCCGTGGCAAGTATCTTTTTGAAGTGGTGGCCGATTGTG
Source organism: Paludibaculum sp. (assembly GCA_049841055.1). Classification (GTDB taxonomy): domain Bacteria; phylum Acidobacteriota; class Terriglobia; order Bryobacterales; family Bryobacteraceae; genus Paludibaculum. The sequence goes on along the minus strand of JASGIE010000074.1, from coordinate 81,257 downwards.
ACGGCTGCCACTCGGAGCGGGACTATACCAAGTTCGGCGGGCCGGTGATTGTGTCGGGACGAGGCAAGGGACAGATCATTCCGGAGAAGGGGCCGGTGAGCCCGCTTGTCACCGCCAACATCACGACCGACAAGGAGACGGGGCTGGGGAACTGGACGGACGGGGAGAAAATCCGAGCCATTCGGGAAGGCATCAGCCGCGACGGCCGGACGTTGTTTCCGATGATGCCGTACAAGAACTTCAGCAAGATGAGCGATTACGACGTGGAGTCGCTGGTCGCTTACATGAACACGCTTGCGCCGGTGAAGAGCAATCTGCCGAAGATGAAGATTCCGTTTCCCATCAATGTGCTGATGAAGGCCTATCCGGCTCCGGTGGAGAAGGTGAAGGCGCCGGAACGCGGGCGCAATGCGGAGTATGGCGCCTATCTGGCGACGCTGGGCCACTGCATGGACTGCCATACGCCTCCGGATGGGCATAATCTGGATGAAAGTATGAAATTTGCTGGCGGACGTGTCTTCGATACGCCTTTGGGCAAGGTCGTGAGCGCCAACATCACACCCGATCCGGACACGGGCATTGGGCGGTGGTCCGAGGACTATTTTGTCCAGCGCTTTACGCTACAGAAAACCTATGTAGTCCATGGGGCGCCCACGCTGCAGCCAGGCCAGTTCACCCTGATGCCGTGGCTCAACTTGTCGCAGATGGAGCCGGACGATCTTTCGGCGATCTTCCGCTACCTGCAGACGCAATCCACCATCCCCAACAAGGTGGAAAAGCATCCTGGCGTGGTACAGACGGCGGGATTCTGATGAACTCCGCTGGCGCGATCAGGACGGAGGACTGCCGGGGCGTGCGCTTCGCCCGGGCGGTCTTCCTCGGGGCCGGCATCTGGGGCGTCCTGCTGCTGACGCCGATGTACTTCACCGAGTTGCTGGTGAGTCCGGCGGAGTCGCCGGCGCAGAGTCATCCGGAGTTCTTCTATGGGTTTGTAGGGGTTGGATTGGCGTGGCAGGTGGCGTTCCTGATCATCGCCCGCGATCCGAGGCGGTACCGGGCGCTGATTCCGGCGGCCCTGATCGAAAAGTTCTCGTTTGGGCTGGCTGTGCTGATCCTGGGGGTATTCGGACGTGTCCCGGCTTCGGCGATCGGATTCGGGTTGATCGACCTGGTGTTGGGCGTTCTTTTCGCCATCAGCTACCAGGGACTCTAGGCGTCCGGCGGACGCCTGACGGTTGGATGGGATAAGCTTGCCTAGTAGGCAGAATGTCTGCCGGAAGGCGATGGAGTGGCGAGCCGCGGCGCAAATGGCCTGCCGGAGGCGCGGTTCTGATGCGGAAGTGGCTGTGTCCGCTCCAAAAAATCTTTCCGGCCAGAGTAAATTCTGGAACTTAACCCAAGTCCGACCGTTATAAAAATAGATGAAGGTTCTACACGCTCGCGGTGAGGCCCCGCGCCTCCTCTCAGTTCTGCTGTGCGCATCGCTGCTGGTCGCCCAATCCGCTACGGCCCAGACGGCAGTGAGAATCGACCCGGCGACCGGCCGATTCGGGCGGCTCATGGATCCCTACCGGACCCGGAATGTTCCGGCGATCAACTTGGCAAATTCGTCCAGGTTGGACAGTCTTGTGCGGGCGGGGAACCTCTATCTTACGGCGCAGGACGTCGTCGCGCTGGCGATCGAAAACAATATTGACGTGGAAGTCCAGCGCTATGCTCCGCTGCTGGCGAGGGAAGTGCTGAAGCGCGCCCAGGGCGGCGGCGTTCTGCGCGCGGTCGGACTGGGCGTGGCGCCGGGGCCGCAGAGTGTAAGCCTGCAGGGTGTCAGCCTCACCGGCGGCAGCGCCGGTTCGGCCGGCAGCGGCGTCAGTTCCGGTGGCGGCATTCTCACCCAGTTGGGGCCGAGCATTCCTACCCTCGACCCGTCCATATCGGCCTTTGCGAACTTTCAGCACAGCACTTCACCGCAGAGCAACACGGTGCTGACCGGCACAAACGCCCTGGTGGCGGACACGCGCACTTACCAGGCGTCTTACTCGCAGAACTGGCTGTTCGGCCTGGGTGCCACGATGAGCTACTCCAGCCAGTACACGAAGGTGAATAGTAATTTCTTCACCTTGAATCCCTACACTTCCGGCAACCTCGATCTGCAGTTGACCCAGAACCTGCTGCAGGGATTCGGCTCCGCCGTGAACGGCCGTAACATCCGGGTGCAGAAGAACAACCTGAAGGTCACCGATCTGCAGTTCAAGTTGCAGCTCATCACGACCATCTCCGCGGTATTGAATCTGTATTGGGACCTGGTGAGCTTCCAGCAGGATCTGCAGGCGCGGGAACAGGCCGTGAAGACGGCCCAGCAGTTGTACGACGACAACAAGCGGATGGTGGAAGTCGGCACGCTGGCCGAGATTGAAGTGACACGGGCCGAGTCACAGCTGTATGCCGCCAGACAGGACATGGTCATCTCGCGCACGAATCTTCTCCAGCAGGAGACCGTTCTGAAGAATGCGCTCAGCCGTTCGGGCGTAGCGAGCGCGGATCTGGCGGCGGTACACGTCATTGCGCTCGACCGGATCGCGCCGCCGGATACCGCCGAGGTCGGTGACCTGGAGAAACTGGTCGCCGAGGCGGCGGAGAAGCGGCCGGAGATCCAGCAGAGCCGGCTGAACCTGGAGAGCAACAATCTGAACCTGGTAGGTATCAAGAACTCCCTGAAACCCACCCTGCAGGCCTTCGCCGAGCTCACGAACAATGGCTTGACCGGTGATCTGACCGCTCTTGGGCTGGCGGCCGGCGCGGCGGGCTCGCCGTTGGTTGGTGGCTATGGGAACCTGCTGGGCCAGATCGCCCGGCGCAACTATCCAAACTACTCCGCCGGGTTCTCATTGAACATTCCGCTGCGCAACCGCGCGGCGCAATCGGATTATGTCACCAGCCTGATTGAAATCCGCCAGAATGAGCTGAATCTGCAGAAGACCCTAAACCAGGTGCGCGTTGATGTCCAGAACGCGATGATCGGCCTGGAGCAGGCGAAGGCCCGCTATGATGCGGCCAGGACGGCGCGAACTCTGGCGATGCAGACCATGGAGGCGGATCAGAAGAAGTTCTCGCTGGGCGCCTCAACTTCGTTCCAGGTGGTGCAGGACCAGCGGGACCTCGCCAACGCGCAAAGTTCGGAGGTGCAGGCGATGGCGAACTACACGCATGCCCGCATTTCGCTGGAGCAGGCGTTGGGCCGCACCCTGGATGTGAATCATGTGTCGGTGGAAGAGGCCATGCGCGGCAACGGCGGGCCGGCTTCCAAAGGGCACGATGCGGGGCAGGTGAAGCAATGAACGCTCGCATGGCCGGCAGATTCTTCGCGATCCGCCGTTCCCTGGCGGCGGGCCTGTGTATCCTTTGCCCTGTGACGCCCATGCTGGCGCAACAGCCCATCGATCCGGTGAGGTCCACCGCGGCCTGGGGCATCCGGACGTACTCGACGCCGATCGTGCCTCCGGTGCGGCTCAGCAATTCCGACCGCCTGGCCAGCATGGTGAGGGCCGGTAAGCTCTATCTGACCGTGCAGGACGCGATTGCTCTTGCGCTGGAGAACAGCATCGATCTGGAAGTCGCGCGCTACGGCCCACTGATGGCCGAATGGCAGCTGAATCGTGCGAAGGCCGGCGGAACCCTGCCAGGTGTGCCCAGCGGCGCGACGCAATCGCAGTCCGTGGCGAGCGGCCAGGGCGTCCTGGGCAGCCAGGCCGCGGCCGGTGTCAGCGGCGGCAACAATGGAACAACGAATCGGGGGGGCGGCAATGCCACCATCAGCCAGGTGGGCCCGGTTACTCAGAACCTCGACCCCACCATCCGGGGCGCCTTCACTTACAGCCATCGCTCCCTGCCGCAACCGAACAGCGTCCAGAGCATTACCTCGGTCCTTGTTCAGGATCAGAGGGTTTATAACGCCTCGATCCAGCAGGGGCTGCTCAGCGGCGGCAGCGTTACGCTCAGCTATAACAGCAACTACCTCAACGAGAATTCGCCAAGCAACGTACTGAACCCATCCGTGGCGCCACGCCTGGCGCTGCAGTTCCAGCACAACCTGCTGCGCGGATTCGGTGTCGCCGTGAATTCCCGCAATATCACCGTGACGCAGAATGGTGTCAAGAACTCCTCGCTCACGTTTCGGAATCAAGTGACGGCGGTTGTGATCCGCGTGCTGAACTCCTATTACGCACTGGTCGGCAATCACGAAACCCTCAAGTCGGCGACGGCTGCCCTTGATGTGGCGGAGCGGCTGGTGGCTGACGGAAAACGCAAAATTGAAGTCGGTACGCTGTCGGAAGGCGACCTGATTCCGGTGCAGGCGCAGGCCGCGACAGCCCGGCTCGACAAAGTGAACGCGCAGACTGCCCTGCAGCAACAGGAGCTGCAGTTGAAGAGTCTGCTCAGCCGAAACGGTGTCAGGGAACCCATCCTGGCGGCTGCGCAGATCATTCCGGTCGACCGGTTAGTGGCACCGGACCAGGCGCCCCTGCCCCCGCTTCAGGAACTGGTGGAGAAAGCGATCGCCCAGCGAACGGATATCGCGCTGGAGAAGGCGAACCTGGTCAACTCCGAGATCAACAACCTGGGTACGAAGAATGGCGTGCTGCCGTCCCTGCAGGTTTTTGGCAGCACGACGAACTCCGGCCTGGCGGGTACTGCCCGCAATGTTCCGGGCAGCGCTCCGCCTGATCCATACTTCGAGGGTGGACTGGGTACCGCGATCGGGCAAGTGTTCCGGCGAAACTTCCCATCTCAGAGCCTCGGCGCCTTCGTGCAGTTGCCGGTGTACAACCGCCAGGCGCAGGCCGACTCCAACATCGGCAATCTGCAGATCCGGCAAAGCCAGTTGGCTCTGCAAAAGGATCTGAAACAGCTCCAGGTGGACATCATGAACGCGAGTGTGGCCTTGGAACAATCCAAAGCGCGCTACGAAGCAGCCATTCGCAACAAAGTGCTGGCCGAGGAATTACTCAAGGGCGAGCAGCGCAAGTTTGAGTTGGGCGCTTCCACGCCGACCGACGTGGTCCGGCAGCAGCGTGACCTCACGACGGCCCAGACCGCCGAGGTGTCGTCGCTGATCAACTATACGAACGCCCGTGTGCTCATGGATCAGACACTGGGCTCGGTTCTCGACACCAACCACGTGCAACTGGAGGAAGTCCGCACAGGCAAGCTGTCGGTAGCGCCTTCCGTGCCGCCGGCCTCCCTGGACCAGAAATGATGCCGGCCCGGAGTTTGCGCTCCGGGCCTTACTCGTTCTCGGAGTTGTAGAGCACTTCTTCGCCAAACCCGCCGTTGTGGGTGGGTTCATGGTTCACCGACGCAGGGGAGCGCAGCACGCGGATGGGCCGGGCTCCGGCCTGGATCGAATCGCGAATGTCGCCGTCGGAGTCGCCGTAGCTCACCTGTGCCTTGATGTCCCGGAACGCCTTGGTCTTCGGCTGGCGGCTGGTGAAGATCACGGCTGGTGAGTCCGCAGGGAGACCGAACTCGCTTCGCAGTAGATCAGTGAGCTTATCACTGCCAGTGTAGATCCGCTTGGTGACGAAGTAGATCCGGTCGCCTCGCGATTTGTGCAGCGCGATCAGTTCTCCGGCGATCCATTTCTTCACACTGTACTGATCGAGTTCGTTGTTCATCTTAGTCCAGAACTCGCGATACTTTCGCCGGTCTTCGTCCGAAGGCAGATCCTCTTCGCGCACAGAGACGCCGGCGGAGACGATCTGCGGACCGTAGGTCCGCGAACCCCACTGGAAGCCGGGCGAAGTGAACAGGACGGTGTCATCGACATCGAAGACCACATTGACCGGTTCCTTGGGCAGGCTGCGCGCCAGTTCCTCCAGGGTGATGGTACGCGGTGTTTCCGCTTGCGCGCACGGTGGGAGGAGAGACGTCAGTAGAGCTGAGACTGTCAGGACGAAGCGGACGATCAGTTGGATGCGCATAAAGCTCGGTAGTCCGGAGGGCGCAGGTTCAAAGTTTGTTGGCTGGAGTTCCGCGCCTCCACTGAATAAGGCGTAATCTGGCCTCCAGGACGATCACCGGCCGCGCTCAGTGATTTGTTATGGCTCCGCGTCGCCGCCAATCAGACCCTTGGAGAAGAACTCGGCCTTCAACTTCTCAGCCTGAGCGATGACCGTCCGCAGTTCCGTCAGCAGGGGGTTGCCCTCGCCGGGATAGGCCTTCCACAGATTGAGTGCACGGATGCTGCAGAAGTAGATATCCTCCTTATCCGTCATCTCCTCGGCAAATCCGGCCATGAGGTCCTGGGGGATCAGGCCCCCGCCGCGGCCCTGGTTGTTCTGCCACCAGTACTTGTTCTGGATGAACTTGAAACTGGTGAGCGGGCCCTTCATATCGAAGGGGCCATCGGGCATGCGAAGGTGATGGATAGGCAATACCATGTGAAGCTGTTGCGGGCGTCCGCTATCGATGATGTAGCGCCAGGGGCCATGCCGGGTCCACGAACCAACTACAGCGGGGGGGTAGCCCAGTTCCTGGAACGCACTGGAAAGGAGGGCCAGATTGCGGGCGGAATCCTCGGCCCGGCTGCTGGTCTTGTACTCCCGTAGTTTCTCGAAGTACCCGGCTCGGGTGGGGGCTACTGTGATGGTGCCGCGCAGGTATTTCAGATTCGCCTGAGCCTGCTCGACGGTGTACTGCTTCTGATAACCCAGCCACGTGATGGCGACTCCTGCTTCGGCGTCGGTCAGCCGCAGATAGTAGGCAGGCTCTTTCACGGGGTGGCGCTCATAGACCGTCTCGAAGATCTCCCATTGCAGCGGGCCATCGGTGCTGCTCTGTCCCGGGCCGGATGGCCTGGTTACGTCGAAGGAACCTTTGCGCTTCTGAGCGTCGAAGCTGGCGTGGTCGAGGTCCGGGGCGGCGATGGTGATCAGCATTGTCTCCGCGTAGGAGGTCTGGCCGTTGAGATGAGTGTCATTGACGCGCCGGAACTGGAATTGCGCCGTGTCGCCGTTGCGGGTCGTGGCGTCGGCGTCGTACTTCAGGTCGGCCGGGACCTTCACCGAGGCCAGGCTGTCAAGATCGATGCTGGTCTGCTTCAACTCCGTCCAATTGCGGGATTTCCGGAAAAGAAAACAAGCCGACGTCCCTAGTGCGACGGCGAAAAGAAGGCCAACCAGGAGAGCTGGTTTCATGCAGTTTTTCGATTATCGCAGAGCCGGCCGCCGGGTGCGTGTGAGTTCGGAGGACAGTCCGCCTCAATCCAGCCGGATGGAGATTTCCTGCATATCGGCGGCTCTCAATCCAGGATTCCGGAGTAAGCTCGGAACTAAGATGCGCCAAATCTCCGTTGCGACCTGGATTCTATTCACTGGCCTCTCTGCGCAGGGGCAGGAGTGGCGGCAATGGTCGCCCCGTCCGGAAGTAGCCCCCAAGTACAGCCGGGACGGAGTTGAACTCACGTTGGAGGGGGCAGGGAACCCGGGCGTCTTTGGCGGTTGGGAACAACTGCTGACGGGCATCCAATCCGGACAATGGTACCGGCTCACGGGCCAATACCGCGCCAGTGGATTGGGATATGAGCCGCTGCAGGTGCCGGTCAAACTGGACTGGCAGAATGCGAAGGGGCACCGGTCGGGGCAACCCGACTACGCGTGGCGTGTTGAGGGATCCGGAGAGTGGCGTTCCGTTTCACTGGAGGCGCCTGCGCCCGATGGGGCCGTGTCCGCCCGGCTCCAGTTGTTGCTGCAGAATGCGCCGCAGGGCAGGGTGTCCTGGAAGGATTGGAAACTCGAACCTATCGAAGCGCCCAAGGCCAGACCCGTGAAAGTGGCGGCCATCCGTCTGAGACCGCGTGGCGCCGACCCAGTGACACGCTTCATGGAAGTGTCCGAAGCCAAGGTGCCGGTGGGCACCGATGTGATCCTGCTACCGGAAGGAATCACCGTCGTTGGCACCAATAAGGGCTATGCCGAGGTGGCGGAGCCCATACCTGGTCCGACCACCACACGCCTGGGCGAACTGGCCCGCCGGAAGGGCGCCTGGGTGGTTGCCGGCGTTTACGAGCGCGAGGGGCCACTCGTCTACAACACGGCGGTCCTCATCGATCGAGCCGGCCGGTATGTGGGGCGATACCGAAAGGTCTACATCCCTCGCGAAGAACTGGAAGGCGGTATCACTCCCGGCAGTGACTTCCCGGTTTTCCAGGCCGATTTCGGGAAGGTCGGGATGATGATCTGCTGGGACGTGCAGTACACGGATCCAGCGCGCGGGCTGGCGCTGCGTGGAGCGGAGCTTATCCTGATGCCGATCTGGGGCGGCAACGAGACGCTGGCCAAGGCTCGCGCGATCGAGAACCATCTCTTCCTGGCCTCATCAGGCTATGATTTTCCGTCGCTGATCATCGACCCAGCCGGTGAGACGCTGGCTCGTACGGAGGATGACGGCACTGTGGCGGTCTCGACGATCGACCTGAATCGCCGGTACCTGGATCCCTGGCTGGGCGACATGAAGGCCCGCTATTTTCGTGAGCTGAGGGGCGATGTTACGGTGGATCCCGTGGGCCGCCGGTAGAGCCTCCGCGCTGTGCTGTATGCTCGGTGAAGCGAGCATATATGTACGATCTTTCACAGACCAACCGGCGCGCGTTCCTGAGACAGGCGGCTGCCGGCATTACCGCTCCTTTTTTCATTCCCAACCTGCTTTCCGCCCCGCGTGATGGCCTACGTCTGGCCAGTTTCGGAGCGGCCAACATGGCCTTCGCCACACTGGATGGCATAGCCACGCATCCCAAAGTCAAACTCGTCTGTGTCGCCGAGGTGGATTCCGCCCTGCTGGGGGCGTGAAGAAGAAGTACTCCGACGCCAAAGTCTATGTGGACTGGCGCGAGATGCTCGACAAAGAGCACAAGAACCTGGATGCGGTCTGTGTCGGAACACCCGATCACATGCATGCACCCATGGCCGTCAGCGCGATGCAGCACGGCTTGCATGTCTACGGACAGAAGCCGCTGGCTCATGATCTCCATGAAGTCCGCAAGATGACCGAGATGGCGCGGAAGAAGAAGTTGATTACTCAGATGGGTATTCAGATCCACTCCGCCACGGAGTACAAGACGGCCGTGCACCTGATCCAGAGCGGCACGATCGGCAAGATCAAGGAAGTCTACGCCTGGAGCGGCAAGAAGTGGGGCGATCCCGAGCCGCGGCCCGACCGCACGGATCCCGTCCCGCCGACGCTGAACTGGGACTTGTGGCTGGGTGTGTCCGCGGTACGCCCATATCTGAAGGGCTACTATCATCCCGGAAACTGGCGTAAGCGGATCGATTTCGGTACAGCAACATTCGGCGATATGGGTTGCCATATCTACGACCCGATCTTTTCGGCACTGCAACTGACGTCGCCCATCTCCGTCCGCTCAGAAGGCGTGGCTCCCATCGCGCACAACTGGTCAGTGAACGCGGTGATTCACTATGTCTTCCCGGGTACCCGCTATACCAGCGACAAGACCGTCAACGTCACGTGGTACGACGGCGACGAACGGCCCCCGCAGGACATCCAGAACATGGTTGGCGGCCAGCGGCTGCCGGGAACCGGCTGTATTTTCATTGGGACGAATGGTGTGATGCTGCTGCCGCACATCAAAATGCCCATTCTCTATCCCCAGGCGCAATTCAAGGACTTCCAGATGACCAAGGTGGAGGGTGTAGATCACTACCACGAGTGGGTAGACGCGATCCTGGGCAAAGGCAGCACCTCGACGCCGTTCAGTTATTCGGGACCGCTGACGGAAGCGGTACTGCTGGGGCCTCTGGCCACGTATTTCCCGAAGACCACGCTGGAGTGGAATGCGAAGAAGCTGAAGTTCCGCAATTCGCCCGAAGCCAACGGCCATGTGCGGAGGGCGTACCGGACCGGTTGGAAGGTGAAGGGCCTGAGCTAGGCGTCGGGCGCGCGCGCAATAAGACCCGCGGCTTCCCGCCCATCCAGAGTGAGGTCGGGCGGGAGGTCGGCTGGTTGGAACATCCAGGCGCGCTCCACCACCAGGCCGGAATCGGTGGCGGCGCGCGCCAGAATCCGATCATCCAGCAGGTGGACGGCGGGCGGCATCTGTCCGAGTTTGCGGTGCTGCGAGTAGACACTCACTTTGGGGATCCAGCCCGGCCACCGGACCCCTTCCTGGATCCGCCTCTCATATTCGGTGCGAAACGATCGGAACGGAGCCAGGTATGGAGTCACCACCTGGGCAAAGAGCCGGCCGCCGGGTTTGAGCCAGCGGGCGATAGCCCGGAGCCCGCGCTCGAGTTCACGGCCCGTGAGAAAGTGCAGAATGTTGCAGGCGTGGACGGCGCTGAGGCTGTGCTCGGGGAAGTGAATGTCACGCGGAAAATGCCCGGCGCGCAGGGTGAGCCGGGGAAGGTCTTCCGGCCGGGCTGCTGCCGCTGCCTCATCAAGATGGCGTTGGTCGAGGTCGTTCAGAATCACCCAGGCGCCTGTCCGTAGGGCCGCAAGACCTACCAGTCCGTAGGCAGCGCCTAAGTCGAGCACGGGCGAACTCGCCCCGCCGATGGAGCCGGCGCGGCACTCTTCGACGAAGATTGCGCTGACGTTATGAACTTCGATGGCGGCCCAGCCCATGCGGTTGCGGGTGAGTAGTCGGCGACGGACCGGCTTTGCCTTCGCTTCCATGTGGATCTGTCAGGGCCTGACCGGCAGGGGTTCCGCCCCCGCCAGAGTCTCGACGTGGATCGGGCGGACTTCGCCGTCCACCCCGCCGATCGTCTGCGCTGTGTGTTGGTACGCGATGACGTCACCCGTGACCAAATGCAGAATGCCTCCGATGCCCGGTAGTTCCGGATCGTCGGTATCCCCAATCGCCGCGGCGACTACGGCCGCCACCGCCTGCGCGCTGGAGATCACCTTCACGGACGAGCCAAGCGTCTTCTCGATGACCGGACGCAGGACCGGGTAGTGGGTGCAGCCGAGGATGAGCGTGTCGATCTCCGGCCGGTCCGCGAAATAGTGGCGGGTGAGCAGGGCGGCTTCTTCGGAGTCGGAGAGGTTTTCTTCCACCAGGTGGACGAACATGGGGCAGGCGCGGGCCCAGACGCGCAGTCCGAGCGCTTCCAGTCGGCGCTGGTACGCTCCGCTGGCAATGGCGCCGCGGGTTCCGATGACCCCCACGGAGCCGCTCTTTGTAGATTCAAAAGCAGCCTGGACGCCGGGTTCGATGACGCCCCAGACAGGTACCGGCAGTTCCTCGGCGAGAGCGGGGAGTGCTGCAGCGGTGGCGGTATTGCAGGCGACGACGATGGCTTCTACATTCTGGGCGAGCAGGAATCCGGCGATCTCTCGGGCGAACCCGGCGACCATGGAACTGGGCTTTCGTCCGTAGGGCACCCGCGCTGTGTCGCCCACGTAGAGGAAGTCGGCTTGCGGCATGGTGCGCCGCATGGCCTTGAGTACGGTAAGGCCGCCAACGCCAGAGTCGAAGACGCCGATCCGGCGGCGGATGCCCGGAAGGCGAGGTGGGGGAACACGTGCAAGGCGAAGGGGCTGCATGAATACGATCGCCGGGTTCGTCGCAGCGAGGCCGGCTACTACCAGTTTAGGCGAGCAGCCGGTGGATGGGTCGAAGACCGGGGCAAATTGCGCGAGTGGGGGGAAACAACGTAAATTGGAGGAGGAGGAATGGCCGAGTGGTTGAAGGCGGCGGTCTTGAAAACCGTTAGCGGGGTGACTCGCTCGGGGGTTCGAATCCCTCTTCCTCCGCCAGACTTTTCCGTTGATTCCGTACGGGCGTCCTGACGAATCACTTTGGTTGCCAAAGACGCCCACGGCCAACGCGCCCGATTCCCTGCACGTTCCTCTTTCGTGGCTCGCCTTTCACTCTCCTTTTCACTTCTCGAGCTTCACTGCTTTGTGGGCTTGGGCACGATCACACTGGCGTAAGGTGTGACCCTGCGCTGGTCGACGAAGACCTGCCTCGCCCTGTCAAACTCAACCTGATCGTGAATGATGCAGTCACAGCCGTGTCCGGGCTCCCAAGAGTAATCCCATTGGCCCGGATGAACGGGTTGAGCGTGGAAGATCCTCGGCACCCACCACTCGAGTTTGGGCTTCTCGCCCTCTTCGTTGATCTCCACCTGATACTGAGTCGCCTGATCTCTCCTGCTGCTGTATCCGAACACGCTGGTTCCAGAGATGCCGCACGCCACATAGCTTGCCAGGACGAATTGTCCCGCGACACCCTCTCCCGTCAAGTCCTTCAGGCTCAGGATGAGCGGCGCTCCTTCTCCCTGGCGGTCAGCGCGAGGAACCTCATATGCGATATTCGAGACGAAGTAGGGGACGGCAAAGCCATCATCTGATCCGCCGTTGGTCATCATTGAGTCCTGCACTTCAATGGTGTTGATCAGGGACTTTCGCCCTGCATCCAACAGGCTCAGCCTGGTCAGTCCATACCAGTGGTCTCCGTACACATCATCGCTGCAAGTCAACGCTTCCCTGTGTCGTTTGACCCTCGTCGGATGCAACATCCACAGGACGAGACTTCTTGGCTGCCCTTCGTTGGTCTTTAAGTCGGCGGTCTCGATGATCCGGGCCTCAGGCGGCAGGAGTCGTTGAATCCACTTCGCCTGCGTCGAAGGTTGTGCATACAAGTAGGCAGAAAATACAATGAATGCCAGCTTGCACAATGGCGTGCGGATTTCGATCATGTCGTAATTATAGTGATGAAATGAGAGGTCCCAAGGTCGACCAGCCGGTAAATAGCCCCGGCACCCTTTGCTCCCGCTTACTGTCCTGAGACCCTGACCCCGTTCGCTTTCAGTGAGGACAGCAGGCACCGCCCAAACGTGTGCGTCTGCTAGCCAGGCGCATCTCGCACGTACACCTTATCGAGCACCCTTAGAAAATGATGGGGTTCCCAGTCGTCACGCTCGCTTCAGCGAATTCGATCAAGTCGACCGCAAACTCTTTCACGCAAGGGTCGGATGCGCTTTCGAGCAACAGTCGAGTTTCTTTCGCTAATATTGCGGCGTCTCCAGGCGAGATTGAATCACCACAGTGCGTTCCGGAGTAGACCACTCTCTCCAGAAGGAGGGGGAAATGACTGGGTGCCAGTAGCTCGATGAAGGCCCTGACGTGCGCGATAGAACTGATATTTCCGAGACGCTTCGACACGATGTAGCCATCCTCGTGCGGACACGCAGCCTTGCACCACTGGTCGTGCATCGCCCACTGCGATTTGCTGATGCCTTCCTCCGACGCCAGGTACGGTTCACCGTCTCCGTCAAATCGCAGGAGTTCGGGGAGGGGATGACGCGCTGCGCGGCCCTCTTGTATGCAATTGCATCGAACACAAGCATCCAGGCCCATTACAGAACAACGCCGTCCTTCGCCGAGAGTAGAATTGTCTTCCTCCCTCCTCCCAACTCTTCCTCCACTTCGATGGTCAAAGTACCGTTTGCGCACTGAGTCAGTTGGGCATCATAGCCACCAAGATCGCTTCTGGTCCAAATCTGGCGCCTGTCCTTCCCGAAAGAAAGAATACTCGTCGATGTGGCAACGAAGAGCATCTCGTGTTCCTCCCCCAGAACAATGTTGTCAACTAGGTGTTGCGAATCGAGAGTAACGTAGCTTTCCGGACGGCTTGCGTCCACAAGGTAAAAACCGTCCATTGCAAGGACGGCAATAGAATCGGCTTCCGGCCAAAGAACGACCTTCGTGCTCCAGTCCTGTAAACCCTGGAAGTTACCCACCCATGAACTTCCATCGGCTTTCCAGAATCGCACGACGAAGCCCTCGGCCCAAGGTGATGCGTGCCCGAGATGGAAGTGGTAGGAGATTTGGCCGTCACCCGGCAATCCCTTCAAGACCTCCCAACGAACGACCATGCTCTTGCTGCTTTCTTTCACTCGTGTTGAGCATAGCAACCGGTCACCTTGCGATGAAGTGCCGGGGAGGTCTCATAGACTGCGCCATAGACCAGGCGGCGCGACGCTCGATACGCGGAGTATGATGACGAACGTGACCGGATCTCGGATCATCTCCACCGTCTGCCTATCCTTACTGTCGGTCGCCTCAATGGCACAGTCCGCTCCCAGCACTCTAGCCCGCTCTGTCCGCATCACGGGGCAGGTGGTCGATGCGACTGATGGGCCCTTGGCACGGACACTGGTATCGCTGACGCCAGCAGGATCGGACGCGGCGAAGTTCGCTATGGCGGATAACGACGGCTCATTTGCCTTCGATCGCGTAACCCCTGGCGCTTACCTGCTCAAATGTGAACTGCAGGGATTCCTCTCTCGCAGGGTGCTTTTGGATAAACCTCTCACTGAACAGGATGTGAACGTTGGCCGGGTTGTGCTGGAGGTAGGAGAGATCACGGAAGGGCCTTTGATTCCTGACCAAACCAGGACGGTCGTGAAACCGATGACGGTCTGCGAAAGCCTGGCCAATCGGAAGAAACTTGCCGGCAAACCCGTCGCCATCGTCGGCCGCATCGAATGTGGCGCTAGCTTCATCGACCACAACTGCTTCCTGGTGGAAGACCGCTGCGTCAGGCCCGTAACCTCAGATGGCGGCGTTTGGCCGAACCAGGTGTACCTTCTCGACTACTGGGAGGAGGGGACCCCCAGGCCTCCTTCATCATGGCCAAAATTCGACGAGTCCGTACTTGCGCAGAAGTTGTCGCTGATCGGCAGGAGTACTACCCTCGGCATGCACAGAGAACCAAGCTTCAAAATGGACGGCAGCGGACTCATGTATGCCGGGTCTGCCGAGGTGAAGGACGAATGGGGTATCGCCTACGGCACCTTCTTCAGCGCACCCCGCTTGCAAAAGCCTGGATGCGAGGATGAAGTCGGATGCGGCGGATTTATTGGAGCGCCAGCGGCCCTCATCACCCTACCGCACGGTCTGCTCTCAATCACAAGTGACGGAAAGGTGGCGGAGCGATGATCGCCACCGAAGCGGACCCGCAGCGCACGTTTCGGTTTCGTTACTACCGCTGAGACGCGCCGTCATGCACGCACTTCCGTGCCCATCCCCGTTACAATGACCATGAATCCCGGCATTGGCGACGGGAGTTCTGTATCGAAACCATGCAGGCAGCGAAGCTTCTATGACGCACCAGATGCGACGCAATCGGACCGCCGTCGAAGGCTTGCCGGGCATTCCGTTCGAGCTCTGCGCAGCCTGCTGCCAGCACCCGTGAAACACGACGCGCCCGCTTTCCTGCAGTTCTGCATCCGGCTCTACTCCCATGCCGGCATGCGCGAGGTTTGCCTCCAACTGCAGAACTCCGCCGGAGCCAATGTCAACTGTCTCCTGCTGGCTGCCTGGGCGGCCCGCGCCGGCTACTCCATCGATTCCGCCCTGTGGGCCGACCTCCAGCAGCACACCGCCACCATTCGTGAAACCGCCGTCCAGCCCATTCGCGCCTTGCGCAAGAAGATCAGCAAGGAGCCGAAGCTGAATGAAGACCTGCGTGGGCCGATCAAGCGGCTGCTGCTCTATGCCGAACTACGGGCCGAACAGGCCGAGGAGCACGCCTTGCACAACCGCATGGCCGGCCTGGCCGTACGCGCCCCGGCCGGCGAGGCCCTGCTCCGGTGCAACCTGGATGCGCTCGCTCTCGGAGCGCCCCAAGTCGAAACGTTCTTCCGCCTCACCCTCGAATCCGGCCTGCTGAACCCGAACTCCTGACAAAAACCGTCAGGATCTGGGCGCCAGTTCCTCTTCAGTCAACTGCGAACTCCAGAACCAGTCCAGCTTCAATCCTGTTTCTTCGACCAGTGGGGCGAAGCGCGGTGCCGCGTAGTTGCCGGTGACGAACTGCGCTCCGTGATTGGGCAGAGTGTAGCCGCCAGGGACTGTAGAGCAGTCCAGCGTGAAGAGGCAGCCGCCGCCCTCGGCCATGCGTAGGCAAAGTGCGAATTCTTCCCGCGTACTCACAAAGGGGCGAACATCCGGAAAGCGGACGTTGTGCAGCGCAATCAGCGCCAGGAACTGTTCATCCGTAGGGGCGTGGGAGAACTCGCGGAATGTCGAGCCGGGCGCCGGCTTCAGCCTCGGCACGCCCAGAATGTTGCAGCCCCGCCCGTAGGTGTCGCGTAGCCACTGCTGGTGGCGCAGCAGCATCGACCAGTCGCGGCGCCAATCGGCAAGGCCGCTCAGGACCCCATAACCTACTCCCTCGAGTCCGGCCTGAATCATCCGGTCGAAGCTGTCGAGCCGGTAGTTGAAGTCCGATTTGATGTGCGTGCCCGGGTGCAACTCGGCGTAGCGCACCGGGTCATAGGTCTCCTGCCAGACCACCGAGAAGGTGAGGCCGACGTCTTTCAGCGCACGATACTCGTCGACACTCATCGGTTCCGCGCTCAGACCGACGGTGTGCCCGCCGTGACGCTCGACGATCCGGCGAGTCAGCGCGATATGGCGCGCGATGTCGGCGTGCGTGAGGACGGGGTCGCTTGCGTAGACGAGTTCGACCGCGCGAAGCCCCTCGGTCTCCACCAGGAATTCCACTTCCCGAGCCAGATCGTCATCGGAAAGCCGCACGCGCTTCAGGCCGGGGTCGCTGCTGCCGGCCCGGTAGTTGCAGTAGGTGCACTTCTCCTTGCAGATGCTGGTAACGTAGAGCGGCGAAACCGGGAAGACAGCATTCCCGAATTGCGAGAACTTCCTCTGGCGGCTCAGTGCCAACAAGGCATCCAATTGCTCGGGATCGGTACCAAAACCGGGTTGGTCGAGCGGCGCGTCGGGGGCTGCGGACACTGCCCCCCAGATGGAGTTGAACGCTTGGGAGAACATAGGAGTCGGATACGTGTCTACTTCCAGGCTAGCGGATTGTTGGACCGCCGCGCTGAATAGAGACTGCCTCGTCCTTCCGGTCGACCCGTTGCGGTTCTTGTTGAGAGATGGATCAACGGATCAGGTTCAGGCCGCTGATCGCCAGGTCAGGAGACTCCTCGAAGGTGATCGACCAGGGTTCCTGGAAGGCCTGGCGCCTCCGCCACCGCAACCATCCCAGAATGCCCAGCAGGATCCCGGTGAAGACCACGGCGACCTGAAGTGAATGCTGCAGCAGGATCCGTGCCTCAATCACTCCAGCCATAGAGGAAGAAAACCCGAAGAGGATGAAGTAGGCGCCCAGGCGGACCTTGAGGTTCGCCTTGCCAGGAAGCCAGGAACAGGTAAACGGGATCTTGTGGAACTGCCGCATCAGGATCTCCAGCACCAGGGCTGTTTCCAGCAGATAGAACCAGGTGTGGATCAGGGCGTTCGTCCAGCCCCAGGCCTGTGCGTAAGCAGGCAACGCCAGCAGCGCAATGGGTAGAATCCCGGCGGAGATGAGGAACTTCCGTGTGCCGCTTTCGACAGCGGGTGTTCTTTCGCCAATCGTGAGGCGAAACATCCAGTTTGCTCGCAACTCCACGGGCAGTGTGAACAGTACTCGTAACCCGGCCAGCAGGAAGAAGGCGAGATCCAGAGGGATAGTGCACGTTACGGGATCGGGCCGCAAGGTGCTGGCGGTAAATCCGGAGCGCGTCATGTTGGAGGCTTCTGTCAGCACCCACGAAAGCCCAAGTCCCACATACACGGCGAGCAAAAGGCGATGCCCGCGATGGCGTGAGATGGTACGCCATGTGAACCAGAAGACCGCGCTCTCCCTCTGATCCCGCAGCAGTGTGGCATTCAGGAGTTTCCGCAGGGCGTGTTGTACAGGGCCAGGTCCGGAGGGCGCCTCCTCCAGCCCTTCCACCGCCTTGCGCATGGCGCGGCGATAGCCTCCTGTGAACGTCACGAACGCCACAAGGGCGGCTCCTGTTGTGGTCCATACAGCCCGCGCGGCAAGACCGCTGTCCAGCAGTTGCGGCTGGTTCATCAGCGAATGCCAGAGCGCCAGGAACCAGTAAACCGGCAACCAGTGTGTCCAATTGACGGAACCACTCACGGCCGCCTTGAGTCCTGGTGTCAGGAAGACCACTCCGAACGAGGCGAGCAGCGTGCAGATCTGCAACACGGCCGAGACCTGCCGGAAACGGGCGTAACTCATCACCAACAGCAGGAGCCCCTGCAGGGCCATGGCGCCGAAGAAAACGAACGCGCCGGCCGAGGTCAGCACGGCGGCCTGGACGACCACGGCTCGCAGCATGTTCTGTTGAAACATGACGACCGGCAGCAGCACCGCCGAGAAGATCTGCATGGCGCTGACCAGCAGGAAGAAGAAGAGCAGGATGGCGTAGAGCTTCGCTTCGAAGATGGTGCGTGTCGGGATGGGGAGCGAGCCCAGGATGAACGCATCCCGCCGGTCAGTGAACAAAGCATCCCAACCCAGTACGACGAAGAACCCCGTGCCCGCCATGAGCAGTAGCAGGAGTGTCATCTGGTCCGAAGTCACAATGGCGTTTCGCACGGCCGCGGTCATTTTGTCAGGCAGAAACGTGTGCCGCAGGAACAGAATCAGGGTCAGAGTGAATCCGAAGCCGCCCAGGAGACCAAACGCCGTGACAAACACCTGGTGCAGTTCGCCGCCCGCGGCCACCAGTTCGTGATCCACGAAACGATGCACGAAATGACGCACCAGGCGGTTGAAACGGACCTGCTCAATGCGTGTGGTGGTTCCGCTCATTGCCGCATCGCCTCGGCCAGACGCTGTGCCATCTCATCCGGATCCTGGCGGAGCGCCAGTTGGGTGAAGATGGCTTCAAGGGTTGGAAGTTCCATCAATCCCCTTAAGTTCTCGACGGAGTCGTTCGCCACCGCTTTGCCTTTGTGGAGGATGACAACACGGGAACAGACGCGCTCGACGGTTTCGAGTTCGTGCGAGCTGAACAGGACCGTCTTGCCGGACTCCGCCAAGGTCTGGATGAGACGCCGCAGCACCAGCGCGGAGTGCACGTCCAGTCCTGAAAAAGGCTCGTCGAGTATAACCAGTGCCGGGTCGTGCAGCAGAGCGGCGGCCAGCAGAATCTTCTGCCTCATCCCTTTCGAGTACGAGGCAATGGCGGTATAGCGGTCCTCCCAGAGGCCAAACTCGCGGAGAAAAGCCTCGATCTTGACCCACAGCCGCTGACGGGGAATGAGCCGGAGTTCGCCCGTCAATTCCAGATACTCTGCCCCTGTCAGATGTGGGTAGAGGTAGGGCTCCTCCGGGACATAGCCGAGTTGCGCCTGGAAGTCCGTGAGGCCGGCACGCACGTCGGCTCCGCGCCAGAACACATGGCCTTCGCTCGGTTCCAGCAGCCCGGTGATCATCTTGACCGTGGTGGACTTGCCGCTGCCGTTTGGACCCAGGTAGCCGGTGACCTGGCCGGGCACTGCGGTGAAACTGACATCGTCGACCGCCGGGATGCCGCTAAAGCGTTTCGTCAGATTGCGGAGTTCGAGCAATTCTGGCCCTCCGCCGCCATTAGACTCCACCGGGGCCGCCTCTGTTCCTGCCCGGCGAGCGTAGTTAATGTTTGTTACCCCCAGCGTCAGGCGGCCGCGTCGAGGAAGGCAAGGCGTCCACGGCAGCCTGTGCCACGGCGATGTCCTGCTCCACGGTACCTGCGCTCGCGCCCACCGCTCCGATGATGGCGCCATTCCGAAGAACGGGAATGCCTCCCCCGAAGATGACGACCTTCCCCGAATTACTCTCCTGGATGCCGTAGAGCGGTTGTCCGGATTGTGCGAGCCTGGCCAGTTCTGAGGTCGGCTTGTCGAAAATCCGCGAGGTTACTGCCTTGTCAATGGCCAGATC
Organism: Paludibaculum sp.; assembly: GCA_049841055.1. Classification (GTDB taxonomy): domain Bacteria; phylum Acidobacteriota; class Terriglobia; order Bryobacterales; family Bryobacteraceae; genus Paludibaculum. The sequence goes on along the minus strand of JASGIE010000074.1, from coordinate 61,507 downwards.
AATGCTGCCGATGAGTGCTCCATCCTGACGCAGAAATGCCACCAGGTGCCCCCCTGCATCGACCACCGCTATGTTGTAAGCGACGCCCAGGCTCACGGCCACTGACTCTGCCGCCGCCAGCATCCGCTTCGCGTCTTCCAGCGCAATACTCTCGTAGCTCAGAGGCATGTCTTCCTCCATCGGATTGCCGTATCGTCAGTGTTTTGAGAACGGCGGCCTGCTGGAAGCCGTCAGCTCTTGAAAACGATCATCTTCTCGGTGGTCATTTCTTTCATGGTGTAGGGGATGCCCCCGATTCCATAGCCGGATTCGCGTCTGCCGCGGAATGGCATCCAGTCCGTTCGAAACGCGGTGTGATCATTCACCAGGACAGCCGCTGCATCAAGACGTTCCGCCGCATAGAGCGCGGTCCGCAAGTCCTCGGTGAAGATGCTCGACTGGAAGGCGCCGGGCAGAGAATTGGCGGCAGCCAGTGCTCCGTCGATCTGTTCGAATGAGTACACGCACGTGAGTGGTCCGAATACCTCCAGGGTGGAGACCTTTGCCGCGGGCGGCGGATCGACCAGAATTGCTGGCAACAGAGTTGTCTCGCTGAGGCGGCCGCCGCCTATCAGGCGGGCGCCTCCGGCGACTGCTTCATCCATCCAGTCCGCCACCCGTGCCGCCTCGTTTGGGTGGATCAGGGGGCCAACCTCTGTTTCCGGCAGTTGCGGATCGCCGACGCGCAATGCCGACACCCGCTCCGCGAAACGATGAACAAACTCCGCCTTCAGATCCGAGTGAACATAGATCCGCTGCACCGAGAACGCAGACCTGGCCTGCATGATAGTAGCCGCCCTTCGCCAGTGGCTCGATCACGCGGTTGAGATCTGCCTCGCGGTCGATGATTACCGGCGCCACTCCGCCGTGCTCCAACGCGCAGCGGGCGCCCGGCGCCAGTTTCGATCGGAGCGACCAGCCCACCTTGGCCGAGCCGATAAAGCTGAGAAACGCTATCCGTGGGTCCGTGACCAGCGCTTCACTCAAGCCGCGTTTCTCCGGTAGAAACGTCTGCACCCAGCCTTCGGGCAGGCCCGCTTCAGCGAGAAGTGAAACAAGTTCGAAGCAGCAGAGCGGAGTTGCCGTGGCCGGCTTGACGATGACCGGACACCCCACCGCGACCGCCGGCGCCACCTGGTGAACAATCAGGTTGAGCGGATGATTGAACGCCGAAACCGCGGCTACCACTCCGATGGGCTCGTGAATCGTGAACGCCCGGCGCCCCACGCTGGCGCGTGTCATCCCCATGGGGATCTCGACGCCCGCGGATACACGCAGCATATCCGCGGCATTGCGGATGCCATCAATGGCCCGATCCGTCTCGATCAACGCATCTGTCAGGGGTTTCCCACCCTCCCGCGCAATCAGATGACCGAAGTTTTCCCGTTTTGCGGCGACGAGGTCGCTCAACCTGTTCAGAATCTCGATCTTTTCGTACTTCTCCAGCCACATCCCACGGTCGGCCAGCAGCCGGGCCGCTGTGGAGAGTTTGGACTCCAGGGCGATCTCGTCGTCGCCGGGAAGACTCGTGATGGGCTTTCTGTCAAACGCTTGAACGATTTCAATCATGGGATCCTCGATTCGCTGGAATGTGTGCCTCTCCTACGACTTCTTCACGCGGGTCTGTTCTGTTGCGAAGAGATCCGGGAATTGATGCGGCTGGCAGCGAAGGTACTGGTTCGGGGCATGAACGCTCGCGCCCAGGTTTGCAGCGGCGTGCCACGGCCAGCGTGGATCGTACAGAATGCCCCGCGCCAGGGCAATTAAGTCTGCATCGCCGGTCGACACAATCGACTCGGCCTGGTCGTAGCTCGAGATCAGTCCTACGGCGACAACCGGGATCTTCACAGCGGCCTTCACCACACGGGCCAGCGGCACCTGATAGCTCGGGCCAACCGGAATCCTCTGCGCCGGGTGATTCCCACCCGAGGAAACATGGATGGCATCGCAGCCCCTCGCCTCAAGGGCTTGGGCGAATGCGATCGTCTGGCCGATATCCCATCCCCCTGGCACCCAGTCTGTGCCCGAAACACGCACGGATACAGGCCTCTCCGGTGGGAAGGCGGCGCGAACCGCCTCGAATACTTCTAGGGGAAAGCGCATCCGGTTCTCCAGGGACCCGCCATATTCGTCCGTACGATGATTCGACAACGGCGAAAGAAACTGATGCATCAGGTAGCCGTGTGCGGCGTGAACCTGAATCAGATCAATACCCAGGTTTGCGGCCCGGGTCGCCGAGGCGGCAAATGCCTTCCGGATTCGGTCGAGTCCTTCACCATCCAGAGCAATGGGTGGCGTCGAGCCTTCCTGAAAAGGGACCGGCGAAGGTGCCTGTGTCTGCCAGCCCAGAGGATGGCCGGGGCTGAATTGACCCCCGCCCTTCCAGGGCACCTCGGTGGATGCCTTGCGCCCGGCATGACTCAACTGGATGCCTACGGGAATGTCCGACCAACGGCGGACACTCAACAGCGTTCGGCGCATCGCGGCTTCCGTCTCCGCGTCCCACAACCCCACGTCCGCATAGGTGATGCGGCCTTCCGGCAAAACCGCTGTGGCCTCCACCGTCAGAAGTGCGGCACCCGATAACGCGAGATGCCCCAGGTGGATGAGGTGCCAGTCGTTCATGCATCCCTGTTCGGCGGAATACTGGCACATCGGTGCAATGACGATCCGGTTGCGGAGCGTCAGTTCCCGGATACGAAGCGGTTGGAAGATTGCGATCTGGGCCATGCTGCCTCCTTTGGCGTTCGCGTCTGAATTTGGCAGGTCAGGCGGAGTTGCTTCGGCTCCTTCGAGCAGCCAGACTAGACGCCAGCGCTTTCAGCCCATCTTCATAGATGCTTTGGAATAGCTTTGAGGCCTGGTCATCGCTAATCCCTTGTGGAGTAAACCTGCCGGCCCATTCCACTCGCGACCCTGATCCGTCGGCAGCCTCGACCCGAATGGTCGACAGATAGCCCGTGACGGGAAATGGCGCCTGGAGAATGGAATACGAATAGCTGCGTGTGCGGTTGTCGAACTCTTCCAGTCGCTCGACGATCGTCTCGCCGCCCTGGTTGGTGAGGCGCCGCACCCTGCCACCCTCGCTCAGATCGCTGCCGGGAATATAAGGCAGCCAATCGGGCAGGGAACCGAATCCTCCAATCAGCCGCCACACCTCGTCGGGGCTTTCGGGAACATGCAGGCTAGCGTAGGCGTGCGCCATGAGAAGCTCCTTCTGTTTTGTCGAGGGGCAGGGGAGCATCCGGCGCCACTAGCCCGCGTTTTCGGAGTTCGGCCCAGAAGTCGTCAGGGATGACTGCCTTCAGCGCCTCCTGATCTTCCTGAATTCGCGACGGTTTGCTCGCCCCAGGGATCACTGCCGCAACGGATGGGTGAGCCAGTGAGAACTGCAGCGCGGCGGCCTTCATTGTCACCCCGTAGCGTTGCGCCAAGGCTTTGATCTTCTCCACCCTGGCGGCAATTTCCGCCGGGGCCGGCGCATACTCGAAGTGCTGCCCGCCCGCCAGAACACCGGAGTTATACGGCCCGCCGGCGACAATATCAACGCGCTTGGCCGATGCGGCCGGCATGAGCCGCTGCAATGCGTGCTCATGATCCAGCAGGGTATAGCGCCCGGCCAGCAGGGTGCCATCCGGTGTCACTTCGGAAAGACCCAGCAGCAGTTCGACAGGTTCAATCCTGTTCACACCGAGACCCCAACCTTTGATCACGCCCTCCTCTCGCAGCCGCGTGAGCACCTTGAAAGCCCCTTTCCGTGCGGCCTCAAAGCACGCCAGCCATTCATCGCCATGGAAGTCCTGGGCGATGTCGTGAACCCACACGAAGTCGATCCGGTCGACGCCCAGCCGTTTCAGGCTGTCTTCAATGGAACGCAATGTGCCATCGGCGGAATAGTCGTAGACGATCCTGTTCGGACGCCCATGCTCGAATAGTCCGGTCTTCTCTCCGAAGTCGCGCTTGGTCTCAATTTCGTCGAGAATGATTCGTCCAACTTTTGTGCTCAGGACATACTCATTGCGCTTCTGTTTCGATAAAACCTCGCCAAGCCTACTCTCGGCCAACCCCGCGCCGTAAAAGGGCGCAGTGTCGAAATAGCGAACCCCCTGCTGCCATGCTGCGGTCACGGTCGACGCAGCCTCCTCCTCGGGGATGCGCCGGAACATGTTGCCCAACGGCGCCGTGCCAAAGCCCAGCGGCCCAGCCAGAAGATGCTCTCTGATGCTCATAGTTGCTCCAGTTTCAAACGCGGAATGCTTCGTGCGCCGTCAGGTTACTTGGCGGGTTCTCCAAGTACGCGCATTCTCGTGGTTTTCACCCCGCCGTCAGCCAGCGCGGGCAGTTTCGCAAACCAAGCCTTCACGTAAGGCATGTTGTTGTGGGCTTCGAAGTCCACCTGGTTGGCCCACACCTCATAAAAGACGAGGTGGCCAGGCGACGATCGGTCTTCCTGGTAGAAGTACACGAGGTTCTTCGGATCACTCCGCACCAGTGCTACCAGCGGGAGGGTGGCGCTACGTAGTTCGTCCGCTTTGCCTGGCTTGGCGTGGACCTCCGCCACGACGGAGTATGCATCGCGTGGAATTGCGGCATATCCAGAGGCTGGCCTGGATTGCCCTCGAGCCGGACCACGGATGGCGAGGCAGATCAGGGCCACCGCTATCGCAAGGCCGCATTTCCAGCTTCTTCTCGCACTCATCGTTACGCCTCCTTCCGCCGACCTCGTGCCTCAGGCGCTCGATTTGAGCATCTTCCGGCGTTTCTCCTGTGAGCCGTCGAATGTCTGCTTCACCGGGCCAAGCACCTGGACAAACTCCAGTTGTTCACCCTCCGGGCCCTTGCAGTAGATCAAGGACCAACCATTCGACATGCCCTGCGTGATCTTGTTGGTATTGGAATCCAGCGGAAGCCTCAGCCGCTCGGCATCCGACGAGGCGGCGCGGATTCGGTTCGCCTTCACATTGGTCATGCCCCGCTTCGCCGCCTCAGCCTCCAGGTCCTGGACGAACTGGTCGAAGTCGGTATCGTCCTTGATGTAGAAGCAGATGTGCGACGAACTTGGATAAGCCGGGCTGGTTCGCTCGTGCGGCGGAGCAAAGCTGCTGCCGCTGCCCTGCGGTTGATCCTGGTCGCGATACTGCAGCAGTTCGATCACCAGATTGTCGAACTGCACGAACCGGACGTCGAGCCGCTGCGCGCCATGCCGTAGATCCGGAATGCCGACCGTGTGCGGGTTTACGTGCTGATGCTTTGCCTCTATTTCTTCGTGCAGCAGCAGCGTGTTGTGAATGGACTCGCCGTGGAAATCTCCGTCCCGCATCACTTCCGTGCCGCCCAGCACTTCCGTGTAGAACTCAAACGCCCGGTTCATGTTCTGAACAGTGATCCCGAAATGCTGGACGCCCCGAATTCTGGATCCGAGGGACCTGCCTCCACCACTCGTAGCATTGTCTTGACTGGCAGCCGGTGCTACGCCGGCCGCCCCGCTCAGCACGAGAGCGGCGACGGTTTGTACTGCCTGCCTGCGGTTGGGAGCCGCTTGTTTTTGATCTTCATTCCAATTGGTCAGCATGGACAGGTCCCTCCAGAGTGGTCAGGATCACACCGGCCGTAAGGGCTGGTGGTCATCCGGTTTTCTTGTACCTGGCCGTCGCGCTGCATTAGCGGACGGCCACCCCTTGCTCGCTCTCGCGCGTAGTTGGCTTCGCCGCCTTATCGACGTCGAAGACAACGACTGCGCGTCCGATGATGTCTCCGGAGCGCAGCATCTCCAGGTGATCGTTAATGTCCTCGAACCGGACTTTCTGAACAGAAGAGTGGATCTTTCCCTGCTGCGCCAGAGCCAGCACTTCCTGCAGGTCGGTGTAGTTCGACCAGAATGAGCCGAAGTAAGTGAGCTCGCCGGAAACCATCGGGAACAACGGGATGGCGATCTCAGTGCCTACGAACCCCACCGAGACAAATGCACCCGCTGTGGCGAGCAGGCCGAATCCGGCCTGGATCGTTTCCCTGGCGCCGACACAGTCGATGACGGCATCGAGCTTGCGCTTGCCCGTCTGACGCAGAAGTTCGGCTCGCAAGTCGTCCAGTGACTTGCCGCGAGTGTTGATGGCAAAGTCGGCCCCGTGCTGCTTCGCCTGCGCGAGCTTCTCTTCGTTTCTGGCGAAAACCACAACGGTGGCTCCGGACGAAAGGAGCTTTGCGTACTGCACCGCATAGCTGCCCAGCCCGCTTGCGCCAAAAACCGCGACAACTCGATCCGGTCCCAGCACCCCGGCCGCTCGCAACTTCTTAATGCCACGGTATGGGGTGACACCCGCATCCGTCAGGGGCGCCAGTTCTTCCCACTTCATTTTTGGATCCACCCGGATGAGTTGGCGATAGGGCACGGGGACGAACTCCGCATAACCGCCAGGCGGGCCGAAGCCCGGCCACCCGCCGTGTTCGCATAACTGCTCATTGCCGGCGCGGCATTGCCGGCAGATCCCGTCGCCCCAGCCGGCGGCGACCACGACAGCGTCACCCACGGAGATCTCTGCCGCCGCTGGAACCCGATCGCCAATCGCTTCGACCAGGCCCGCGATCTCGTGCCCCGGTGTGATCGGGAACTTCAGATTCAATGCGCCATGGAAGTAGCCGTCGACGAGTTGCACGTCGGAACGGCACATCCCCGCGCCGCCCACCCGCACCAGAACCTGGTCAGGCCCTATTTCCGGTATCTTCACTTCTTCCAATACCAGTGGTTGTTTGTAGCCGTGCATTCTTGCAGCAAGCATGTTCTGTCCCTCCGTTCCTCTTGGGTTCGAACTACAGTGAGTCGAACAGCCGTACGCACCGCTCCGCTGCGCTGCGGGCGCTCTGCGGATTGACGCCGGTGACAACACGGCCGCAGGTGATTGAGTAGTCGTCGAAAGCGTTCATGGGAGACGAGTAGTAGGCGCCAACGTTCGTTACCGCTTCGACAATCGGCAGCACGCCGTCGGTCCGAAGCTTGTCCAGGATGGCGAAGATCAACTCGCCTTCGAGCGTGAAGCCGGTCACTGTCTTGCCTTCGATGATCGACTTGCCCGTCTTCGAGTCGAGGATGCCAGGCATAATCGCCGGCCCGTGGCACACCGCACCGACCACACCCCCTCGATCCCAGATATCCGCCGCCGCCCTTTGCAGCCCCGCCGCGGTGGGATAGTCGTAGAGCGCGGAATGGCCCGCCGAGGCAAAGAATACTCCGTATTCCTCTTTTTTCACGTCGGAGGCCTTTTTGAGTTGTGAATTCAATTTCACCTGGAAGGGATGTTTGGGGTTGTTATAGACGGCTTTGTCGCTCCCTGCAAGAAAAGGCGGCTGCAGAGAGTTGTAATCCAGGCCGCAGGTGCCCGTCTCTGTCGCGAGGTCCACTTCGAAGCCTGCGTCAGTAAGAACCTCGTAGGGATGCAGAGCCTCCGTAAAAAAGAGGCCGGTTTTGTGGCCCCCTGGATAGATAGCGCCAGTGAAACTGGAAATCGCGATCAGCGCTTTCCGCTTGAGCTTCGTGGGCATGGAATTTCCCCTTGTTTCGAGTTGGTAATGCTGTGTCCGCACTGCCGTGCCCGGAGGATCGCTCTTCGCTTCTGAATCACCCGCGGAGGGGTTGGCTCGTCGTGGGGCCCGAAGAAAAGCGTCTCGGAAACGTCCCCAGTTTGCCCTCCCGGCCGCCGTTGTTTGAAGCCTCAATAGGGCGTTCACACCGCCCCCATCGGGTGCCGGTCACCCACCCAGTTTGGTTAGTCGTGCTTCGAGAAGGAAATGCGGCGACGCCCGAAGAGTCGCGCATCGACCGACCACGCGCCTGGACCCAGCATGGTCAGTCCGGCGGCGATGGCGGCGGCCAGAAAATGCTCCGCTCCGCCATCGTTGGATCTGGAGGCGATCCACAATTCGAGCATCGCCGTCACGGCGGCTGAAATGGGAGTCCATAGCCCGGCGAGGAGAAAGATGCCGGCGAATGCCGCGATCACAGGCGGCCAGGAGTCAGAGCCGGACAGACCGCGACTGACGACGTATCTCCAGAAAAGGAAGGAAGCGATAGACAATCGCAGCAGCAGTAAGCCCAGGCCGGGCCAACCATTCGCGAAGTTGGAATATAGACGCTGCAGAAGTCCCGATTAGAACGATAGCGGCTCGTCCTTAGCAAGAGGAAGCCTGGATCGGGTGGCGGGCGAAGCCCCTTTCGAGTGAACTTACGGTACGAGGATTCCCCGCTTAACGGCGATCATCACCGCGTGCGTTCGGTCATTGGCCCGCAATTTAGCCAGGATGTTCTTGACGCGGCTCTTTACTGCCTCTTCAGTCAGGGACAGCCGGCCCGCGATCTCCTTGTTCGCATGTCCGTCAGCGATGAGATTCAGCACCTCCAACTCCCGGTCGGTGAGTGCCTCGTCCGTCAGGTGATCCGCCAGCATCGCGGCCACATCGGGCGAGATCGTCCGGTGGCCGGAATGGACGCTTCGGATCGTATCCAGCAGGTCCTTGTGCAGAAGGTTCTTGAGGAGATAGGCCTGAGCGCCGGCTTTGAGCGCGCGTCTCACCTGGACATCGCCGGAGTAGGTGGTCAGCACGATAATGGCGGCGTCCGGAGCCTGCTCGCGAATCGCGATGATCGCATCGATCCCATGCATGCCCGGCATCTGCAGATCCATGAGCGTGATGTCTGGTCTATGCTTGCGAAACTGATCTACACCCTCAGCGCCGCTGCATGCCTGCGCCACCAGTTCCAGGTCCCGTTTGCCGGCAACCAACGCGGCAATTCCTTCGCGGATCAGTGGGTGGTCGTCGACAACCAGAATGCGAATTGGTTGTGAACTGGTGATCGGACTGGCAAGTCGACTCGCTGGCGAACTCACAGGTGCCCTCGTTGCTGTCAGTATAAACCGGCATTCCCCGGGTCCTGAAATCGCGCATAGGCGATCATACCGGGAATCGTTACTTCGATCTCCGTGCCGCGGCGCAGTTCGCTCCAGATCTCGAACTGCCCACCGATGCTGGTCGCGCGTTCCCGCATACCCGGCAGGCCATAGTGCCCTTTGCGGCGTCCGGAGCCCAGTACCTGCGGATCGATTCCTGCGCCATCGTCACGCACGCGCAGACGCAAGGCTCCTTCGTCATAGCGAATATCCAGCTCGATCTGCTTTGCATGCGCGTGACGAAAAGCATTGCGTACCGCCTCACGGGCAATCCGGTAGAGGTCGTCCCGAACCACCGGATGCAGTTGCCGCGGAGTGCCCTCCACCAGAACGCGATAGCTGGTATCCGCCCCCGGTTTTTGCGGTCCTGTCAGTTCATCGCGGAATTCGCGGTCGACCATGGCCAGCGACTCGCCAAGATCGTCGCACTCTTCCTCGCCCCGTAGCGCCTGCACCGCATCCCGGCCTTCCGTGATTGCCGCGGCGGCCCTGTCGATGGCCGAGCCCAATGCCTCACAGGCCGCCTCCGGCTCCCCGGGCAGCATGTCGCGGGCTGCCTGGAACCGCAGGATCAGGCCGTGGAAGCTCTGCAGCAAGGTGTCATGCAGTTCACGGGCGATGCGCGTCCGCTCGTCTAGACGCTCCTGGAACCGGAGGTTCCACTGCCGCTTCACGGCGCGCAATCTCAGATGGTATGCACCGAATCCCATCGCGTAGATTGCCAGCGCCAGAAAGCTCCGCAGCCAGGCGCTCTGCCAGATCGTTGGTTCTACAGACATCACCAGACCGGCCGACGGCTCATTCCACAATCCATCAATGTTGCTGGCGCGTACTTCGAAGCGATACGAGCCTGGCGGCAGATTTGTGTAGGTTGCCTCTCGCGCCGAGGTCGGTTCACTCCAGTCTCGATCAAAACCGCTCAACCGGTAGCGGAACCGTACGCGCTCCGGGGCCGCCAGATTCAGCCCGGCAAAACGAATCACCGTGCGCTGGCCGCCGGCCGGTATGGTGACTGTTTCCTCCAGCCGCAGCGGCTGTTCGTCCGTCGAGATCTGTTGTATATGAACCAGCGTTGGCGTTGACGGCTGTCGCAATGCGAAGGGATCCGCCATCACCAGTGCTGTTCCCAGGGCCATCCAGATGCGTCCTCTCGCGTCCGAGGTGATGGAGCGACTGGTCCGGTTCGGCATGCCGCCGGGCAATCCGTCGCCGATGCCGAATTGACGGACGAAGACCGGCTCCCCATGGCTACGCAATAACTCGGCCCGCTTCACGCGCAGAACATGGTTCGATGTCAGAATCCACAGAAAGTCATCCCGGTCCAGGGCTATGCCGAAGATCGGCTCGTGCAACAGCGGAAGGGTGGCGTTCGCCAGTTGGGCTTTACCGTTTTCAATGTGTGCAAGTCCTTGATCTCCCCCAATCCAAAGCACACCCGACGAATCTGCCAGGATGCAGTTGATGCGGCCGGGTGGAACGCCGTCCCTCACGGTAAAGCTCTTCCATCGCTCGTGCGATCGCGACGCAATACCCGCGGCCGTGCCAAACCACATCACGCCGTCGCGAGATTGCTCAATGGCGGTTACCGTGTTCAGGACGAGTCCATCCGCGCTGGAATGCAGAGTGGTCCGTCCATTCTCAATCTCCGCGATGCCCGCGTTCTGCAACCCGGCCCACAGGGTCCCATCGCTGCTCTGGAACAGCGATATTACCGGCTGGCCCGGCCTCACTTCCTTCGTGGTCGCGGCACTGCCGGCTTGACCACCTGTCTTGACGCGCAACAGGCCGCCATCCTTCTTTCCTAACCAGAGATCCTGACCGGCCCCGGCGATGGACATATACTCTCCGCCGGCCAGGATTCGCTGGGTCCGGCCATCCACAATCCGGATCAGGCCCACCTTCGGCTTCGCGCACCACACCGCTCCCTGCGCATCCGCGAAAACCGGCCCTTGGCTCCCCACAGCGCCCTCGTCGACCTCGTATGTGGTGAGGATCCGTTGCCGCAATCGCACAATCCCTGTCGAAGTCCCTGCCCAGATGTCCCCTTCCCTGTCTTCGAACAGCGAGGTCACCAGGTCCCGCGAATGCGCGACTACCGTTTGCGCAGCGCCGGCGGCAATACGATAGAGCCCCTGTGTCGAGCCCAGCCACAGATTTCCTTGCCGGTCCTCCAGCATCACCTGCACATGCGGTGGGCCTGAGAGATGGCTACTTGTGCCGGCACCGTCCCACTGCAGCATTCCTCTGTCGGTACCTACCCGCAGACCGTGCTGCCCGTAGGGCACGAGAGCGTTGATCCTGACCCGGCGGAGATCCTCCAGCGGACCCAGCGTTGGGCGCTCCGGAAACGCGAACAGACCCTGAATGGTGGTGCCCATCCAGACCGTGCCGTCGCGAGCCCGGGCAGCGGCCGTGATATCCGGGCGCGTACCCTCCAGAGTCGTGAATTTCCTTCCGTCGTAGGCAACCAATCCGCGCCGGACCGTCGCGATCAGGATGGTGCCGTTGTGCTCCTGGTACACCGCCGAGAGCGGATCCTCCGGTTGTCCGGGCAGTCGCGGCAGTTCCTCCAGTTCTTCGTTCCGGACACGCAGCCGTTGCAGCCCCTCGGTGCTGATCAGTAGATTCCCCTGCGAGTCTCCTGCCAGCGCAAAAACCGAATCGATCGGAGTGTGTCCAGGTCCCATTTGCCGGAAGAACACGAAACTCGGTCCCGTCGAAACGGATCAGGCCGCGGTCTGTTCCGATCCACAGGTACCCATCCTTCGTCTGCGTGATGCCGTAGATTCGTCCGCCAGGATACCCTCGCGAGAGATTCCATTCGTCGCGGGTGTATTGAGGCAATTCACTGGCGTCTGAACCGGCGCCGGCGGCGGGCAGACAGAGAGGCAGCATCGATACAACGGCCAGCAGCCAGACACGCCGCGTACCGCGGTCAGGGGGGTGTACTCGAACCGGTCAACGACGACCTCCCCTTCCACCGGATGCTTGGACGCGCTGTTCGGCAGATACAGCGCGATCCCGGCAGACTCCAGGCCCGGCGTGGGGACACCCAGCGTGAACTTGTGTTCAGCCACAATCCGCTTACGGTTGTTGGCGCTGGCGCTGGAAAACTCAACCAGTCCCGCCTCCCAGCGGAACGAATGCGCGAAGTCTCCCGGTTGCAGGTGAAATTCGTGGAGGTTGCTGGCTACCTGGTAGGGTTGCACGACAAATCGTGCGGTTTGGACAGGCGCCGAAGAGCGACGCCGGATGACGACATCCATCTCGCGGTTATTCTGATCGGTGCCGGAGTAGTCCCAGGTAAACATCTCCAATGTGATCTCGGGCGCCAGCTTCGACAAATCGCGCACCACGAATGAATAGGTGCCGTAGCCCAGGCTGCGCGTCAGTGCGATTTCCGCGCATTCAAACCGCTCACCGTTCTGCTGGATGCGCAGGTGAAGCGCCCCTTTGTCGTCCGTCCAGGCATTGTGGGCTGAATAGGGATTGTTGCGCCCGCCGCGGTTGCTGATTGCTGTGCGTACACGCCACTCGTAGCCGCTGAACTGCAGCATAGGCGACGGAGGCTTCGCGGCGCCCTGCGCCGATGCCACGGCCACAACAGCACCGCCTGCTTCGGGTAGCGCCTTCAGGCTTCGCTCGGGCCGGTATCCGGGCTCGACCAGCAGGGCCGCATACTCACTGCCCAGGTGCGTGGCGTTGCGCCATTTGGCATTGGGCAGGATTCTCGTGAAAGGCGCCTCCAACAGGGGTTGCAGCCACCACGATCCGTTCCTGGCGTACAGCACCACCTGCTGGCCCTGCTTGTGGCCCGCGACCAGACCTTCAATGATGTCGTGTTTGTCCGATCCGTGGACATCGGCCTGCGGGATCCGCGTGAACCGGATGCTGGGCCCAGGAGTGCCCGGCGAGGTACGGCAACCCGCCTCAAGCGCGCCCGCCGCTGCCACAATGAGCCTCCGGCGCGTAAACCCAGCCCGCTCTGCCACAGTCATTGACATCCCCTTGGATCAATTATTGCAGTTTCCCTCTTTCGCCTGAGGTTCACCGCCGAGCCTGAGCCGACCCGCCACTTCGCCCAAGAACTGAGTAGCCGGCATGCCACATACGGAGTTTCCGGAGCGCTACTCCTGGCTCTGGGACTCAGCATGAGCCCAAATCCATAGATAACGCGTGTCATGCTCGCCGTCTCCGCAACATGCTGAATTAAAAGGAAATGCCTCTGAGCTCTGGGCTTGCACCCCGAGTCAGGGAAGCATCTTCGCAGCCCCCTACGAGACTGTTGCCAGATTCACAATTGCGCCGCACTCGGCCAGCGCTCGGGAATCCTGTTAATTTTCCTCTCAACGCTTTTCCAGGTGTTCACGTATAACAGGGCGAGTGGATTTGGAAGGACTTCAGCTTTCGATGGCCTGGCAGAGCTCGGATCGGACTGCTGCCTTCGAGCAGATCATGCTCCGGCACGAGCGAATGGTGCTGCGCGTGGCGCTGCGCATGCTCGGCCGTCTGGAAGACGCCCAGGACCTCTCTCGGAGGTTTTCCTGCGGCTCTACAAACACTTCCACCAGATTGACGAAGAGAGGGGCTTGACCAGTTGGCTGTACCGCACCACCATGAACGCCTGTTTCGATCAGTTGCGCGTCCGCAAACCGACCGAGCCCATCGAGTGGGAGCCGCCGGTACCTGCCCCGCAGCAGGCCGAATTGGAGCAGGCCGAACGCCGTCGCCTGATGGCTGAAGGCCTCACGATTCTGGCCGAACGGGAACGGGCAGCCGTCATCCTGCGAGAGATCGAAGGGCTCGATACGGCGGAGGTGGCCGGAATCCTGGGGATCACCGAGGTGACGGTACGCAGCCAGATCTCGATCGCCAAGGGCAAGCTGAAGGCCTTTGTGGAGAGGAGAATGCGATGAGTTGGACAACGACGATCTGGACTTGGCCTTGCGCGAACTCAAGGACGAAGAGTTGCCGTTGGGAGCAACCGAGGCGGTTCGGGCCCGGGTTCTGTCGGAAATCTCGAAACCAGCGCGGCGCCGCCGGTGGTTGTGGGCTCTCGTACCCGTGGCAGTCGCGGCCCTCGTTTTGGTGGCGGTCATCCCGTTTGATACAAAGCCGATGGCGCCACCACCTTTGATCGCTAAGACGCCGGCGGCGCCAGAGTTGGCAATCCTGGTGGCCGTGCACAAGCCGGCGCCGGTTCTGAAGACAGCTACAGCGCGTACCACGAGCACCCAGCCGAAAGCCGAGACTGGCGTCCCGGTACAGACTATGCAACCGGCACCCGGCGAGACACAGTTTGTGAAGCTCATGACGGACGACCCGGATGTGGTGATCCTGTGGGCAATGAACTCTAAAGGAGCAGAACGATGAAGAAGTTGATGATGCAGTTGTTCGCGATGACCCTGGTCCTGTCCGGACTGCTGGCGGCGCAGGAGCGCAAGTGGCAGCAGAAGGTCTTCGATATCCGCAACGCGGACGCGCAGGCACTGGCTGGCCTGCTGAGGGGCGTCATGCGCGACCGCGACACACGTGTCAATGAGAACGCGGCCCTGAAGGCGATCAGCGTGGGCTCCTACGAAGCCAACGACCTGCAGGCCGCGGAGGAGCTCATCAAACGCTTCGACATACCTCGCGGCGAAGGCCCGTCCGGAGCGCCGCGCAATATCGAAGTCGTGGCCTACATGGTTCTTGCCGGCAAGACCGGCTCAGCCGGCGACGCGGTACCCGCGGAGCTGGACCCCGTGGTCAAGCAACTCAAGGCGGTCTTTGGCTACAGTGACTACCGCCTGATGGACACCGCCGTGCTTCGCGTGCGGGAAGGCCGAGACCTCGGATTCCAGCGGCAACGCCGGGATGGTGGACCCCAATCTCCCGGCCGCTCCCTGGATCTATCAGATGAAGCTCAAGGCGACCACCACCCAAGCCAGCCCGAAGGGCAACGTCATTCGCATCGATGGCTTCCGGTTTGGGCTCCGGATTCCCTACCCCACCATGACGACGCAGACCGGACAAGGCGGCAGCGGTGGCGGCGCGCTGGTCAACACCTCCTTCCAGTACACCGAAGTCGGCTTCAGCACCGACCTCGACATCCGCGAAGGCCAGAAAAGGTCGTCGTCGGCAAGTCGAAGGTCGATCGCACCGGCAATGCCTTCATCCTGGTCCTTACCGCTAAAGCTGTCGACTGAGATATTCTGGTCGCTTCATGCGAAGCGTTCCACTTGTCGCCCCGAAGCGTCTAGAACTCATCGAAGCTCCTCTGCCCGACGGCCCGCGTTCTGGCGAACTTCTCGTCAAGATGCGGGCCGTTGGTCTGTGCGGCTCCGATCTCCACTGGTGGGCCGAGGGCCGCATCCATGCGGGCCAGGCGAAGTACCCCCAGGTGCTGGGCCACGAGCCCGTCGGCGAGGTGGTCGAAGTGGGCGCGGGAGTCCACGGCTACAAGGTCGGCGACCGCGTCAGCCTGGAGCCGTCCATCACTTGCGGGCACTGCGAACATTGCATTGCCGGCCGGCATAATCTGTGCAAGAGCTCGAAGTTCATGGGCGGACCCGAGGAACAGGGCTGTCTGCGAGACTACTGCGTCGTACCGGCCCACAACGCCGACCCCATTCCGGACGTCCTTACCTGGCACCAGGCGACCCTCATGGAGCCTGTCGCCGTCTGGGTCCATACCTACGATCTGGCGCCCGTCCGGCTGGGCGACACTGTCGCCGTCATGGGCACGGGTTCCATCGGACTCCTCGGCATCGCCATGGCCAAACAGGCGGGCGCCGAGATGGTGCTGGCCTGCGACCGCGTCCCCCACCGGCTGGAACTCGCCAAGGCCATGGGCGCGGATGTGGCTCTCAATCTGAATGACGACGACTTTCGCGATGCCGTGATGCAGAAGACCCACGGCCGAGGCGTCGATATCGTTTTCGATGCGGCCGGCGACCCACGCACCATCAACCTCGGCATCCAGTGCGCGCGCGATGGCGGCCGCTTCGTCCTCATCGGTATCCCGGTGCCTTTGCAGTTTGATGTCGACCTCCACACGGCCATGTCGAAGGAGTTGAACATCCAGGTGATGAAGCGCTCCAATCACAAAGGGCGCGCCGCCGGAGCCCTGCTGGCCGGTGGGCGCATCCCCACCAGTCTCATCACTCACGTACTGCCGCTGGCACAGGCGCAGCACGGCTTTGAGATGCTGCACGAGTACTCCGACGGTGTCGGCAAACTGATCTACGATTTCACGCTATGAGTCACTACGTCGCAATCGACCTGGGCGCCGAAAGCGGTCGCGCCATGCTGGGCACGCTCGCTGGCGGCCGCCTGCAACTCGAGGAGTTGCACCGCTTTCTCAACGAGCCCGTGCGCCTGCCCGACGGTATGTACTGGGACTCCTTTCGTCTCTTCCGCGACATCCGCGAAGGTCTGCGCAAGGCCGGGCGGGAACGCAACCTGAAACTCGACGGCATCGCCGTCGATACCTGGGGCGTCGACTATGGCCTGTTGGATGCCAATGGTGAGCTTGTCGTCAACCCCCGTCACTACCGCGACACGCGCAACAATGCCGCCTACGATGCAGCGCTCGCGGCCGCCGGCAAGGAGAACATTTTCGAGCAGACAGGCCTGCAGTTCATGGCGCTGAACTCGCTCTATCAGCTCTACGCCGCCAAACTCGCCGGATCTCCAGGCCTGCGGGCCGCGGAGAAGCTCCTGTTTATGCCGGACCTGCTCAGCTACTGGCTCTGCGGATCCCAGAAAAATGAACTGACCATCACAAGTACGTCGCAGTTCTACAATCCATCACTACGCCGCTGGTCCACCGAGTTGCTGGAGACCCTGGGGCTGCCTACCCACTTCCTGGGCGAGATCGTGCCGCCCGGCACCCGCCTGGGCAACCTGCTCGAAGAACTGCGGGATACCTGCGGTCTGGGCGAGACGCCGGTCTTCGCCACGGCCGGTCACGACACGGCGGCCGCCGTAGCGGCGGTGCCGGCAACCGGAGACCGCCCCTGGTGCTACATCAGTTCCGGCACCTGGTCGCTCATGGGTGTCGAAATCGACGAGCCCATCGTAACGCCCAAGGCTTTGGAACTGACCCTCACAAACGAGATCGGGGTCGAGGGCAAGACCCGTCTGCTGAAGAACATTGCTGGCCTCTGGCTGGTGCAGGAGTGCCGCCGCGCCTGGCTGCTGGAAGGCAAGGAATACAGCTACGCCGAGCTCACCAGCCTCGCCGCCGAGGCCGCGCCGTTCGCCGCCGTCCTGGATCCCAACCAGTTCCTGGAGCCAGGTCACATGCCGGAACGCATCGCCGCCTATTGCAGCAAGACGGGCCAGGCTGTGCCGGACGGCCTGGGCGGCTACGTCCGCGTCTGCCTGGAGAGCCTCGCCTTTCGCTACCGGCAGGTGCTGGAGAGCCTGGAATCTCTGGTGGGCCACCGTATCGAGGTCATCCATATCGTGGGTGGCGGCTCGAAGAACGGCCTGCTGAACCAGTTCGTCGCATCCGCGACCGGCCGCACCGTGATCGCTGGTCCGACCGAAGCAACAGCCGCCGGCAATGTGCTGGTGCAGGCCATGGGTGCCGGCGAGGTGAAGGACCTGAAGGAGCTCCGGGAAGTTGTTCGCAACTCCTTTGAACTGGAGACATACGAAGGCAAGCCCGACGCCGCCTGGGACCAGGCTTACGAACACTATGTGAAGGTGCGGGGGAGCTGACGAGGCTCCCTCTCCCTTTACACACGCTAGTTCAGCCGTTGGACCGGAGGGCAGTTCACGATGAACTGGCTGTCTCCAAACTTGGAACCGCCCGGGCCCGTCAGGATCCCATCCTTCACGTAAGTGAGGATCTGGAACTCTTCCCGCAATTGGCCGCGATAGCCACGGGCGATGGCGGGCTGGGTCCACTCATACAGATTTCCGTTCCACAGCGGACTGTAGTCGGGGGCGATGGTCGGGATGCCCCCAAACACGTTGTTCGGGCGGTATCCATCGGTCAACGCCGCATACAGGCCCTGGCGCATCGGATTCGTGCAGCCGTCATCGGACGGCCCATTCACCGCGATGAACAGCCGCTCCACCGGGCTGCTGAAGCTGTCGTCGCGGCCGGTGACCAGTTTCTGCAGCCGCGGTGCGTAGGTCGCACCTTCGATGGCCGCCACGTTCGCCAGGCTCGCCTCTGTGGACATGTACCATAGCGGGCGGCCAAACGAGAAGCCGTTCACGAGTTGAATCGTGACCGTCATTTCCGTGGTGTCGATGGCAACCACCTCGTCGTGCACCTTCGTATAGTCGACGTTTCCGGCCGGGAAGTTGATGTCCGCGGCTTCCACCCCGAAGGCCACTACCGGCGCGTTATAGACCACATTGCCCAGCTTGATGAGCGGGCTGTAGTCGTCGTCGCCAATCGAGCCAGGTTCCGCGACGGACGGCGGGAAGGGCGTGGCGGAGGATCCGGCTACCACTTTGCGGGCTGGCGTGAAGTCCACCGTACCGCGGTCGAACACCACATTGTTGTCCGCGTCAAACCAGGCGTTGCGAGCCCCATTGGCCGCGAAGTTCAGTTTGGCCGAATAGTTCAGGCCCAACAGCGAAGCGAGTTCGGGGTCATTCACGTCGGTGAGGATAAACCAGACAGCCTTGTTGCTGCCGTTCAGAGTGCCGCGGTACAGCGGCAGCGTAATCGTGCCGGCCTTCTCGTCGATCTGCCCCGACTTCACCAGTTGCACAGGCCCCACCAGGCTCGGATTCGTGGACGAAGGTGGTGGCCCGAAGTAGGACAGCCCGACTGTGGCGCCGACCGAAGCGGATGCGGGAAACAGATTGCAGCCCGGGCCGGGCCCGAAGACTCCTGGACTGGGTTGTGCCATCAAGGCCACGGGCAGGGCGCTCAGCATCAGAGCGGCCAAGGTTTGGATGCGGCGCCATGCGCCGCTGCGTTTCATCAAGCTCATCTCAGTTCCTTTCTCCATCAGAGTGGCCACACCGCTCCCGTACGAACACAAGCCTGAGTGAATCGGGAAGACTGCGAGGCGGGTGAAGGGATCAGGTGGGCGCCGCCCGCCGAATCCGCACCTGCCTGCCGGCCACTAGTGCGAGATTACCGGGAAGAGTGCGTTGGTTGATTGCAGATTCCCGGCCTCATTGCAGGATTCCGGCGTCCACCGCGGATTTCGTTGCCTGGGCGCGCAACTGGCCCGGCGTGATGCCGACGTGGCGCCGGAACAGGTTCGTGAGATGGCTCTGGTCAGCGAAGCCCAGGGTTACGGCAATGTCGGCGATCGGCATCTCGGAGGACGCCAGCAGCTCCTGCGCCCGCACCAGACGCCGCTGCAGAAGATACCGGTGGGGAGGAACGCCGGCAGATTCCCGAAATGCCCGCGCGAAGTGGTCCTCACTGAGTCCCGAGATTGCCGCGAGCCGTGCGAGACCCAGATCTTCGGCGAGGTGAGTTTCAACGAACTCCATGACACGCTTCAATACCGCGCGGGCCATGCCGCCTCGGTGAGGTCTGCCGGATTGGACCGCCGCATAGCCCTGCAGCAACCGGGTGGCCAGCGCCCACGCAACACTGTCGACATACGCACGGCCGGAGGCATTGCCTCCCAGCAACTCCTCGCTGAGCGCGAAGAGCAGGTGGCTGATGCGCGGGTCTTTGATTGCCTGGTCCGGCCGGATGTCGAACGACTGCACGTTCAAAGAATCCGCGACTGAACGCAGCAGCGCCGGAGCCAGTTCGGTGAGCACGATCCGGCGTTCCCCACGCCACCGCGCCGCGGGCACATTCGACCCCTGCGGGGCGACGCAGAAGTCTCCCGGGGCAAGGGAACAGGTGCGAAACCGTCCGGCCAACCCGATCTCCACAACGACCGGGTCACTGACCTGCAGCACCAGACTGGTCCGCTGCGCGGTTCGCTCCTCCAGATCACCATCAGTGATCCGGAGTTCAGAGATCGTCAACGGCTTGACTGTTACGACAGGAGTCGTGACGGTGGGTAAGAACAGAGTTGGGACTGCGGACTGTGTGGACAGAGAATCCCTCCAGGCTGTGGGATCCCGCACCCCGTCCGGAATATTCCCGCGCCGAGGTCTTAAGAAACGGCCGCGGCTTCGTCCACGGGATCCGTCTGCCGGTTGCGCCTCCTGCGCCAGGCTGCAAACCGGCGAAGAGAGAGCGCAACGCCCGTGTAGACCAGGAACACAGCGCCCAGGGATACCAGGCCTGCCACCGTCTGCCCGATCACGCCACCGGCTTCTCCTGTATGGATCCACCGCAACCAGGTGCGCAGCTGCCGGCCTGAATTCTGATCGGAGAACCGTTCCACTTTCACAACGTCGGCCGTTGCGCGATCAAGGGTCACCGTAGTTCTCAGATCAGGCCGTCCTCGCTCGGCACGATCGAGCGTGAACGTCAGCGGAGCCCGGCGCGGGCCGGCCAGCCTCAAGGTGAGGATTCTCCACGAAGGATCCTGCTGTTTCGCAACTTCCACCAGCCTGTCGATCCCCTCGTAGGAGGGGGTGGCGGGACGGCGCTCTTCGTTGCGGCCCTCGCGCGGCCGCCCTCCTCCAGGCCCTCGCCCCTCCTCCGCACGCGGCGGCCCTCCTCCGCCGGGCCCGCCGCCAGCGGCCGGCACTTCGTTGCCGGTCATCCTGTACACCAAAGCGTTGGCCCAGGGGTACGACATCACCACTCCGCTTGCCACTACGAGGAGCAACGGCACCAGGGACCAGAAACCGATCACGTTGTGCCAGTTGAAGTCCCGCGCCTTGCCCGTCGCCCTGCCGTTGAACCAGGTGATGGCTCTCACCGAGGCCGCCGTCCAGCGGCGGGGCATCCAGATGTAGAGACCGCTCACCACCAGGAACAGGAACGCCAGGTTACAAGCCCCCGTGATCGCCCGCGCCGTCTGGCGGCCGGGGCCCTCCTGCCCCAGCCAGCGGTGCCACGAGGTCATCGATTGAAAGAACTTGCGGATCCCGGAATGCCCCTTGCCGAGCGTTTCGCCCGTGTACGGATCGACGTAGACCATTCCTTCACGGCCATAAGCCAGCACCACAGGTTCGCCCGCACCCGCTCGCAGTGTCACCGTTGTAGGCGGTGCCACTTGTGCCGTCAACAGCGCCTCCAGCGGCATCGTCTGCCCTCCGGGCTTCTGAGCCGCCAGTTGGCCGCGATCGAACCAGTCGATCATTTGCCGCTCATAGGTCAGCAGTACCCCTGTCACGGACATGACGAGCACGATGACTCCGGCCACACAGCCGGACAACAGATGGAGCCAGAAGATGCACTTGCGGAATGTCATGGCGGGAACCTCTTATACGTCAGCCCAGCGGCGCAACAGATTGTGATAAACAGCGGTCAAACCGACAACGGAGGGGTGTTGTGGAGCCTCTTCCGACAGGCGCTGGATCGCCATGTCCAGATCGAACATGAGCGTCCGCTCGCCGTCATCCCGCACCATGCTCTGGATCCAGAAGAACGAGCAGATGCGCGCACCCTGCGTCACCGGAGTGACATGGTGGAGGCTGGTCGAGGGGTACAGGATCAGATGGCCCGCCGGCAGTTTCACGCTGTGCGCGCCATAAGTATCCTCCACCACCAACTCTCCGCCCTCATATTCATCGGGACCCGCGAAGAAGAGCGTCGCCGACAGGTCGGTCCTGATGCGGTGGGGAGTTCCGCTCACCTGCCGGATGGCGTTATCCACATGATTGCCGAACGACTGCCCACCCGCATAGCGATTGAACAGCGGAGGAAAGACCTTGGCCGGCAGTGCCGCCGCCATGAATAGCGAATTGCGCTCCAGCGCGCCAAGGATGAGATCCCCCATCTCCCGTGCCGCGGGATGGTCTTCCGGCAACTGCTGATTGTTCTTGACACGGCCCGACTGCGGCCCTGCCGTCACTCGCCCATCGATCCAGTTCGATTCGTCGAGCAGGCGGCGGCAATGCGCCACCTGCTCGGTCGTGAGTACATCCGGAATCTGCAATAGCATTGGCGTTCCGTGACTAGAACCTGATCCCGAAGCTGCCCAGTACAGACCGCGCGGCCCCCGGCACTACATGGCCGCCGCCCAGACGGTCG
This sequence comes from Paludibaculum sp., assembly GCA_049841055.1. Classification (GTDB taxonomy): domain Bacteria; phylum Acidobacteriota; class Terriglobia; order Bryobacterales; family Bryobacteraceae; genus Paludibaculum. The sequence continues at coordinate 39,454 of JASGIE010000074.1, read as the reverse complement.
TAGTAGTACGCGTTGTTCAGATTGTTGAGATTCAATCGCAGGTCCAGATGGCGGTTCAGCGCGTAGGATGCATATGCGTCCATCGTCCAGTACTTGTCAACCCATCGCGTATTGGTGTTGTTGCCATACCGCTTGCCCACCACACGCGGGCCGCCGCCCACCATCACGCGCTTGTAGCGGTAGGTCGCCCAGAGATTGAACGAATTCCGGGGTGCGTTCTGGATGGACATGCCCACTTCCGCGGGCGTATTGGACTTGACGATCTCCGCGTCCATGAACGTGTAGGCGCCGAACAAACTCAGGTTGCGCGTGAGCTTGCCGGACACGCCGCTCTCGAAGCCCGCGACTCTTTGCGTGCCCTGCAGCACCTGCGGCGGATCGTCGGGATTCAGACCGGGCGTTCTCGCGTTGGTCTTGTCCACCCGGAACACCGCGCCCGACAACGAGAGACGTTCACCAAAGAGATCCCACTTCGACCCGCCCTCGACGGTGTACGTCTTCTCCGGCTTGATCGAAGTGTTCGCCACCCCATAGGTCAGGCCTTCCAGCGACGGATTCATCGACGTCCCGTAGGAGGCGTAGATACTGCCATGTTCGCCCGGCTTGAAGACCAGACCGGTGCGGCCCGAAAGCATCTTGTCGACGCGCGTCACCGCCGCCGGCGTCGTGTTTACGCCATCGACATCGAACCGTTCCCAGCGCAGTCCTCCGCTGGCTTCCCACTTGCGGCCGAACTTCAAGGTGTCGAAGGCATACACGGCCTGCGTGTTGCCCTTCACGTCGCCGATGAAAGGACTGTTGGTATAGACGCCCGTGAACGGATCTTCCGGATTCGGATTCAGGAGGGTGGTGGTCGAGGTGCCCGTCACGGTTCGCGCGGTCCTCAGATTTGCCTCATGCGTCAGCACGAAGCCGGCATTGTAGGAGTGCCGCACCTTGCCGGTGGTTGCCGTGCCGCGCACATCGGCCTGGTTGTCGTAAATGTCGTCCTCGGTGTACCACGCACGAGCCTCTCGATTGATCGTGGTGGAGGTCGTGTTCAGGAAGCGCGGAGGTGTCGCTAGCGAATCGCGCTTCGACTTTCCGTAACGGAACTGGTTCCGGATCGAGAGGTTGTCGCTGAAGTCGTGCTCGAACCGCACCGTGGCCATGTCCGAGTTCAACCGTTCGTAGTCCCGATTCGCCAGCCCATAGAACGTCTCACGCGGCACCGGAGCAGGCTTATCCAGATAGGCCGTCAGCACGGTGTTGGTGTTCGGCACCCATGGGATGCCGTAATCCGGAATGTTGTCCTGTTTCAGCTTGTAGTAGCTCAGCGTCAGGCGCGTGGGCGAGCCCAGTCCGAAGGCAAGCGAAGGAGCGAAGCCCCAGCGCTTGTTATTGACGACATCACGCCCGGCAACGCCACCATCGTGCGACAGCAGGTTCAACCGGAAGCCGGTGCGTTCGCCCAGGAATTTCACCGGCGTGTTCACATCGGCCGAAAACCTCTTCGTCCTGTCGGAGCCGAACATCACCGTGCCGCCGTAAACCGGCTTCAGCCCCGGCGACTTGCTCACCATGTTGATGGATCCGCCCGCCGAACCGCGGCCCGTGAACGTCGACTGCGGCCCCTTCACCACTTCCACCTGCTCCATATTGAAGGGATCACGAGCCTGCGGACCCAGATCGCGGGAGCCGTCGACGAACAAATCATTGCGGGCGCTGAAGCCGCGCAGGTTCAGATTGTCGCCGGCCGGTGTACCGCCCTCGCCCGCGGTCATCGTCAGACCGGGCACATTGCGCAAAACGTCGCGCAGTGTTGTGGCGGCCTGTTGTTCGATCAGTTCCTTGGGGATCACGGTGATCGTCTGCGGCGTGTTGCGCAGCGGCTCCGTGTAGTGCGGAGAGGTCATCTGGACCTTCTCCTGCACATCCAATGAGGAACTCACGCCTTCCAGTTCCAACGCCACGACGCCGGTACGGGCATTGGTGAACACCACCCGTGTGCCCTTCAACGCCTGCTGCAGCGCCTGCTGCAGCGTGTACAGTCCAGAAACACCCGGCGAGGCCAGGTCTTTGATTCCGGACTTACGAATCTCAAACTGCAAGCCAGTTGCAGACTCCAGCGCAGCCAGCACTTCTCCCAAGGTGCCGGCGGGGATGTCATACCGCCGGACTTCCAGGGAAAGCGCCTGCGCGGCCGGACCCTGGGCGGCGGATCCGGTTTGCGCGTTCGCCACGACACTGCTGCCCACGGCCGTATAGGCCACCAGCACTCCGGTCGCCAGCCAGCGGTAGGCAACAGGCCACCCACGGAGCTTATTCCGCCGCGGCGTGGTGCGGCGCTTGATCTTGATACGCATGTGTCCCTCTCTGTGCAGCCATCCCCGGCCGCAGTGCATTGAAGTGAGGAACCGGCGCGCCTATAATCGGACGAGGTCGCCGGCCCTGACAGGTTGTCGATCTTCCGGGTTTGGACGCCCCTCGGCCAAGAGTGAAGCATCCAGACCCGGCCCTCTTTCGCGAACTTCCCCTGGGTTCGCTTCGGATCTCCTAAGTTGCAAGTGAATTGCAGATCTTTTAGTTAATATAGGGCAAGCGCCCGCGATCTGCAACTGAGTTTCAAGTTCAACTCGGAAAAAATGAAGGGCGGATCCTACATCCAGACCAGCGACACCAACTGAACCTGGATACCTGTCTTTTTCGGCTTCACGGTTACGGTGCCGAACTCCTCGCCGGCTACCTCCGGGATGGCCGCGATTTCCTCTTCCAGTTGCTGGTTGAGCTGTGCCAGTTGGGCCTGGACGGACTCCACGGTATCCGTGGCCAAGCCCACGTCGCCGCGCTCTTTGCCGATCTTCGTTGCCGCCCGCGCCGCGGTGCCGATTCGGTTGATATTGGCGGCGCTGATCGTCTTGCGGCCCATGAACGCGCCTAGAATCGAAGTGCCGATGGACAGCACGGAATTCAGCGTCTGCGATGCGGCCTGCTGCTTCTCCTGTTCGAGCTTCAGTTGAGCGCGCTGCAGCCGGTCGCTAAGCGTCTGTAGCTTCGGCGCATATTTTGCGCGCAAATCCTCGATCTGGGCATCTCGCGCTTCGCGGGACGATTGCTGGATCCGCAAACGGAAATCGCGCTCCGCCTCGCCAATTCTGGAGACTTCGCCCGTCGAGGGGCTCCGCATCAGTTCCAGCGACTGCGTCTGAAACAGCCAGGTTGCGAAGGACTTCTGCCAGACGGTGTAATTCTTCCCGCGAGCCGCGATGGCGGGCAGTTCGGCAAACGTGGCTCCATCGGTCGGCGACTTCTCCAGATCGTTCAGAGGCACCTCGAGAGCTTCCGCCTTCGGCCAATCGACAGGAATCGCCTCGTCGGTGATGGGGCAGGCAAAGACGCAGTCGCGCACTTCGTCGACCCCCAGCTTGGCATCAGCGAACTGCACACGCGCGGCCCCAAGAATGCGAGGCTCGTAGCTCAATACCGAGCCCTTCAGGGGCACGAACAACTGGTTCACGTCCGGGGGCAGCACGGGCACCGACGATGATTCCCCAGGAATGGAGGCGACCGCGTCAGCATCGGCCGTTGCGGCGGGCGATCGCTCCGCACTTTGCATGAGTCGCTTGATTTCGGGGCGGGCCAGCGGTCCTCGCAGGTAAGAGAGTGTCCAGCGTGTCTGAAACAGCACAGGGCCGTCCTCGTGCACGTTGTTCAGCAGGAAGACGCGATTCCCCAGACCCGCCAGAATCTGCTCCATTTTTCCGCGGTCGAACTTCGCGCCGGCCGACGCCGCGGCGCCTTCCAGTCCTTCCAGAACGCGCGACTTATCGCGTTCCGTCTGAAGTCGTCCAATGAACCACGTGCCTGTATTGCCAAGCCCCTTGTAGTCCAGGTCAACCGGGTTCTGCGTCGCCAGCACGACGCCGAGGCCGAAGGCACGCGCCTGCTTCAGCAGGGTGAGCAGCGGCTTCTTCGACGGCGGATTGGCGATGGGCGGGAAGTAGCCGAAGATCTCGTCCATGTAGAGCAGCGCTCGCAGCGAAGACGTGCCGGACTGGCTGCGGACCCACGAGAGCGTCTGATTCAGCAGCAGGGAGACGAAGAACATGCGCTCCGTGTCGCTGAGGTGCGCAATGGAGAAGATGCTGATCCGCGGCTTGCCGGTGGAGTTCCACAGCATCGCATCGATGTCGAGGGGATCCCCGCTGAGCCAGGCCTCAAACCCGGGCGACGCCAGCAGGTTGTTGAGCGCCATGGCCAGCCCGAATCGCTCCTTCGACGGATAAAAGGAGTCCAGGTCCAGCACACCCACGCGCTGGAACGGAGGCTTCTGGATCTGCCCGATAATCGTGGCGAGATCGAGACTTGTTCCGGCCCGCCATGCCGTATCGAGGATCGTCGAGAGCAGGATATGCTCGCGCGACTGTACCGGGTCGGCATCAATGCCTGCCAGCGCCAGCAGCGACGTGGCCGTGGAACTTACCCGGTCGCGCAGAGCTTCGCGGTCGTCCAGAATCGCCTGCGATGGAGCATTGAACGACTTGATGATCGAAACTGGAATGCCCGCATCGGAGCCCGGCGTGTAGACCGCAAATTCGCAGGCATCCCGCAGTCGTTGGATCCGGGCGCCGTCCTGGCCCCACTGGGCCAGTCCCTTTTTCCACCTCTCAGCCTCGGCCGCGGCAAAGGCAGGTACGTCCATGCCCTTGTTGCGGGCCTCATCCGGGTTCACCCAGGGTTCGAATTCCGCGGCCGCCAGATCCGGGAATGTGAGCAAAAGGTTGGCCAGATCGCCCTTCGGGTCGATGACCAGCGCGGGAATCCCGTCGATCGCCGCCTCTTCCAACAGACCCAGGCACAGGCCGGTCTTGCCGGATCCGGTCATGCCCACGCAGACGGCGTGTGTCGTAAGGTCCTTGCTGTCGTAGAGCAGGGTCTGGTCTGTGTCCTTCAGCCGGCCCAGGTAAAAGGCGCCGAGCTTCTCATAGTCAGGCAGCATACCTGCTCATTGTAGAAGGACTGCCACGCGAACGAGACGGCTATTTGGCCGGCTGCGGTTCGTCGAAGGTGTCGCCCTCGCCCGGGGCCAGGAACAGATTCGTCTCAATGCCGTGCTGGCGGGTATAGAGGTCGTAATAGCGCCCGCGGTTGGCATACAACTCGTGATGCGCGCCCTTCTCCACCAGCAGGCCATCCTCCATGACCAGAATCTGATCGGCGCGGCGGATGGTCGAGAGGCGGTGGGCGATCACGAACGTCGTCCGGCCCTGCATCAGGTAGCTGAGCCCGTGCTGGATGAGCGCTTCAGTCTCACTGTCCAGACTGGAGGTGGCCTCGTCCAGGATCAGGATCCGCGGATCGGCCAAAATTGCCCGCGCGATGGAGACGCGCTGCTTCTGGCCTCCGCTGAGTTTGACGCCACGCTCGCCGACCACTGTCGCGTATCCTTCCGGGAACCGTTCGGCGAATTCGTCGACCCGGGCAATGCGGCACGCCTCCAGGATTTCGGCCTCGGTCGCGTGGGGCCTGGCAAAGGCGACGTTCTCGCGGATGGTGCCGTCGAACAGGAAGGTCTCCTGAAGGACCACACCCAATTGAGTGCGGTAGCTCGAGAGCCGCACTCGCGAGAGGTCCTGGCCGTCCACGAGAACCTTGCCTGTGGTTGGCGCATGGAAGGCGGAGATGAGCCCGATAGTGGTCGACTTGCCCGATCCGGAAGATCCGACCAGAGCGGTCACTGTGCCCGGCGGCGCATGGAAGGTGACACCGTGGAGAACCTCTTTGCCTTCCTCATAGGAGAAGTGAACGTCCTCGAAACGCACGTCGCCCTGGATCGGTCCCATTGAGGCGGAGCGCTGGGGATCCGCGTCCTCAGCCTGTTCGTTGAGGATTTCCCGGGTTCGTTCCAACCCGGCCAGGGCTTCCGTCAACTGCGTGCCGATGCCGACGATCTGGAAGACCGGGGCGACCAGGATGGCCAGGAACGCGGTGAATGTCACGAACCCACCCAGCGTCAAGGTGCCGTTGAGAATCTGCCGGCCGCCGACGAACATGACCAGAGCGCCCACCAGGCCCAGCAGCACGGTGGCGGACAGGCTCATCAGGGAGACGCCGGTCAGCGACTGCAGGACATTGTCCAAAATGCGCTGGGCTCCTGCCCGGAAAACGTTCTCTTCCCTCTCCTCCGCGTGATAGCCCTTGATCACCCGGATGCCACCCAGCGACTCCGTCAGCCGCCCGGTCACCTCAGCCGTGATCTTGCCACGCTCCCGAAAGATAGGGCGAAGAGTCTTGAAGGCACGCTGCAGAACGAGGGAAAACGACAAAAACGACCGCCAACGCCAACCCGGTGAGCAGAGGGCTGATGCGCAGCAACATGAAGAAGGCGAGGAAGGCCGTCAGCAGTCCACCCACGAATTCCACCAACCCGGTGCCCACCAGATTCCGCACGCCTTCCACGTCGTTCATGATGCGGGACACCAGTTGGCCGCTCTTGTTGGTGTCGAAGTAGGTCACCGGCAGGCGGCCGACATGCGACTGCACCTTGCAGCGCAGTTCGGCGATGAGCTTTTGCGCCGATTTTGACAGTAACTGTGTGAGCCAGAAGGAAGTTACGCCCTGAATGGCGGTCGCCGCCAGCACGGCCAGAATCAGCGGCGTCAGCAATTCCGGCTTGTGTTTTCCGATGATGTCATCGACCAGGTATTTGGTCGAACTGGGCAGCACCAGGCCGGCGCAGCGGCTGACAAAAATCAGGACCAGCCCGAGCAGAAGTTGATTCCGCCTGGGCTTCATCAGTTCCTTAACATCCGGCCAGACAGCTTTCCAGCTTGTCGGTTTCTCGGCCCTTCGCCCTTCAGGCGCGATGGGGTTCTCTCAGCTTTGGCGGTGGGGCGGGTTACCATGAGAAATATGCGAGTTCTCTTTATTGTGATGCTTGGCGGCGCCGTATGGGCGCAGGCACCTGCCGCCGCCCCCGCGAAGCAGGCGCCGACTCAGGCATCTCCGGCCAAGCCGGCGGCCACCAAACCGGCTGCCACGCCGGCCGCAGCGCCCGCAAAGCCCGCCGCCGCTCCCCCGGCCGCTGCCGCCGCCGCGAAGCCGGCCGGCAACGACCCCATCGTCTTCTCCGCCGGTGCGAAGAAGTTCACGAAGTCGCAGTTCGACGACATGATGGCGAACCTGCCGGCCAACCTGAAGAATCAGCTGGGTGGGAATACGCCGGACGCGCGCCGCAAACTGGCCGAGCAATTGGGTGAGATCTACACGTACGCCGCGGAAGCCCGCCGGCTCAAGATCGACGAGAAGCCATCTGTGAAGCTGCAGCTCCAGCTCCAGACCGAAGGCTTTCTGGCCAGCAACCTCTACCAGCAACTTCTCGAGCAGAACAAGCCGACCGAAGCCGCCGAAAAGACCTGGTTCGAATCCCACAAAGACGAGTTTGCCAGCGCGAAGGCCCGCCACATCCTCATCCGTTTCAAGGGCTCCCGGGTGCCGTTGAAGAAGGATCAGAAAGACCTGACTGAGGAAGAGGCGCTCGCCAAGACCAACGAGATCCGCGAGAAGATCTCTAAGGGCGAGGACTTCGCCACTCTGGCGAAGGCCGAATCGGACGACACCGGCAGCGGCGCCAATGGCGGTGACCTCGGCGAAGCGTTCGGCAAGGGCCGGATGGTGCCCCAGTTCGATCAGGCCGTGTTCTCCCTGCCTGTGGGTGAGCTGAGCCAGCCAGTGAAGACCCAGTTCGGCTACCACCTCATCCAGGTGCAACAGCGTGGTTCGAAGCCGTTCGAGGAAGTGAAGCCTGAAATCGAGAAGCGTCTGCAGTCGGAAGCGGCGCAGAAGGCGATGGAAGCCATCAAGGCGAGCGGCAAGCCGGTCATGGATGACACCTATTTTGGTGCAGCGGGTGCGGGCGCGGCGGCTCCCGTGAAGCAATAGAGTCTGGCTGGGACTCGCATGGCGAGTCCCGCCGCAAGATTCCTCGGGCTGTTCGCGAAATCCCCCTAATCCCATCGGTGCAGTATGCCGAACTGTAGAGGGATGCCGGAGAATAGCCCAGGCGAGCGACGCCACCGCAAGCGGGTGCCGAAACCGCAGCCGATCGAGGTCCGGTTGACTTACGAGGATCCCGGCCAGTTGCAGCAGTCGACCTCCGCCATGTTGATCGACGTCGGCGAAGGCGGGGCCGGTCTGCAGACCAGGGTCTCCCTGCCCGTCGGGCTGCTTGTGCAGGTTCGCGTCCCGGGTGAGGCCTCGGCGTCCGGTTCGGAGATCGGCGAAAGGGCCAAGGTTTGCTGGTGCCGTCCGGGCAGTATGGGCCTTTTCCGGGTGGGTCTTCTGCGGGAGCCTGTCGCATCGGACACAGCCGGCGTCCACCTGGGACCGCTGCCGGAAGAAGATCTCTACGAACTACTCCAGATCAACCCGAAAGCGCTGAACGACACGATTCATCGCGTCTACCGTATGCTGGCTCAGCGCTATCACCCTGACAACAAAGAATCTGGCGACGAAGAAGTCTTCAAGAAGCTGACCAAGGCATTCGAGATTCTGGGCAACCCCCCGCGTCGTGCCGCCTACGACGCGGTTTACGCTGAGACACTCAAGGCACGCTGGAAGGTTTTCAACTCACCCGAAGCGGCGCGTGGCCCGCAGGCCGAGAAGTCCAAGCGCTACGGCGTGTTAAGCGTGCTGTACCGGAAACGCGCCCAGGATACGCAATCGCCGGCCATGAGCCTCTTTGAGCTCGAGGACCTGCTAGGCATCGCCCGCGATCATCTGGAGTTTACGCTCTGGTATTTGAAGGAGCGCGGGTTTGTGTCGCGGTCGGACAACAATCGCTACCAGATCACCGTCTCCCGGTGTGGATCAAACCGAACAAATCGAAGCGGAATCGCAGCACTTGCGCGTCTCGGAAGACCGGCAATTGCCGGCCGCCATGACGTCCCGCCCCATCTGATCGCCTCAGCGGCAGCCGGCGGAACTACGGATAGACCGGAGTCACAGCCATCCCCACGGCGAGGTTGCCTTCCGAGGGCAAGGCCACGCTGTCGCCGTCAACGACCCCGGATTGAATCTCGGCTTTTGTCTCGCTGGAGACACCCACGACGACCTTTTCCATTCCAGCTTGCCGGCCTTCAATACGAAGACGCCGAGTTCGCCGTTCTCGCGGCGCAGGGCGGCTTTGGGAATCGTGATGGCATTCTCCACCACCTGGGCCCTGATCTTCGCATCGATATTGGCGCCGGGCGGCAGGTCGTGGTTGGGATTGTCAGCCAGCGTCACCACTTCACCCACTTGGCGGGTACCCATGGCGACGACCTGAGTGGGGATTTCGTCCACCACCCCTTTCCACTCGCCGCGTGGTTCCGCCTGCCAGGTGATGGCCACCGGGAGCCCTTTGCGAATGCGCCCCAGATCCGGTTCGTCGATATAGACCGTGACCTTCAGTTTCGAGGTGTCGCCGACCTTCGCGACGAGATCGCCGGCGCCCAGCCAGGCGCCCGACTTGGCGGCCAGATCGTAAACGACTCCACTCCGCGGCGCGCGGATCACGGACAGCTCCTTGCGGCGTTGAGCCAATTGAAGAGCGGCCTCCGCATCCTTTACTCGTGCCTGTGCGACGGGGACGTCCCCCTGGCCCACCAGGGCGGACCGGCGCGCCTGCTGCGCGGCGATCTGGGCGTCGAGCTGTGCCAGTTTGTCCTTGGCTGCATCAAGTTCCGACCGCGTCGCGGCCTGATTGGTAACCAGCCGTTCCAGAGAGGCCACCTCGCGTTTAGCCGGCTCACGTTCCACCTGGAACCGCTTCAATTGGCCTTCAATTTCAGCCAGTTCCGCGGCGCGCCCGCCGCGTTGCAGGTTGGCCAGCTCCGCCTTTGCCTGCTCCAACCGCGATTGGGCGGCAGCCAGCTCGGACTGCGCATCATTGTTGTCCAGTTCGGCGAGAACGGCGCCGGCGGCTACGGTCTGCCCACGCTGCACCACCAGCCGCAGGATGCGGCCTTCCCGCTCGGCATGGACTGGCGACCAGTCGACAGGCTCGGTCTTTCCGTTCGTCGTCAGCATACTCACCACGGTTTCCCGGCGGGCATGGGCGAACGGCGCCTCGGGCGGAGCGTTGCGTTTGGAAGCCAACCACAATCCGGCAGCGGCGACGATGACCAGGAACAGGATCCAAAACCAGCGTTTCATGAAACTGCTTCTATCGTCGCACGCGCGCACACCAGGCAAATAGTAACTGCCATTCTAATCGTTGGACTTCGCGAGCTACCCGTTCGGTTGCAGTGCCGGGTCGATTTCGTGCCGCGGCGCAGAATTCGATAAAGGCGAAGGGATCCCAGGCCATGCCGGAAGGTTCATAGCCCAGGGCGACGGCTCCCTCCAGGAGCTCGGTGAAAACCGGATGCGCGCCGACCCGCCGGAACCAGTAGCCCGAGTTCCAGTCATCCGGCTCCTGCCGGTGAACGATGGCGTGCCAGTAGCTACCCTCCGGCGTGTGTAGCTCCTGCGCCACCGTGTGCGCCTGCTCAAAACAGGAGAAATAGACCCATAGCCCAGCCAGCGCCCCTTCCGGCGATCGGGCGCCCGGGAAAAGGTCGGGCGACCGCGCGGGTTCCAATCGGCGCACGGCTTCCGGGCATGACGGCTGTTTGCACTCCAGCGGCAGCAGGCGGTCGCCAGACCCGTCGAGATCGAGGATGGCTGCCACTGCCGGCTGCAGGAACGATGTGTCCAATGCCATGATCTTTCCAGGAGCCTACCACTATTCCGGCGGTGAGGAATGACAAATCCGCGCTCGTCTTCGGCGGCGGCGGCATGTTCGGTGCCTACGAAGCCGGAGTCTGGTCCGTTCTTCGCGGCCGGATCGAATTCGATCTGATGGCCGGAGCATCCATCGGTGCCATCAACGCCTGGGCCGCCGCCTCCGACTGCCCCGCGGAGGCATGGATCGACCAGTGGTTGCATCCGGACCTTGGCGACCTGCTCCGCTGGAGATGGCCCCGCCGTCCGCTGGGCGGGTGCATCGAGCGCGACACTTTCGAGCGAAGCATCCAGGAAGTGCACGCGCGGCTGAAACCGGTGAAGCCGTGCGCCATCGCCATTACCGACGTTCTCAAACGTCGGCCGCGCGCGATTGTGACGCCGCATGTCGAGTGGCAACACCTGGCCGCCTCGTGTGCCCTGCCTGTCCTCTTCCCGATGTATAGCGTCGACGGCCGGCTCAGTATGGATGGAGGGTTGTTGGGCTCCGTGCCCCTGTGGGCTGCGGTGGAGCAGGGCGCGACGACCATCGTGGCCGTGAATCTGTTGCCCAGTGGCGGGCCGTGGTGGTTGCGCACGTCGCGCCGGATGCTGCTGAAGCTTGCGCATCCCGGAGCACCCGCGCCGGCCGGAACCAGGCTTCTCTGGATTGAACCCGACAAGCCGCTTGGCACTCCACGCGATGCCATGAGTTGGACCCGCGAGAACGCCGAGAGGTGGATCGAGCTGGGGCGAAGAGACGCGGAGCGCGCAATCCAAACATTTTGACTTGACCCTGTTTCAAGAGAGAGAATGTGGCGGTATGCCTCTGTTCCGTCTGCACCGGATGAAGGAAACCCCACGGCAGCAGTTCCGTTGGGCTCCGCACACCAGCGGCGTCACCGCCATCAAACCGAAGGACTTCGACCCGGCGGGCGAACTTCAGGCGGCGGGTTTCTACGATGCGTGGATGAATCTGCGCGGCACCGAGGGTGCGGTCGAGATCGGTGATGTCCTTGAATCCGAAGCGGGGGAGATCCGCATCTGCAAGTATGTAGGATTCGAAGAGGCCCGCTGGGTTCTGCCGGAAGTGAAGAGCGGGCTGGAATCGGCGCCATTGGCGGCCGGGTCACCGGTAATGCAGTCCGCCGGACTAGGCTGATCGTTCCTGTTCGGTGGGGAGTACTAGAGGGATGAATCTTTCCCTCTAACTCCGGTTAGAATGGAACCTGATGGACGCTTCATCAAATGGGCATTTGGTGGGGAGGTGCTGCTTCGGCTACTACGCCCTCGTTCAGTACATCCCCGATCCGCTGGGTGCCTTTCTCAATGAGCTCCGGGCTGAACTGGTCCCCGGATGCAAGCTCAGGGCGCATGTTACCCTCCTGCCGCCCCGCCAGTTGCAAGCTTGTCAGGACGAACTGGTCCAGGACTTGGCTCCTAAGATCCAGCGGCTCAGCCCCTTCGAGGTAACCCTCGGCGACGTCCAGCTCTTCCCGGGTACGAACGTCATCTATCTGGGGCTGGAACAGGGCCGGCGGTCGATCGAGGAATACCATAAGGAACTCTCCAGCGGCCTGATGGCCTACGACGAGCCGTTCCCCTTCCATCCCCACATCACACTGGCCCAGGAACTGCCCCCGGAGACTGTAGCCGCGAAGTTTGAACTGGCCCGCCAGCGTTGGGCCTCCTATCGCGGCAGCCGGTCGTTCGCCGTCCATCACGTGGTTTTTGTGCGAAATAGCGATCCGGCGAGGTGGGACACCCTCAGCGAGTACGAGCTGCCGGAAACTACTCTTCTGCGAACAGCCTGATCTGCTGGGGTTCCGTCTCGACGCCGGTCTTTCTACGCCGGCCGCCGATCACCCCCAGCACCGTGACCTTTGTGAGTGCTTGCCTTGGGACGAAGACCCGCTGGGCATTCCCCGCCGCTTCGGGTGGGCTCAGAGCATATCCCTGTGGCTCTATCACCAGTAGATTGTTGGGGATGACGCCTTCCATCTGGTCGCCGTCGCGGAACAGCAGCTCTACCCAGAGTCCCGTCGTCTTAGGCCGGGCTAGGAATTCGCGGCGCTCCGAGAGCACTCCACTCCCTTCCAAATCCCTGACAAACGAGATGGCCTTCACCTGTGTGTACGGAATCAGGGCAACGCTGCCGTCTGGACTGAGGACCTCCACGCCGTTGTCCTGCAGGTAGGTCTGAGGATGCACGAAGCCGCGAATCCGCTCACGGTCGAAGCGTTCCAGGATGACCTTCTTGGCGGTGGAGCCACTCAATTTAGGGGTTCTCCGCCGGACGTGGAGGAGGATTGCGCCACGCCGAGCGGTCCTTTACTTTCAAACAATTACGCAAGTATTGTATCATTGCAGCGATGACAACCGAGGGCGCTCTCAGCCCGGCGGCTGAGGCTTTTTTGACCTACGCGCGCGTCGAGAAAGGGCTTGCGGCCCTTTCGTTGTCTGCTTACTCCCTTGATTTGAAAGACTTCCAGAGATTCTGCGACTCTCGCAAGGAATCCGGTGTTGCCGGCGAAGAGACGGTGCGCCAGTACTTTGACGCCCTGCCGGGCCGCGGATTGTCCAGCCGGTCGATCGCTCGCCGCCTGAGCACACTGAGAAGTTTTTATCGATTTCTCTTGAGTGAGGGCCGCATCAGCGAAGACCCCACCGCCCTGCTGCCCTCGCCCAGACAGTGGCAGAATCTGCCCAAGTATTTGAATCCACAGCAAGTTGAAGACCTTCTGGGGGCTCCCGACGAGTCGACGCCTACAGGTTGCCGGGATCGTGCGATGCTGGAAGTTCTCTATGCGTGCGGATTAAGAGTGACTGAGCTGTGCACTCTGAAGGTGACCGACGTGAATCTGCAGCTCGGATTCTTGCGTGTGACGGGCAAGCGAAACAAACAGCGGTTAGTCCCTGTCGGGAGCAAGGCCCGGGCGTGTGTCGAGACGTATCTGACACAGGCGCGCAGTGCCATTCTGAAGAGCAAGTCGAGCCCCTACCTGTTCGTCACCCAGCGTGGCGGGGCGATGACCCGGCAGGGATTCTGGAAGTTGCTGGGCGGACACGGCCGGAAAGCCGGCATATTCAACCGGCTGACACCCCATGTGGTGCGCCACAGTTTTGCTACACACCTCCTGGACCGGGGAGCGGATTTACGCAGCGTGCAATCGATGCTGGGGCATGCCGACATCGCCACCACGCAGATCTATACGCAGGTGCTGAGGTCGCGGTTGCGCACGGTGGTGGATAAGCACCATCCGCGGAGTTAGCCGGAGTTCGGCCAGTGACGGGGATGCCGGAGATGGAAATGTCATGAGCGATTACATGTTCATTCTGGAGAGCCACCTCAGCGCGGAGCAGAACGCCGTGCTGTCGTCGGTGCAATCCGCGGCGGCCGAAGCAAACCTGAGCCTGTTTCTCACGGGCGGCGCCATGCGCGACATGCTTGGCGGCTTTCCCATCAGGGACCTCGACTTCACCGTCGAGGGGCCGGCCTTGAAACTGGCCAAGAACATGGCCAAGAGCGGAATCGCGGAGATTGTCTCCACCGATGAACACCGCAAGCTGGTGGAAGTGCGCTTCCCCAATGGCGTCCGGTCGGAGATCGGCATGGCCCGCCAGGAGAAGTACGGCAAACCCGGCGCCAAACCCCAGATCACACCGGCTACGGTTCACGAGGATCTGCGCGGCCGCGACTTCACCATCAATGCGATTGCCCTCTCGTTGAACCGCGCTTCGCGCGGTCTGATGATCGACCCCACGAACGGCGCCTCGGACCTGGAGCGCAAGGAACTGCGCGCCATCTCCAACTACTCGCTCTACGACGATCCGGTGCGCATGCTTCGTCTGATCCGGTTCAAGGCACGGCTCGGATTCACAATCGACGAGCGCACTCTCCAGCAGTTCAAGAACGCCCGCGAGGCAGGCATGGAGAAGTACATTCCCGGGCGGGCTTTGTTCTCCGAACTGCGCCAGATCGCCCTGGAGTCGAATCCGTACGACATTTTGAAGGAATTGGAAGATCAGGATCTGCTCAAGCTCTTCAGCCCGGCCTTGGCCGGACCCAAGCTGAATGCGGCAGCCTTCCAAAAGGTAGCCAAGGCCAAGGCGATGATCCCGTTTGGCGCCAGCTTCACGGTGGACTGGTATGGCCTCTCGATGTACTGCATGACACAACTTCTCGCCGTCAAGGAGAAGGCGCAGTTGATCGAGTCCACCAAGATGACCAAGGAAGAAACCGATCCCTGGCAGAAACTGGACGCGCGCGCGAAAAAACTGGAATCGATTCTGAAGTCGGCGAAGCTGTCCCGGGCATCGCATGTGTATGACGTCCTGAAGAAAGCGCCCGGTGAGGAGACCATGCTGCTCTTCCTGAAGTCGGCGGAACGGCCGGTTCAGGATCGCATCAAGAATTTCTTCACCAAGTATCTGGCGACCGCGATGGACGTCACGGATGCCGAGGTGACTCAGGCCACGGGGCTGGAACCTGGTAGTCCGAAGTTTGCCAAAGCCAAGGACGACAGGATCAATGCTCACCTGGATGGACGCATTCGCAAACCGGCGCCACCTCCGGAGCCTGAGCCGGCGCCCGCACCCCCCCCAAAGGGTATGGTCCGAGGCTCCCGGTTCCGGTAAACTTACCTTAATCGTTTTGATAAGAACTGTAACACTCATCACTCTGCTGGGGGCTCGAGTTGTGTGTGCACAATCAGCCGCCCCCGCACTCCCTGAAACGCGCGAGGAAGAGATCGCCCGCGAGCAGGCACACAAGGCGGAAAGCCTTAAAAAGCCTCAGCTCGAACGAGGCGAGGCCGTCTTCGACAAGTACTTCAACTCGGCACTGCGCGGGCTATTCGCGCCGAAGGTCGGATTTGGTGCGCGCATGGGCGGGCTGGTGACGGGCTCGGGCTTCGCGGCGGGCGTCATGTACAACCGCCCGGACCTTTTTCGCGAGAATCTGATCTTTCGAGCCTCTCTTGCGGGCAGTATCAAGAAATACTGGGCTGCCGCGACCGAGCTATCGTTGCCCCATCTGGCGGGCGACCGCGTCCGTGCCAACTTCTATGCGCGGCACTCCGACGCCCCACGCAATCCCTACTACGGCTCGGGTCCGAATTCCCAGAAGAGCAACCAGACCTACTACCGGCAGGAAGACACTTCCTTCGATGGGCGTCTTTCCTGGCGTCCCGACAGGCGCAACTGGGATGTGGGCATGTACGCCGGATACCTGCGTGTGAACGTCGGGCCAGGCACCAATCGGGAGTATCCTTCGTCCGAAACAACATTCCCGCCTTCCGTGGCGCC
Source organism: Paludibaculum sp. (assembly GCA_049841055.1). Classification (GTDB taxonomy): domain Bacteria; phylum Acidobacteriota; class Terriglobia; order Bryobacterales; family Bryobacteraceae; genus Paludibaculum. Next base: position 23,425 of record JASGIE010000074.1, on the reverse strand, counting down.
GGGTATTCTGCAGCAGACGAATTTCGTGCGCTACGGTCCCTTTGCCCAGGTGGATTTCCGCGACAATCCGGGCAATCCCCATCGTGGCGGCAATTACGTCGTGCGGTTGCTGAACTACGATGACCAGAACGGGCGCGGGTACAGCTTCCGGCGCTTCGATGGCTGGACCGAGCAGTACATTCCCTTCTTCAATGAGAAGCGTGTGATCGCTTTGCGCGCGCTGACGGAACTCAGCTGGACCGATCGCGGCAATGTCGTGCCCTTCTACCTCCAGTCAACACTGGGCGATGCGAACGATCTGCGTGGATACAAGCTGTTCCGTTACCGCGACAACAACAGCGTTCTACTGTCGTCGGAGTACCGCTGGGAGGTGGCTCCGGGCCTTGATATGGCTGTCTTCATGGATGCGGGCCGCGTCTTTTCGCACCCCAGCCAGATCAGCCTCAACAATCTGCGATACACGGGCGGATTCGGCTTTCGTGCCAAAACTCGGGATGCGGTGGTGTTGCGGTTGGATACTGGGTTCAGCCGCGAGGGGTGGATGATATGGTTCAAATTCGACAACGCTTTCTCGCGCGAAATCTTCCGGTATTTGTTCTAGCGGTGGCGGGCTTGTCTTCTGCCAGCGGGCAGAAGCCGCACTTCTATCCGGACGACCCCATCGCCAAGGTGCCGAAACCGGTTCCGGTGAAGAGCGTCGACACACTGGATCCGAACGACCTCTACGACTTCTTTTATCAATCGTTGCGTGAGCCGGCGAAGAAGGTCGGGCCGTCACTGGGCATCAACACGCTGGGTGAGGTGCCGGATAGCGACTGGTTCACCAACCGCCACAGCCTGGACCACCGCTTGAGCCAGGACGTGCTGAAGCAGGGACCGGGTGACGGCCATGGGCCGCAGCCTCCATTCCTGATTGTCGGCGCCAAGACTGACGGCATCACTCCCGGTTTCCGCATGACCGATGCCAAGGGGCGGCTCTATTTCGTAAAGCCGGATCCGCGCACGAATCCCGAGATGGCGACCGCGGCCGACGTGATCGGCACGCACTTTTTCTACGCCCTGGGCTATAACACCCCGGAGAACTACATCGTCAATCTGAAAGACGAGGAGTTGAGCATAAGCCCGAAGGCCAAGGTCACCGGCGCGAACGGCAAACCGCGGCCCATGACTCAGCGGGACATCGATCGCCTGAAATTCAAGATGGCGCGCCGGCAGGATGGCAGCCGCCGGGTCATCGCCAGCCTGGCGTTGCCTGGCAAACCGGTGGGGCCGTTTTCCTATGAAGGCATGCGATCCGACGATCCCAACGATCTGATTCCCCACGAATCGCGCCGCGACCTTCGCGGCCTGGCGGTCTTTTGCGCCTGGCTGAACCATACCGATGCGAAAGGCAGGAATTCGCTGGACGTGCTGGCCGGTCAGGAAGGAGCCCAACACATCCGCCACTTCCTCATCGACTTCGGCTCCATTCTCGGGTCGGATAGCGATATGCCCAAGGATGCCCGGTTTGGGCACGCCTACATTATTCCCACGGCGCGCAACGCTCTGAAGAAGATGGGGCAGTTGGGTCTTGTTCCGGAACCCTGGGAAACCGCGGCTTTCCCGCCTCAGCCGGCCATCGGCCGCCTGGAGGCGAAGGTCTTCGATCCGCTGAAGTGGGTGCCGAACTACCCCAATCCTGCCTTCCTCCAGATGCAGCCTGGCGACGCATATTGGGCCGCCAAGCGTGTGATGGCGTTCACGGACGATGACATCCGGACCATTGTTCAGACCGGACAGTTCTCCGATCCCTCGGTGACCGATTATCTGACGAAGACTCTGGCCGAGCGCCGTGACAAGATCGGCCGCGCTTACTTCAACCGGGTACTCGCGCTGGAGCATTTCACTGTGGAAGGCAGCGACTTGAAGTTTGACGATCTGGCGGTGAAGTTCAACTTTGCGCAGCCCAGACAGTACGACATCGCGTGGTTCGCCTTTGACAATGCCACCGGCGCCATGACGCCGGCGGCGGGACTCGCCGCGGTGAGCAGTCCTTATGCGGCTGCCCTAGTCACGGCCAGGGGCGACAGTTCGAAGTCCGTCACGGTATACATCCGCCGCAGCGCGGGGACAATCGCTGGGATAGAGAGGAAGTATTGATGGCTACACGGACCGCGTTGCTTTGCCTGGCGGTTTTGGGCTTCACGGCTCATGCGCAGTCTCCGTCGGATACAGCGGCGGCCCCCGATCCGGAACCCGCTCCGGTTCCGGCCGCTCCGGCGGCGAATCCACAGCCCGGCAATCCGGCTACGCGATTCCTGCGCGATGTGACCGCCGACCAGAAACGAATCTGGACCTCACCGTTCCACATGACGCAGCGCCAATTCTGGACGCTGGCTGTGCCGCTGGTGGGCGGAACCGTGGCCCTGAAGTCCGTAGATCGCCGGATCACGGATGAATTGCCAAACTCGGCGGACCAGATCCTCTGGAGCGGCCGCGTGTCCAGAATTGGAGCAGGCTACACTCTGGCGGCGGGAACAATCCTGCCCACGCTGCTGGGCCACGCGACGGACAGCCCGAGGACAGTCTCGATGGGCCGGTCTGGAGTCGAGGCACTGGCTAACGGCCTTCTGGTGACCTATGCGACGAAGTGGATCTTCTGGCGGGAGCGTCCTGACGTACCGGGAGGACACGGCAGCCTCTGGAGCGGGGGGGCGAGTTTCCCGTCGGGCCACGCCATGAGCTCCTTTGCCGTGGCCACGGCCATTGCGCAGAACCGGAAATGCCCCAAGTGGCTGGCCATCACGCTCTATGGCGCGGCGACGGCGGTGAGTCTCTCACGAGTTTCCTCGCGGCGGCACTTCGCTTCGGATATCTACTTTGGCGCCTTCTCAGGTATCCTGATCGGCCGTTCGGTCGCCCGCGCCGCTGAGAACCGCTGATCCGGCAGCAGGATTGGGCTCGCGGAAGGAAGTCCGCGGTTCGACCCAGGAGGCCAGCACCCGGTTCAGTTCCGTCAGATCGATCGGTTTGGCGAGATAGTCGTCCATGCCTGCGCCGAGGCAGCGCTCCCGTTCGCCGCCCATCGCGGCGGCGGTCAACGCAATGATGGGCGTATGGCGCAGGCCCTTCTCCAGTTTGCGGATCTCGCCTGTCGCCTGGTAGCCGTCGATTCCCGGCATTTGGCAGTCCATGAACACCGCGTCGAATTCCGACTCACTCCAGCGCCTGACCGCGCTTTCTCCATCGTTGGCAATGGTCACCTGATGGCCCGCACGCTCCAGCAACCGCTTGGCGATCCGCTGGTTCACCGCATTGTCCTCGGCCAGCAGAATGCGGGCGGCGACGTGGTCGGGCTGTTTCGCCGGCAGGCAGAGCTGTCCGGCCTCCGGCTGAGTACCGCCGATGGGCTTGCTCAGGGCAGGCGGCAGAGGCAGGGTGAACCAGAACGTGGCTCCACGGCCCTCGATGCTGGTCATGCCGATGGTACCTCGCATCGCCTCTACCAGTTGCTTGGCGATCGCCAGACCCAGGCCCGTGCCCCCGAAGCGGCGGCCGATGCTGCTGTCGGCCTGTACGAACTTCTCGAAGATGCGCACCTGTCTTTCCGGGGCGATGCCGATACCGGTGTCCGCAACGGAGATGGTGGCCGTCCGTTCCGGTGAGTCGGCCGCACATTCCACCTTCACCCGAACTTCGCCGCTGGCGGTGAACTTGAGTGCGTTCGAAATGAGATTGCTCAGTACCTGACGGACGCGTACAGCATCACCCAGGGCAGCGGCCGGCAGCGATTCCAGCCCCTGGATCTCGAGCCGGACGCCCTTGGATTGCGCTTGCGGTTCGAAGACGCGGACCGTGTCGCGAATGAGGCTGGCAGGCTGCATTGGACGGGACTGCACAATCAGGCGTCCGCGCTCGATGCGGGCGAGATCAAGCAGGTCGTCCACGATGCCCACGAGGATCTGGCCCGAGTTTTGCATCATGTCGAGCAGATCGCGCTGCTCCGGCTGAAGCTGCGTGTCCGCCAGGAGTTGAGAAAGGCCGAGGATGCCGTGAAGCGGTGTGCGAATCTCGTGGCTCATGTTTGCCAGGAATTGCGACTTCGCGGCATTGGCGTCCTGAGCGGCACGCTTCGCCTTGCGCATTCGAACCAGTGCGAAATAGAGAAGTATCGACAGCAGGCCCAGCACTCCGGCTAACATCAGGGACAATCGCCGGGCGGAATTAGCCTCCTCCGCCCGGTAAACAGCTTCCGCTTCTCCGCTGTAGTAGTAGTTCCACCGGCGCAGGATGCGGGCCATGGTGCCGTCCTTCAGCATCCCTTCGATCTCATCGCGCAGCCTGTCCGCCACCGGCGCGGCGTCCTTCGTGGAGGCCAACCCAAGTTGCGAGGCAGGGAGGTCGAGTCCCATGGAGTGAAGGTCGGCATTGCGGCAATCCGGAGGACGCACCAGAGCCGCGCGCTGGGCCGAACGGGATTCCATCAGGGTGCCTTGCACCTGCCCCAGGCAGAGCGCTGCCAATGCCTCTTCCCGGTTCTTCTTCCCAACGATCTCTGCGTTCGGGAACATCTTGTGCGCCAATGACTTAATGAGCGGCAGATTGGCCATCGCAATGGCCTGCAGGCGTTGTTCGGCCTCCGGTGTAGCCAGGCTGGGGTTGGTTGTCAGCAGGACGTAGGTGTTCTGGAGATACGGACGGGTGTGGTGCAGATCCGGCCAGAAATCAGGGCGGTGCGACAGCAGTGGCCAGACCTGAACCTGGCGATTGGAGAGTGCCTGGCTCGGGCCCTCGGGGCGCAGCCGCCACTCCAGCCGGATTCCGGCTCTCCGGGCCGCCTCCTTCACTACGTCGGCGATCATGCCCTCCGCTTCGCCGGTGCGGCTCAGGTAGTGGTAGGGAAAAGTGTTATCGGTGCCGATGATGCAGGTTTCGGGCAGCCGCGCACCACGGCTGAGAAACAACGCCAAACCCGCCAGCGCCAGACAGAGGGTGACGCCGGCCACGGCAAAAACAGCAATCCGCGAGCGTGCACGGCCCCACAGATGGAGAGCGGAGATCATTCGCGGGAAGTTCCCCCATTACTATCGAACGGAAGGTTCCTAAGTGATAACAGGGAATCCCCTGAGATCCAAGGCTAATTCTTCTTGACGAAAGGCTTCAGGGTACTATTCTGAACCCGAATCGGGCGGGAGTGTCTCAATTCCCGAGCTTGAGCATGACAACGCCGCAAATGATCAGGAGCAGGCCGCCGATCTTGCGCACGGAGAAGGGCTCGCCGAAGAAGAACTTCGACCACACAACAGTCCATACATAGCCGAGCGCGACCATCGGATAGAGTACGCTCAATTCGCCCACCCGCAAGCCCATGTAGTAGAAGACGAAAGATAGGAGGTAGAGAACGATGCCGATGGCCAGTCGCCAGTTGTAGATCAAGGAGGCGAGGTCCCGGTGCAGCCTGCCGGCTCCCCACTTGAGAAACACGGCGCCGAAGCTGCCGATGAAGCTCGCGGTGAAGACGAGGAGAATGGATGAGAGCGGAGTGGTGCTCATTCGCTCTTGCCTTTCCCAAGCAAGGCGACTCCGAGACAGATGGTGGCGATGCCCGCGATCTTGAAGAAGTTCATCGTCTCGTGGAACACCACCACGGACAGAATGCTCACCCAGACATAGGTGAGGGAGATCACAGGGTAAAGCAGCGACAGTTCACCGTCACGCAAGGCGAGGATCAGCAGGCAGGTGCTGAGGCCGTAGAGACTGAGGCCGGCCCAGAGCGGAAAGTTGGTGAGCAGCGCCTGCACTGTGAGTACGTCGAGGCCTGTGCCGCTTTTCTTGATGAAATACTGCGCGGCCACTCCGAACAGAGTGCACAGGAAAACGAGGCCCACGGATTGCCGGTGGGAAAAACGGTAAGACTCTTGGGACACGAAGTTCCTATTCTAGCCCGAAGCCGCCGCCGCCCGGGCTTTCGATTCTGAGTAGGTCGCCGGGTTGGACATCCAGGCGGGTCTTGCCGGGGAGTTGAGAGGTCTTGGCGCCGGTCCGGAGAAGCGTGCGGCCCAGGGCGCCAGGTTCCCCACCCTCCAGCCCATAAGGCGGCCGGACCCGCCGGTCGGCCAGAATCGTTACGTCGGCGGGCGCGAGAAACTCGATCTCCCGGATGATGCCATCGCCCCCACGGTGCCGGCCCGCGCCGCCGGAACCACGGCGCACTCGATAGGCGCGGACCCGCACGGGGTGGCTATGCTCGAAGGCTTCCACCGGCGTATTCCAGGAGTTCGTCATATGGGTATGAACCGCGCTCTGCCCATCGCAATCGTGGGCCGCGCCCATGCCGCCGGCGATGGTTTCATACCAGGCGAACCCTTCACCGCCAAAACTGACATTGTTCATGGTGCCCTGCGACGCGGCGGGGATGAGCCGCGGCGCAGCCGAGGAAAGTGCTCCCAGCAGGACATCGGTGATGCGCTGGGAGGTTTCGACATTGCCGGCCGCCATCGCGGCGGGCGCATTCGCGTTCACCAGAGATCCGGCTGGAGCGAGGATGGAGATGGGGCGCAGCAGGCCGGCATTGGCGGGCACATCTCCATCGAGAAGGCAGCGAAAGACGTAGAAGACCGCCGAGAGTGTTATGGCGTAGTTTGCGTTGACAGGCCCGGCCACCTGGGCATCCGTACCGCTGAAATCGACGCTGGCGCGCCCGTCAGCGATCGTGATGGAGGCGCGGATGGTGGCGCCCTCATCGAGCGAATCCTCGAATCGATAACAACCCGCCGGCAGAGCCTTCAGGGCCGCTGTCATACGGCGTTCCGCATACCCGGCCAGGGCCGCGACATTGCTGTTGAGCCGCGGCAGACCATAACGGGCGACGGCCTCCGTGAGGCGGGCCGCGCCGCGTTCCATCGCCATCCACTGGGCGAGAAGGTCCCCTTCTCGTTCCTCCGGCGTGCGGACGTTGGCGAGGATCAGTCGCATGAGCCCGTCGTCCAGCTTGCCTTCCCGGACGAGCAGGATCGGCGGCAGGCGCAGGCCTTCTTGATAGATTTCGCGCGCCAGTGGCATGGATCCGGGGCTCATTCCGCCGACATCGGAGTGGTGGGCGCGGGAAGCGACATAGAAAGCAGCGGGCTTCGCCACGTCCGGGAACACGCCGGAGACGGCGGTGATGTCGGGCAAGTGTGTGCCGCCGGCAAACGGGTCGTTGACGATGGCGACGTCTCCGGGCCGGAGTTCGAACCGGCGCAGGACGTGTTCGACGCTCAGAGGCATGGCGCCGAGATGTACGGGCATGTGATCGCCCATGGCGATGGTGCGCGCCTGGGCATCGTAGACGGCGCACGAGTAATCGCGTCGCTCCTTGATGTTGGCCGAAAACGCGGTCTTGCGCAGCACGACGCCCATCTCCTCGGGGATGGAGACGAGCAACTGGCGGAAGAACTCGAGTTCAATGGGGTCGGGACGCTTCACTCGGGCGGCTGCTCCTGAATCTTGGGCGGCTCGACGGGCTTGGGCGGATCGGGCTTGCAGACTCCAGCTCGGACGGGAAATGAATAAACCTGGGTCCAGCGAGCGTCCTGGCGGCGCTCGATGCGAAACGTCTTTGTGGCGTTGTCAGTCCGGATGCGCCAGTCCGAACCGCCCGGATTCTTCGGCCGGATAGGCGCTACTGGCTTCGGACTCACCTCCCGGGTCATCCAGGAGTCTCCGCCGGTCATCGTCTCCATTTTCTGGAACGGCACCCCTCGCGAACCTTTACGGTTGACCACCATGAGGCCGTGCGATTTGGAGTCGAACCAGAATTGGTCGATGGAACCGTAAAAGGTGTCCTCGAAGAGCGGGACCCGGCGCCATGTCTTGCCGCCGTCGGTGGTCTTGAGGAAGAAGGGATCCTTCGGTAAAGATCCGCTGATGGTGCCGGAAGCCCAGCCATTTTCAAAGTCTGTGAACTGGATTTGATCGAGCGCCGCGCCACGGATGCGCGCAGCAGGCTCGGTCCAGGTCTTGCCCTCGTCGTCGCTGGCCAGCAGAAGAGAGGATAGGGTGATGGCCGTGGTGTGGAGATTGCCCGTGAGGTAGACCTTGACGCCGACGACTTCAACGGCGTTGAGCTCCAGAAACACGGGGCACGGCTCGTCCGCCGAACACTCGAGACCGAACTCGAGGATCTCCTGATCGCCGCAGACGGCCGTGATCTCCTTGATCTTCGGCGGCTCCTGCGCGAATGCAATGGAGGCGGTGACGATTGCGGCCCAGGCCTTCATGTCTTCACGCCGATTGTAGCCTTCCGGACAACGGGCGCGCCACGCCGGGGTGCAGGAGCGCGGCCGGCAGCCAACTTCTCGCGCTGCAGGCCGGCCGTCTCATCACGCATGATAAATGTATGCGCACCGCCCTCCTCCTTGTGCTGCTGGCCGGTCTGGCCGCTGCAGCCGATGCCGTAAAACCAGAGAAGAAGATCAAGCTGTTCAATGGCAAGGATCTGACCAATTTCTACACGTTCCTGAAAGACTCGCACCGTGAGGATCCGAAGAAAGTCTTCACCGTGTCTAACGGGATGATCCACATCAGTGGAGCGGAATGGGGCGCAGTGACCACGGAAAAGGAGTATCGCGACTACCACCTGGTGGTGGAGTGGAAGTGGGGGCAGGAAAATCTGGCGCCGCGCGTGGGCAAGGCGCGCGACAGCGGGATCCTGCTGCATGGCACCGGCGTGGATGGCGCGGCAGGCAGTGGCTGGCTGGAGTCGATCGAATACCAGATGATCGAGGGCGGCACCGGTGACATGCTGATGGTCAAGGGCGCGGCCAAACCGAAGATGACCGTGGAGGCGATCACAAAGGAAGACAAACAGCTGTACTGGCAGCAGGGTGCGCCACGTGTCACGCGCGATTCGGGCCGGGTGAACTGGTATGGCCGCGACATCAAGTGGACCGACACGTTTGGCTACCGCGGCCCCGTGGATGTGGAGAAGCCCGTGGGGCAGTGGAACCGCAGCGAAGTCTTCGCCGAAGGCGGCCACCTGGTCTACTACCTGAATGGCGTAAAAGTGAACGAAGGCTTTGACGGCGACCACACGCAGGGCAAGATCCAGGTTCAAAGCGAGGCGGCCGAAGTCTACGTCAGAAAGATCGAGTTGCAGCCATTGAAGGGCGGCTCGAAGAAATGAAGTGGTTGCGCGGGCTGGTGCATCGCGAGAAGAGTTCAACGCCGGCGCCGTTGCGTGGCGTGCCGGCCGTCCGGCGGCAGAAGAACTACCTGGCGATGAGCGGCTACGCGTATGAGTACTTCTATGAAGGCATGCGCGACCTGGCCGAGCGGCGCGAGCACATCTTCACGGTGAGCGGCGATCGCAAGACATGGTTCGAGGTCCAGGTGCGCGTACCCGGAGCCCATGTCGCGGCGTGGGAGGCGGCGCATGGCCGGGCTTTGGCCGACAACGAACGTTACGCCATCGCCAAGATGGCGCTCTTCGAGGCCTTCGATACACGGGAGACGCCCGTGGAGATGCAGGCCGCCGTGGATGTGACGGCCGGGCAAGTGGAAGAACTGCTCGGCCGTCTTGGCTTCGAATAGGCGCCGGTCAGGCCGGCACTTCGGAGGGCGCGGGCTTTCCAGCGCCGAGCCCTTGGGCCTCCACAACGGCCAGTGCGGCCATGTGGACGATGTCATTCACCTCGCAACCGCGCTGCAGGACATGCACCGGTTTGGAGAAGCCCATGAGAATGGGCCCGATGGCCTCACAACCACCCAGCCGCATAAGGAGCTTATAGGCGATATTGCCGGCTTCGAGGTTGGGCGCGATGAGCACATTCGCGGCGCTGGGCATGCGGCAGAACGGGTAGTCGGTGAGCATTTCGGGCACGACCGCGGCGTCGGCCATCAATTCTCCTTCCACCACCAGTTCGGGGCGCCGCTGGCGGACGATCTCGGCGGCGGCGGCCACCTTCTGCGCCAGCGGGTGCCGGGAGGAGCCAAACGTCGAGAACGACAGCATGGCGATGCGCGGATCGATATCGAAGCTGGCGACGGTGTCGGCAGCGGCGATGGCGATCTCCGCCAGGTCGGCCGCGGACGGCTCGATGTTCACCGTGGTATCGGCGATGAAGTAAAGCTGCCCCTTGGGCGTGATGATCATGTACATGCCGGAGACCTTGGTGGCGCCGGGCCGTTTGGCAATGATCTCCAGGGCGGGGCGGATGGTATCCGGATAATTCTGGGTAATGCCGCCGATCATGGCATCGGCATCGCCCAGGTGGACCATCATGGCGCTGAAGCGCGTCGGGTTCAGCATCAGGTGGGGCGCCTCTGTATGGGTGACGCCCTTGCGCTGCCGGAGCTGAATGTATTCGGTGATGTAGGCGTCAGCGAGTGGGCTGGTGGCCGGATCGACGATGTCGACATGGCCCCTGATGCGCAGACGCAGCTCGTCGGCGCGGGCGAGAATCCGGTCTTCGGGTCCGATGAGAACCGGGCGGGCGATCGCTTCATCGATGAGCACCTGGGCCGCCCGGAGGATCTTGTCCTGCGTGCCTTCGGGAAAGACCACGCGCCGCGGTTCGCGCTGAGCCTTGTGGATGACCATGCGCATGATCTCCTGGCTCTTGCCCAGCCGGCGTTCCAGCTGCTCGCGGTACTCGTCGAGATCGACCTTAACCTGGGCGACCCCGGTCTCCATGGCCGCTTTCGCCACGGCCGGCGCGACAAACGTGAGAACGCGGGAGTCGAACGGCTTCGGAATGATGTAGTCGGTGCCGAACTCCATGTTCTCGACCCCGTATGCGCGGCGGACCGAGTCCGGCACATCCATGCGCGCTAGTTCGGCCAATGCGTGCGTGGCCGCGAGTTTCATCTCATCGTTGATGGCAGTGGCGCGAACGTCGAGGGCTCCTCGGAAAATGAACGGGAAGCCAAGGACGTTGTTGACCTGATTGGGATAGTCCGAGCGGCCGGTCGCCAGGATGAGGTCCTGCCGCGTGGCGACGGCGAGTTCGTACTTAATCTCCGGGTCGGGATTGGAGAGCGCGAACACGACCGGGCGGTCCGCCATGGCGAGCAGCATCTCTGGCGTAACGCAATTCGCTTGCGAGAGTCCGATGAAGACGTCGGCGCCATGCATGGCGTCCAGCAGGGTGCGCTTCTCCGTCGTGCGGGCGAACTTGACCTTGTACTTGTTCATCCCCTCGGCGCGTCCGTCATGGATGACGCCCTTGGTATCGCACATGAGGATGTTTTCAAGCTGCGCGCCCAGCCGGATGTAGTGGTTGGCACAACTGATGGCGCTGGCGCCGGCGCCGGAGAAGACGATTCTGACCTCCTCGATCTTCTTTCCGACCAGCGAGAGGGCATTGACCAGCGCGGCACCCGAAATGATGGCGGTGCCATGCTGGTCGTCGTGAAAGACCGGGATCTTGAGGGTGCGGCGCAGCTCCTCTTCGATCTCAAAACATTCGGGGGCCTTGATGTCTTCCAGATTGATGCCGCCGAAAGTAGGCTCCAGCAACTGGCAGGCGCGAATGACCTCCTTGGGGTCTTCCGTCGCCAGTTCCAGGTCGAAGACGTCGATATCGGCGAATCTCTTGAAGAGGACGCCTTTGCCTTCCATGACCGGTTTGCCGGCGGCGGGCCCGATGTTGCCCAACCCGAGGACCGCGGTGCCGTTGGACACAACCGCGACGAGGTTGCCTTTGGCGGTGTAGTTGTAGACGAGTGACGGGTCTCTATGGATTTCAAGACACGGGACAGCAACGCCTGGCGTATAGGCCAAGCTAAGATCGCGTTGCGTGCGGCAGGGTTTGGTGGGTACAACCGAAACCTTGCCCGCAGGTGAAGATGAATGGTATTCGAGAGCTTCTAAATCCCGGAGCGACATGGCCGGATTCCTTTCCACTACTTAAATACACCCTTTTGTTCGCCTTGGATAGTGACCGGAAAGGGTAACCGGGCCAACCGCTAACTCGCTATCATCTGTTAGGAAGGTACCATGAGCACGCCCCCGGCTCCGCCACAGGCCGAACTGATCGACAGACCATTCTCATTCTATCCGCCGATCCATGGGGTGGAGAACAATGAATGGCGGCTGCGCGAAGCCACCTGGAGCGAAATGATGGTGCGCAACACGCAGATGGATTTGGAGATAGCCATCCCGCGGCAATACTTCGGGGGGATCTCGGAGACCGACAAACCTGTCATGATCGTGGGGCTGACGCAGGAACTCGAATACAAGACAGGCGCGGTCTGGCCGATGAAGCGCAAGGTGTACTCGATGCCCGTGGCCCCCATGACCCGGCCGCCGGGCCCAAAGCCGGTGGCGGATCCATCGGAACCTTCCGGACTGGGCGCGATCATGGGCACTGGCGCAATGGGCAACGAGTCGCGCATCGGCAAGATGATCCTGGTCAGCTTCTGCTCCATTCTGGGGCTCGGTCTTCTGATCTGGGCGCTGATCAAGTTCACGCCCGAGGCGAAACCGACGTTCGTCGCCAAAGATCAGGGCTACCTGGAATTGAATCGGGAGGACGACTACTTCAGCATCGTGCGGAAGCTGGGCCAGCCTTCGGCCGACCGGTTCAAGCCCGACAGCGGAGAATTGCAGTACCGCCTGATGGAGTACAAGGACCGCGGGTATGCGGTAATCCTCATGGGCACCAAGCAGGAGGATGTGCGCTACATCGGGACGATGGGGTTGGGACCGGACGGGAAGGGCTGGGCGCCGCTGCATTCCATCGATTACGCCAAGGGAGCGAATACGATGGGGATGCTGCGGACCATGCCGAAGTTCTGACCTGGCATGGTCCGCTCTCAAACTGCCTCTAGTACTTGGCCTGCTGGCGGGCGATGGGCCCGATGACCGGGATCTCGAAGTGTTCCGCCTGATAGGCCTTGTACATCAGGAAAAGCCAGAAGGCAAAACCGGCCAGGCCGATCAACGACCGCAGCATGGCGAACATCAGGTACATGCCGGGCACAAACGAAGTGACGACGGCAAACACAAACCAGAAGGCAAACCAGGCAACCCCGAAGAGGATGGATTGCCAGGCATGGAAGCGAACCCGGGCGTTCTGGTTGTAGGGGAACGCGAGGAAGATAATCCCCGTGATGAAGCCCAGCAGGTAGCAGAAGGCGCAGGCCATATTCTCAGTGAGGCCGGGCGCGGCGGCGGGTCCCGGCGCGTATTGGCCCGGAGGTGGCGCACCGGGTGGCGGTCCGGGCGGGGGCGCGGCTATGGGCGTCCCGCAGTTCGGGCAAAAGCTACCGTTGACGTTTGTGCCGCACTTGGCGCAAAAGGGCATTCGATCCTCCTTGGTGTTGTTGCATTGCGCGATGGATGAGGCTGATACCGCCACATGGCGGCCGCGCAGGAAATCCCGGAAGCAGACGGAACGGGTCTGAATATGAGGGCCGGGTGTCGAATTGAAAGCTCCTACTCCGAACAGGAGGCCAGTCGAACAGGCCTGGCTCATCCGCGCAATGTAGCAATAGTAATCCGCGTCCAGCGCAAAGTCACGCCTCTTGGGTGGTTTAGGGTGCGAACGGCGCCCGCGTACGATCGACGAGTTATCGCACTCAGCATGCCCGGAATCCCAAGGTAAGGCGGACCCCCAGGTCCACGCGGGATCCCCCCATCCCGCCCACGACGGTCGCATCCAGCACGAAGGCCACACCCAACCCAAAGGAGGGCGGACCCCCAGGTCCGCGCGGGATCCCCCGATCCCGCCCACGGCCGCCAACCACCACAAAGGCCTCCTCCAACCCAAAGGAGGGCGGACCCCCCGGTCCGCGAGGGATCCCCCGATCCCGCCCACTGCCGCCAACCACCACAAAGGCCTCCTCCAACCCAAAGGAGGGCGGACCCCCCGGTCCGCGAGGGATCCCCCGATCCCGCCCACGGCCGCCAACCACCACAAAGGCCACAACCAACCCAAGGCATGGCGGACCCCCAGGTCCGCGAGGGATCCCCCGATCCCGCCCACGGCCGCCAACCACCCCAAAGGCCACAACCAACTCAAGGGAGGGCGGACCCCCAGGTCCGCGCGGGATCCCCCCGATCCCGCCCACGACCAGCCCATCCAGCACAGAGGCCTCCTCCAACCCAAGGGAGGGCGGACCCCCAGGTCCGCGCGGGATCCCCCGATCCCGCCCACGGCCGCCAACCACCACAAAGGCCTCCTCCACCCCAAAGGATGGCGGACCCCCCGTCCGCGCGGGATCCCCCGATCCCGCCCACGACCGCCCATCCACCACAAAGGCCACAACCAACCCAAGGCATGGCGGACCCCCCGGTCCGCGCGGGATCCCCCGATCCCGCCCACGACCAACCCATCCAGCATGACCCCCTCCAGCCGGATCGCCACCTGCGGCCCCTGTCCCATCTGTGTTACCTTGCCGTGAAGGTACCTGGCATGGCAGGTCCGTTCCCCAAAGCTGACCAGTTTCACGCACGCATCATCCTGGCCGCCCAGCGGGCTCTGGCGGACCATGGCTACGTTTCTCCCCTGGATATCTTTCTGGGGACCGGACTCCTGGCTCCTTCCCACGTCGATGCCTGGCGCAAGGGCCGCCTGGACAATCTGGCGTCGAGCATGCAGGGGAGCCCCCGGAAGCAGGCATTCCTGCGGCAGACCCTAGCGGCCTGGGCTCAGGAGCACGGCCTCATTGCCACGGAAACGCACTACGCACGGCCCGCCCGGGATGGCCGCGCCAACCTTCAGTTTTCCATCGACGGCAACCCCGACGACGAGACGTTTTTCCGGACTCACTTCCTCTCGACAGCGATGCCGGCGAAGCAGAGGCAGAAGGTCACCGAAAAGCTCAACCGCGTGGAGCCTCCGGCCCTCTTCCAGATCCTGCGTGATTCCGAGTGTACGGAATGCGGCGCCGAAGTGCAGTCCGGCTCACTACTCTATCTGGAGGCCCAGCAGCCACTCTGTTTGGCATGCGCCAGGTTGGACGAACTGGAGTATCTGCCTGCCGGAGACGCCGCACTCACCCGGCGCTCCACAAAATACAGCAGCCGGACCGCCGTGGTCGTCCGCTTCAGCCGCGCCCGCGGCCGCTATGAACGGCAGGGGATCCTCGTGGAGCCGGCCGCACTCGAACGCGCCGAGCAGGAGTGCGCCGCGGATGCGGACCAGCGCGCCAGGGCCCGCGCCGCCGGCGCCGCTCAACGCGAAAAAGAGGATCGCGAATTCATAGCCATCCTGACCCGGCAGATCCTCGTGCTCTTCCCCGGCTGCCCGCCCCGTGAGGCCGGACGCATCGCGGCTCACACCGCGGTCAGGGGCAGCGGCCGGGTGGGCCGCACCGCCGCGGCTCGCAAACTGGACGAACGCGCCTTACACGCCGCCGTCGCGGCCGCCGTTCGTCACAATCACACCGACTATGACGAGCGCCTCTCCGCCGGAGCCGATCGTGAGTCCGCGCGTGCGGCCGTCGGCCCGCAAGTCCACCGCATCCTGGATGCCTGGCGCCGCGCGGAGTAGCCACTGTCGCCGCCTGCTGGACTCACGGGAACCCAACTCCGCGAGGGCGGCCGTGCGCATCCGCCAGGCCGGACGGCCGGACTCGAGTTCGCCACAGCACAAAGAAAACGGCCGCGAGAGCCGTATAGGTAGCGGCGAGCAGCCAGCCCCTCTCCCACGGGATGCCATCGAAATGGGCCGGCGACAGCGGCCACAGAGCCTGGATGGCAAACCAACCCCGATGCGTCAGGATGTCAATTCCGATATGAAGCAGCCAGCCCAACAGGGCCCAAATCGGCTTTCCCACCAGGATCCAGGCCGCCGCAAAACACAGCCCAAAGATCAGCAGACTGTGCACGCAGTGATAAAGCCCAAAGACCCAATCAAGACGCGGCCCGCCAGGTTGGGGCAACAGGGTTGCCGTCACGCCCGTCACCCACCACCAGATCCGCAGCGCGGCCGGCACCGTGAAACTGGCGAGGTCGGGGAACACACCGAAGAACACCGCCCACCCGAGATGGACTCGAGGACCCGCTTTCCTGTTCACAAACACCACGACCGCCGCGGTAGCGAGGCTGTGAGCAAAAATGTCCACGTTCCGTCGGACTCCCCGTTCCGAATTCTAAACCCGGGCCGGCCCCCGCGTCCGACGGCAAACAAGGAAAAGGCAGCAGGTGCGGAGCCTATCCGCGCCGGCCACCCAGAGCGCAGGCGCCGAGTTTGGTGAGATAGCTGACCCCGATCAGAACCACCGGCGCACTGGACCAGTTCTCCGTCATCCCCACCAGCAGCGCGCCATCCATCACGAAGAACACCCCAAACAGGGCCAGGGCGGTGGGCCGTGTTCGCGCGATCCAGCGGCTGGCGGCGTAGAAGATCGGTGCGCCCGCGAAGACGGAAACCCACGGTGCCGCCGTCTGGGCATACGCCTCGTACGCCGCCGCCGGCTGCCCCGGATGGATCGCATAGCTATAGATCGCAACCCATCCAAAAGCGGCGGCAATTTGCCCGATTTCAGCAATCAGGGCTCCAGCGATGGCGCGTCCCCAGTGAATCTGCATGCTCCACTATATGCACAGCGGGGCGGTTTGTCTTGACATTTCTGGTAATCCCGCGGCGGCGTCCCGCGCCCCGTTGCCGCGGCCCCTTTCCCCGATGCGGCGAGCGGTTCGAAGGCGATCCGGACTTGGCGCGGACGCCGGTCCTCCTCGATCCCAGAAAGATACACCGCCACCATTGAACACCAGGAAATCGTCGATTATCATTGGTCCGACCGAAGTCAGAAGCCCAGCTTCAGGAAGGTGTCGCTTATGTTGCTCAATCGAGCCGCTACACTCCTCGTGCTTCTCGTCCTCTGTGTGATTCCACTCCTCGCCCAGGTGACCACCGCCGACGTCCTCGGCACGGTCACGGACGCCACAGGCGCGGTATTGCCGGACGTGAAGATCACTGTCCACAACATTGCCACCGCCGCCGATTACAACGGCACCAGCGACAGCACAGGCAATTACCTGGTGCGATTGCTCCCGCCCGGTCGCTACAGCATCAAAGTCGCCGCATCCGGATTCAAGACCTGGACCGTCCCCGAGGTGACGCTCGCCATCGGCGATCGGCTCCGCCAGGACGTCCGGCTCGAGGTTGGCTCTCTCGAACAGTCGGTGGAAGTCACGGCAAGTTCGCCGGTGATTCA
Organism: Paludibaculum sp.; assembly: GCA_049841055.1. Lineage (GTDB taxonomy): Bacteria > Acidobacteriota > Terriglobia > Bryobacterales > Bryobacteraceae > Paludibaculum. Next base: position 6,298 of record JASGIE010000074.1, on the reverse strand, counting down.
GGCGGATAAGTCGTCGGTAAGCAACCTCATCACCACCGTGGCCCTGCAGAATCTGCCCTTGAATGGGCGCAACTTCGTGGTGCTGGCGCAATTGACGGCCGGCGCATCGGAAGGCGATCCGAACGGCTTGCCGAGCGGGACGCGTCCGGACGACCGCCGCCAGACATCGGCCGTCACCGTGAATGCCCAGCCCACCAGTTACAACAACTTTCTGATCGACGGAATGGATGACAACGAACGGTCGATCGGGACGGTCATCCTGAAGCCGTCGGTGGACGCGCTGCAGGAAATGAAGGTGGAAACCAGCCTCTACTCCGCCGAATATGGCCGGACTTCCGGCGGTGTCATCAACTTCGTGACGAAGTCGGGCACCAACGAGTATCACGGATCGCTCTTCGAGTTCCTCCGCAACGAGAAGTTGGACGCCCGGAATTTCTTCGCGCCCAAGAAGCCCTCCTACAAACAGAACCAGTTCGGCGGCAGCATTGGCGGCCCCATCCGGCAGAACACGCTCTTCTTCTTCGGTGATTTTGAAGGATTCCGGCAGGCCCAGGGGCAGACGTTTACGTCCAGCGTGCCCACCGCCAACCTGCGGACAGGGAATTTCTCCGGCGTCAATGCGGTCTTCGATCCGCTCAGCACCGTGACCACAAACGGCGTCTCCACCCGCACCCGCTTCACCGGCGACCAGATTCCCATGTCGCGCATGGACCCCGTGTCCATGGCCATGATCAATCTCTATCCGGCGGCCCAGACCAGTTCGCTCGTGAACAACTTCTCCTACCTGCCTACCAAGACGCAGAACAACTACACCATGGACGCGCGCGGCGACTGGCGCGTATCGAACGCCAACACCGTGTTTGCCCGGTATTCGTTCAACGATACCTACACCGTGCTGCCGCCGGGATGCCCTGATGCCGCCAATGGCATCAACCCCGTCTGCGATACGGCGACACCGGGGCGCGCCGGTACGGCGAAGCAGCGCGCGCAGAGCGCCCAGATCAACGACGTCCACGTGTTTGGTTCCCGCCTCGTTTTGGAGTTGAAGGCCGGTTTCAGCCGTTATTACATCTACTCGCTGCCGCAGAACTATGGCAGCAAGGCTTCCGATCAGGTGGGTCTCAAGGGCATCAATATCGACGACGACAGTTCGGGCCTCTCCATTGCCCAGATCGCCGGATTTACCGCCCTGGGCGACTGGAGCTTCATCCCTCTGTTGACCCTGAACAACATGTACCAGTACAGCGGGAACGTCAACTACATCCAGGGCTCCCACAACCTGAAAGTGGGTGGAGACGTCCGCCGCCGCCAGATCAGCGTGTTCCAGAGCGCCTATGCCCGCGGGCAGTTCAACTTCGACTCCAACCTCACCAACGACCCTTCGGGCGCGACCTCCGGCAGCGGCAATTCGGTCGCCTCCTTCCTGCTCGGTTACCCGGCGTCCACCCAGCGCCAGAAGTTCCTCGTCTACCCCGGTTGGCGCACCTGGGAAACCGATCTGTACGTCCAGGACGACTGGCGCATCACGCGGCATCTCACTCTCAATATGGGCCTGCGCTGGGACTACTTCCCACCGATGACGGAGGTCGCCAATCGCATCGCGAACGTGGATCTTTCCGGCAAAATCCTCGTGGCCGGATCGAACGGAGTGTCGACCGCGGCCAACGTCGCCTCCGACCATAAGAACTTCTCGCCGCGCTTCGGCTTCGCCTACTCGGCGCCCTACAAATTCGTGGTGCGCGGTGGATACGGCATCAGCTACACGCCCAACATGCTGGCCAGCAATATGGCCATGCGCAATCCGCCGTTTGTGAGCCTTTACAGCGTTACGGCCACCACCTTACAGCCGCTCAACCGGCTTTCCGACGGCCTCCCCTCGCCGGTGGCTACGGATCCGGCCAACCCGACCGGCAATCTGATTGGCGTTTCCACCTACGGGAAGATCCCCTACGTACAGCAGTACAACCTCACGGTCAGCGCGAAGTCGGCCATGGGTTTGCCGCGACCGTGGCGTATATCGGGGTGCTGGGTCGCAACCAGTATCTCTTCAACGGAGCCACGAGCTTCAACCTGCGCACCCGCCGGCGCCGGCGCGGTGAATCCTCGAAGGCCCTACTACAGCATCTGGCCCAACGCCGGGAACGTCGCGATCTGCGGTCCCTGGTACAACTCGGTCTACCAGGGAATGCAGTCCACCTTGGAGCGCCGCTTTCACAACGGGCTGAGCGTGCTCACCACCTACACCTATGCCCACAGCATCGACAACGCTTCCGGCTCCGCGGGCACCGGCGCGCTGGCGATTCCCGACTTCCGGGAACACGCCAACTCGATTCTTGATCTGCGCCACCGTTACACCTTCCTGGGCGACTACTCGCTGCCGTTCGGCAGGAATGGCAAGCGGCTTCGCCGCTCAACTGGTAAAGGATTGGGGCGTGAACGCCATCGTTGTGCTCAGCACCGGCATCTCGATGGACATCACGAATAGCGCCGCGCGCACCAATACCGGCGGCTCCGACCGGCCCAACCTGATCGCCGACGCGACCTCGGGCTTCACGCAGAGTCCGCGCATGTGGTTCAACACCGCGGCCTTCCAGCTCCAGCCTCTGTACACGTTTGGGAACCTGGGCCGCAACGCGCTGCATGCGCCCGGGCGCAAGTCGCTGGATCTCGCCATCCACCGCGAGTTCCGGCCCACGGAACGCCTCAAGGCACAGTTCCGGTTCGAGACTTTCAATGCGACGAACACCGCGCCGTTCGCATTCCCCGGGCTCAGTTTCGGGGCGTCGTCATTCGGCGTGATCAGCAGTGCCGGCCTGCCGCGCAATGTGCAGTTGGCGCTGAAACTGTTGTTCTGATCAGTCGTGCCGTAGCGCAACCAGTGGATCAATCCGGGATGCCCGTCTTGCCGGCGCATAGCCGGCCAGGATGGCGGCGCTCAGCAGGACGACCCCGGCCACGGCCAAGGTTCGTGGATCGTTCGGCTGCGTTTCGAACAGAAGCGATTTCAACTAGACGGGACGCGACCAGCGCGGCAGGCACGCTGATCGCCAGTCCCACCGCCGCCAGCAGCAGCACGCGGCGCAGAACCATCCACACCACGGCGCTGCGCTGCGCGCCCAGGGCCATTCGAATTCCGATTTCGCTGACCTGCCGCGCCACGCTGTAGGACATCGTGCCGTAGAGTCCCACGCACGCCATCAGCAGCGCGAGAACCGCGAAGCCCGTACAGAGTCTCGCGAACAGTGACTTCCCGGCTGATCGTCCGGTCGATCTCTGCGGCCTGTGTCACCACATTGGTGACGGGTATGCAGGAATCCGCCTCCCGCACAATCTCATGCACGCTCTTGACATAGCTGCAGCGGATCGCCTGCGGTCCGCAGCGCAAACGTCATTCCGTCCGGAGAAAACTGGCTGGCCGCGATGAACACAGTCATGGCGCTGGCTCTTCGTTTTTCAGACCGCCGTACCGCAGGTTCCCGGACACTCCGACAATCTCCACATCGCGCTTCTCATCCGACCAGTGTGATGCGCCGGCCCACCGGGTTTTCGTTCCCGAAGTAGGTCCGCGCCAGCCGCTCGCTGATCACGGCCACAGGCGTGGAGCCCGGCTGGTCGCGGTCATCGATCTCGCGTCCTGCCAGGATCGGAATCTGCATGGTCGTAAGGAAACGCGGTCCGGCGACCATGACGCGTGCGCCTTCGACGGTGACTGCGCCGATCTTCATCGGCCCCCTGTACTGTCTGCTCCGGCATGGCCGGCGCTGACGATCGAAGATTGCGAAAGCGATGCGCTGCTCACGCCCGGAATCGATTCGAATCGCTTGCGAAGGTTCGCGTAGAAGGTGGTGATTTCCGGGTCGCGATGCCCGGCCTGTCGCGCATTCAACGAGAACAGCAGAATGTTCTCGCGGGCATACCCCAATTGAACCGAGTGCAGCTTGTCGAGAGTCCGGACAAACAGGCCGGCGGCGACCAGAATGACGAAAGACATCGCGATCTGCGCGACCACCAGAATATGCTGCATGCGGCGGCGCGGTCCTCCTACCACGGCCATTCTTCAGTGCGGGCATGACGTCCGGGCGCGTCGCTTGAATCGCTGGAACAAGGCCAAACAACAGACCGCAAACTACGGAAAGCGCCGCTGTCACGCCCAGCACGTTCCAGTTCAGTTCCGCGTGCAGTGTAAAATTCTCCTGCCCGCTGAGAGAACAGAAACGTCAGCGCATCGCACGCCCCAGATCGCAAACAGGACCCCAAGTGCTCCCCCGAGCGACGCCAGCATCACACTCTCGGTAAGCAACTGCCGTACGATTCGGAATCGTCCCGCGCCCAAGCTTAGCCGGACCGCCATTTCGCGCCGTCGCGCAGCTGCCCTCGCCAGCAGCAGATTGGCGATATTCGCGCACGCGATTGCCAGAATCAGTCCCACCATCGCCAGCAGCACATACAGAGGCTTGGAATACTGGCGGCGCAAACTGCCCAGGCCGGCCGGCGCCGGGATTCAGAAGCAACGCCGGCAGTTTGGCTCGCTCGCCGTCAGTCGTTGCCGTGGCGGCAACCCACTGATGGAAACGCGGAGCCAGCACTGCCTGTGCCTGGGCCATACTGACTCCGGGACGCAGGCGGCCCATCATCTCGATCCAGTAGAAGTTCTCGTCGGGAAACATGCGGGCGGCCCTGTCGCCGTCTACCAGAATGTTTGTACGCAGCGGAAGATAGAGGTCCGGTGACGACGCGGGATCGACTCCGAAGAATTCCGGCGGCGTGACACCAATCACCGTGAACGGGACATTGTCGACGAGAATCGATTGTCCAATTGCACTCGACGGTCCTCCAAAGCGATTCTGGCTGACCGCAAAACTGATCACCGCGACCGGCGCCGCTCCCGGCGCGGTCGTCTTCGGAATCGATCAGACGTCCCGCTGCCGGCGACACTGCCAGGCCTCGAAAATATTCGCCGGTGACGTACTCCGTGCTCGCCGTCATGGCCTGTCCACGGATCGCCAGATTATGGGTCGTCCATTGAAGTACCCGAAAAGCGTCGAGAAGACGGGATTCTCTTTGCGAAGCGTCTCGAACGCGCCGTACGGGAACATTCCGCTGACCAATGGCGCCTTTATCGCCCGGCCAGACAATACCTTGCACTCCGTGAACGACGTGCACCCATTCTTTGTTGGCGTTCTGGGGCGGTCGGGCTTTGCCAGTTCAACACCACCAGCGACTCGGGATCGGCCACCGGCAGCGAACGCAACAGAATCGATTCCATGAAGCTGTAGATCGCGGTATTGGCCCCGATGCCGAGCGCCAGCGACAAGACCGCCAGCGCGCTGAATGCTTTGTTGGCAGCCATCGTGCGCAAGCCATAGCGGATATCCTGGCCGAGCTCCGACAAAAATCGTGTCATCCAAATCTCCCGCGACTCTTCCTGCTTCAATCCCACGTTGCCGAATCGCCGGCGCGCTTCCGCCCGCGCGCGTTCCGCCGTCATCCCGTCTGCTTCGAGTTCCGCGGCTTTCTCCGCAAGGTGGAGTTCCATCTCCTCCCGCAGCGACTCGCTGCGCCTGGCGCTTTCTATCCAATACCTCAGCCGCCGCAACACGTCCGTCATTCCGCTCCCATCACGCGCGCGATCGCCAGCGTGAGCTTGGCGTACTTCCGGGTTTCAACCGCCAGTTGTTTGCGGCCGGCTGCCGTAATTTTGTAGATCCTCGCCCGCCGGTTATTCGACGTCACGCCCCAGTCGCCGTCGATCCAGCCGTTCAGCTCCAGCCGCTGCAGAGCGCGGGTACAGCGAACCCTCTTCAACGAGCAGCTCATTGTCGGACGATTGTTGAATGAACTGAACGATACCGTATCCGTGAAGGTCGCGCAGCGACAGCGTCCGCAGAATCAGCATGTCCAGTGAGCCGGGCAGCGAATCGTTTTTTTGTGCCTTGCGCCCCATACCAAGAATTCTTAGCTTACGTGCAGCAAGGGAACGGCGTCAAGAGGGGGTTGGCGGTCCGTCGTGCGCCGCGCGAGTTTCCTGAACAAATCGCACCGCAGCCCACCACCGCTGAAAGGACGGATTGGAGTTAGCCCATCACCCCAACGTTGCTCGTCGAGTCACCTCGAGGGGACGCCCGCCCGTGCTCACTCTTCCGTAGCACGGAATTCGGGTCGACCCGCGAGGCCCGCCAGGCAGGCAGCCAACTGGCCGTCGCGGCGACAGCCATCATCGTCGCGATCACCAGCGCGATCGTCGCGGGATCCACCGCTAGGTGCTGTTCGGATTCATCGTGTTTCCCGATCAACCCTT
>JASGIE010000073.1:0-29061 GCA_049841055.1 Paludibaculum sp. | reverse complement strand
CGGCGAACCCGCGGCGCTGCTGAGCATCATGAAGACCGGCACGGTTTCCACGCTGGACATCGTGGACGAAGTGAAAAACCGGATCCTGCCGACGAGCCGCGCGGCGGCGCCGAAGGGACTGCAAATCAACGAACTGTTCGACCAGTCGTTCTTTGTGCGGGCGTCGATTCAAGGCGTCCTCAAGGAAGGCCTGATCGCGGCCTGTCTGACAGCAGCCATGATCCTGCTGTTCCTGGGTAGCTGGCGCAGCACGCTCATCATTGCCATTTCCATCCCCCTGTCCATCCTGTCTTCGATCATCATTCTGAGCGCGATGGGGCACACGTTGAACATCATGACGCTGGGAGGGCTGGCGCTGGCCATCGGCATCCTGGTGGACGATGCGACGGTGGAGATCGAGAACACGCATCGAAACCTGGCAATGGGCAAGCCGCTGCGGCAGGCGGTGCTGGATGGAGCGGCTCAGATCGCGGTGCCGACCTTCGTATCGACGCTGACCATCTGTATCGTATTCGTCTCGGTGCTGTTCCTGACGGGCCCGGCGAAGTACCTGTTCACGCCGATGGCGCTGGCGGTGGTGTTCGCAATGGCTTCGTCCTACTTCCTGTCGCGCACGCTGGTGCCGCTGATGGTGAACCTGATGCTGGCCAAGGAAGATCACAGCACGATGCACGAAAGCCCAATCGGCCGGGCGCATCAGAGTTTCAATCGTATTTACGAAGCAATCCGCGTCCGCTACGAGGCGGCGCTGCAGTTGGTATTGATGAGACGCCGCAGGGCGTTTTATGCAATGGGTGGCGCCGTGGCCCTGGCCGTCGTGCTGATCCCGTTCGTGGGCCGCGACTTCTTCCCCTCCATCGATGCGCCCCAGATCCGCATGCATATTCGCGGTCCGGCCGGACTGCGAGTGGAAGAGACGCAGAATCTTTTCGCCCGGGTGGAGCACGAAGTGCGGCGCACGATACCGGCCGATGAGGTCCAGCTCGTGCTGCAGAACATCGGAAAGTCGCCGGACTCCTTCAACCTGGCCTTCGGCGATGGCGCAATGATCGGAACGTTCGACGGCGAGATGTCGATTTCGCTGAACCCGGAGCATCATGGAAGCGCGGCGGCCTACATCCGGAAATTCCGCGAAGCGCTGCCGAAACAGTTTCCGGGTGTTACGTTTTACTTTCAGCCGGCGGACATCGTGACGCAGGTACTGAACTTCGGTCTGCCGGCCCCGATCAACATTCAGGTGGCCGGCTACGATCCGAACAACTATCAGATCGCCCGGCAGATGGCTGAGCGGCTGAAGGGTGTGCCCGGGGCGGTGGACGTCCACATGCACCAGGTGGTGGACGGTCCCGATATCCGGGTGGATGTGGATCGTACACGCGCCGCCGAATTTGGTTTGACGCATCAGGATGTCTCCAACAACCTGTTTGTGTCGTTGGCATCCAGCGGCCAGGTTCAACCGAACTTCTGGCTGGATCCACGCATGGGCATCACCTATCTGGTGGCAGCCCAGACACCGCAGCGTGATCTGCAGTCGATCAACGATCTGCAGAACACGCCGGTGTATGCGGGGCGGAATTCGGCGCAACCTCAATTGCTGAGCAATCTGGCGAATCTGCGGCGCGGTGTGTCGCCGGTGAATGCAAACCATACGAACGTACAACCGGTGTTCGATGTGTACGCCAGCGTTCAGGACAGTGATCTCGGATCGGTGGCGGCGGACGTCGGGAAGATCGTGAAGGAGTTCACGCCGAAGCTGTCACCGGGCAGCACGATCAAGGTGCGCGGCCAGGTGCAGAGCATGAACGAGGCGTTCACGCGTCTGGGCCTGGGTCTGGTATTCGCGGCCGTGATGGTCTACCTGCTGATGGTGGTGAACTTCCAGAGCTGGCGCGACCCGTTCATCATCGTGACGGCATTGCCCGGCGCATTTGTCGGCGTCGTGGTGGCGTTGTTCCTGACGCAGAGCACGTTCAATGTGCCGAGTCTGATGGGCGCCATCATGTCGATCGGTGTGGCGACGGCGAACAGCATCCTGCTGGTGACGTTCGCGAAAGAGCGGCTGGACGCGGGGGAGACTCCGCTGCAGGCCGCGATTGAGGCGGGTTCGGCCCGTTTGCGTCCTATTTTCATGACGGCCTGCGCCATGATCATCGGCATGCTGCCGATGGCGTTGGGCCTGGGTGAAGGCGGTGAACAGAACGCTCCGCTGGCTCGTGCGCTGGTGGGCGGCTTGACGATGGCCACGGTCGCCACGCTGTTCTTTGTACCAGTGATGTTTACGAGTTTGAGTCGGAATCAATCCGTGGGAGAGGCTCAATGAGTACCGAAAATACTTCGTCCTATACGAAAGAAGTTTCCCTGAAGCCGGGCAACCGGCGGCGGCCGGGGGTGGCCGCCACGATTCTCCTGGTGATTGTTGTGTTTGGCGCGGTAGCCGCCGCGAAGTTTCAGAAGAGGGAGTCCGCCGTTCGATTCTCGCAGGATGCCACGGGTTCGAAACCGCTGGTGAGCACGGCGCTGGCCTCCGCGGCTCCTCCAACCACGGATCTGACACTGCCTGGCAACACCGAGGCGGTGGTGGTGGCGGACATCTATGCGCGCGCGACGGGCTATGTGCGGACGCGCACGGCCAACATTGGAGACCGGGTGAGGATGGGGCAGGTGCTGGCGACGATTGAGTCGCCGGAACTGGACCAGGAGCTTGCCCGGGCGCGGGCGACGGTGGAAGAGTCGAAGGCTGCCTGGAAGCAGGCGCAGGCGAATGTCGCGCGGGCGGAAGCCAGCGTGGTGGAAGCCAGGGCTCGCCTGGAACAGACCAAGGCCAACGAGGCGCTGGCTTCGGCCACGTCGGACCGCTGGACGCGCCTGGTGAACAAAGGCGTTCTGCCGAAGCAGGAAGGCGATGAACGGCAGTATGCGTACAGCGCCCGCAAGGCGGAAGTCGCGGCGGCGGAGGCGTCAATCCATACTGCGAACGCTTCGGTGAGCGCGGCGCGGGCCAGTGTCGTTTCGGCGGAGGCCAACATCCGGGCGAACGAGGCCAACGTAGCGCGGCTGGAGCGGCTGGTGGGCTTTGAGCGCGTCGTGGCTCCGTATGACGGCATCATCACGGAGCGACTGGTGGAACAGGGCGACCTGATCTCCTCCACCGGCGGGCTGGATGGCGGCCGCAAGCTGTTTGCGATCGCGCAGCCGAGCACGCTGCGCGTTCAGGTGAATGTGCCGCAGACGTTTGCTCCCGACATTCAGGTGGGCCAGGAAGCGAGCCTGACGGTGAAGGAGAGGTCGGGTTCGGAGTTCACCGGCAAGGTGGTGCGGACGGCGAGTTCGCTGAGTGCGTCGTCGCGCACGATGCTGGTGGAGGTCCAGGTGGACAACAAGGAAGGCGCACTGCTGCCGGGCATGTTCTCGGAAGTGAAGTTCGCTCTGCCGAGGAGTCATCCCGCGACCGTGGTTCCGGCTGAGGCGCTGCTGGCCAATGCCAAGGGCACGCGCGTGGCAACAGTGGATCCGAGCGGGAAGATCCGCTTCCGCTCGATTGAAGTGTCACGCGACCTGGGTACGCAGATTGAAATTGCATCGGGTCTCAACCCGAACGAAGTGGTGATTCTGAATCCGGGCGAGATGCTGTCGGAGGGGCAGGAGGTCCAGGCGGCGGGCCCGATGAGTCACCAGGAAAGAGCCAGACGATGAATTTGAGGTTTGTCCTTGCCGGTTTGTTGACCGCGCCGCTGTGGGCTCAGCCCGCAGCGCCGCGGGTGGAGAATTCGGCCCGTATCGATCAGTTGATTCAGGATGGCAAGCTGCGGCTTTCCCTGCAGGACGCCATCGCGCTGGCGCTGGAAAACAATCTGGACGTGGAGCTGCAGCGGTACAACCGGCGCCTGGCGGAGACCGATGTACTGCGTTCGAAGGCGGGTGGAGCGTTGCGCGGTATTCCGCTTTCGGTGCACGAGGGGCCCAACAGCCTGGGCGTGCCGGTGGTGACGGGATCCGGACTCGGCGGTGGCGACACGCCAACGCTGGACCGGTTCTCGGGCACCGGCGCGCAGATCGATCTGTCGCTGCTGGGCTCGCTGCCTTTGTCCACGGGTCCGGTGGTACCGAATCTGGATCCTACTCTGACGGGGACGGTGGGTTGGAACCACACCTCCTCCCCCCAGAACAGCACTTTTCTGGCGCCGCTGCGTTCGTTGAATGCGGATACGACGACGGCCAATGTAGGCATCGAGAAGGGTCTCAGCACCGGTGGGACGATTGGGCTGAGCTTTCTGAACCAGCATCAGGACATCAATAATCCGCTGCTGAGTTTCAGCCCGTACTCGACCTCCACGTTGCGGCTCGATTTCCGGCAGCCGCTGCTGCGCGGCTTCGGGCCGGCGGTGACGACGCGGTATATCCGGATTGCGAGAAACAACCAGAAGGTTTCCGACCTGGTCTTCCGGCAGCAGGTGATCAGCACGATCCATGCGGTGATCCGGCTTTACTGGGATCTGGCCAGCCTGACCGAGGATGTGCGGGTGCGGCAGGATGCCGTGGCGTCGGCGGAGCAACTGTTGAAGGACACACAGGAGTCGGCGAAGTCGGGTGTGCGGGCGTCGATTGATGTAACACGCGCTCAGGCGGAAGTGGCGCGCCGTCAGCGAGACATCGTGATCGCACGGAGCCTGGCGCGGCAGCAGAGCGAACTGCTGAAGGACTATCTGGTGCGTGCGTCGGAGAACAAGCTGCAGGACGTGGTGATCGAACCGGTGGATGCGATGGCGCTGCCGGCGGACGCTCCACAGGAGCCGCTGGAGGCGCTGGTCGGCCAGGCGTTGAAGGAACGGCCGGACCTGGCGCAGGCGCGGATCCAGTTGGAGAATTCACAGATCAGCCTGAAGGGATCGCGCAGCGCGCTGTTGCCTTCGCTGGACCTGGTAGCCTCCGCCGCCAACAACGGCCTGGGTGGTTCGGCGAACGGGACGCAGCTGAACAATCTGCCGGCGTCGACGCCGAATCCGTTCTTTATTGGTGGTTACGGCGATGCCCTGGGCCAGGTGTTCCAGCGCAACTTTCCGGACTACGGGGTGGCTGTGCAATTCAGTGTGCCGATTCTGAACCGGGCGGCGCGCGCGGATGTGACCCGCGACCAGATTCAGGTGCGGCAGCAGGAGATCCGGCTGAAGCAGTTGGAGAAGCAGGCGCGGCTGGAGATCCGCAATGCGCAGATCGCGGTGGAGGAAGCGCGGGCCAGCTACGAATCGGCGAAACAGGAGCGCATTCTGGAGGAACAGACCCTGGATGCGGAAAAGGAAAAGCTGGACGTAGGCGCGTCGACGACATTTCTGGTGATCCAGTATCAGAGGGATCTCACACAGGCACGGTCGTCGGAGGCAACGGCGCAGAGCAGCTACTGGAAGGCTCGCGCGGCGCTCGACCGGGCGATGGGCACGATGTTGACCGTGCACAATGTCGAGTTTGACGAAGCGGTAGCAGGGGCCATCACAAAGGTTCGCTGAGGATCGTGGGTTGAGAGGCGGCCACCCGCGGCTGGAGTTTCCGGCCGCGGGTGGCCGTTTCTGATTATGGGGCGACGCCGAAGACGGAGTAGGTGATGCCCACGTTGTCGATGTGGTAGGTCGAGGGCGATCCGTTGTTTTCGACTACCTGGAATTCGAGGATGATCTTCTTGCCTTTGTAGGCAGTAAGGTCGAAGCCATTGAACTTCTGCTGGGCGTGGAAGTTGTCCGGAGTGTCCGTCTCCGTGGTGCTGGGCACGGTGGTGAGGGTCTCCAGCACTTTGTAAGTACCGAACTCGAGGACGTTCACGTTCAACACATCGGCCGGGATCAGTTCGCCGGATTCTACGCGTGCGCGGAAGGTGAGTTTCACGTTCGAGGCGCTCTTGGGGATGTCGACATTCTGGCGGATGGATGCGGTGTTCTTCACGCCCAGGCCGCCAAGACGGGCCCAGCGATCTCCGAGGAAGGCGGCGTTGCCCTGCCCCCAGGCGGGATCGTACTTGATGACTTCGGCTCCACCGCCGAGATCCCACCAGCCATTGCCGCCTTCAAAGCCGGGGTTGACGATGATCTGATTGACGGGCTTCACCTGGAAATGAACGGGCGCGGTCTGCCCGACTTCCACATCCAGGACATCGATGATGGAGGCAACCACCTGGTAGTCCGTGTTGAGTTTGAACTCGCTGGTGGGCAGGACGGTCATGAGTTGCGTGCCCAGGCGCGTGCCTTCGGTGCCGGGCTGCGCGACGCGAATCTCCTTGACCTGGGAAGGCTCGATGCCGGTTACATTCTTCACCTGCATCGTAACTGAGCCTTCGGCTTCGTCGACCGCGACGATGAGGTCGAGACGAGGAACCCCCTGGTAGGCGACATAGACGTTGTCGATGCGGAACCGGCCGGCTTTGGCGGAGGTGCTGCGGAATCTGAGGACGTAGTCGCGGCTGGCATATTTGAGCGGAAGCGAGTGGCTGATCTGCTTGTAGTCGCGATAGACCTTGTCCAGCGTGTTGAAGTTGGCGTGGATCGTGTCCAGGGTCTGGACAAGGCCGCCTGAGTTGTTCAGGATCTCCACATCGAGTTGCTCGAAGGAGTCGACGTTTCCGGCGGTCGGGTCCACTGCGACGCGGTAACCCATGGTGAGTCCGATGATGCCGTCGGGCACCGAGAACTTCTGCGCCACCCAGCCGGTGTTGGTGAAGGCGGCGTAGCCGGATCCGAGGAAAGCGCGGTCGGCCGAGAACTTGACCTGCGCACCAGGGGAGACGGTCCAACCGTCGGAGCCTTGTTCGAAACCGCGGTTCTTGAGAAGGTAGTTGGCCCCCTGATAAGTGAGCGGCTGCTGGGCGCTGGCGGTCTTCCCCATGCTGTCGTAAGCGGTAGCGCTGAGGGTGTACTTGCCGAACGGCACTTTGCTGAGGTCCTGAAGACCGACCCAGGCGTTGCCATGGATAGTCGTTACCAACGTGGCGTTGCGGAAGTAGTCAATGTGATGGACGGCGATGTCATCACTGGCGGTCAGACTCACCAGCAGGGATTGTTCGTAGTTGTTGACGATGGGAGCGGCCATGGCGATTGTGGGCGCGGCGGTGTCGGCCGCTTCATCGCCCACCTGTACAGCCGCCCAGGCGTTCATCGTGGATTTGTATTCCGGCGAGTTGAGCCCGAAGAGATCCTCGGCGGCGTTCAGGTAGGCCTCGCGGGTTTCCGGAAACGTCGGATTGCCGTCCATGTAGGCCGAGGAGGCGAGATACCAGATGCGGGTGGCGTTGTGGAGTCCAATCCCCGCCATGCCTTGGGGCAGGATGGGTGAGACCAGACAGCGGAACTGCGAGCCATCCTCTGGATTGCAGGGTGGACCGGCATCGTACTCCTCGACGGAAGGGGCGCCCATGGCCAATGTCGCGAAGAGGCGGCCGTAGGCACAGCCCTGGACGTGTTCCTCATAGTCGCCCATGCCGTCGACGTAGTAGGGCAGGCCGATCTGTCCGTCAGCGGTATAGCCCCACGGGTTGATGCTGCGGGAGCGAAAGCGACTGACATCCCCATATTCGGGTGACGGGATCGTTCCGCCGGCCCCGGCGGCGAGCGCGCGGTAGTGAGTGACGATGGCGCCCTGGATGTCGCCGTGCCCTTCGTTCAGGCCCCGCCGTTCTCCACTTTCATTGTCCGTGGTGACGATCTGATCCCAGAGTCCATGGCCGAGTTCATGGGCCACGGTCGACGTGTCGGTGCGGCTGTCGGAATCGGACTCAGAGCCGTCGCCGAAGCTCGCATAGGTGCCGTCCCAGAAGGCGTCCCCGTAGGGCTCGTCCGCCTTCTTGCGGATGTGAACTCTCAGCTTCATGGGACTGCCGGCGTCGTCCAGACCGTCACGGTCGAGGACGTTCTTGTACATATCCCAGGTGAGGCGGGCCCCGTAGTAGGCCTCGACGGCGGCGGTCTGCCCGGTTTTCCCGGTGGTGGAGTCTCCGAACTTCCAGTCCTGGCCGTTGCCCCAGGTGGTCAGGGCCGGATCGGCGGGGTTCTGGGTATAGAGAGCGCCTTTGAATGTGGAAGTCGGGTTCTTGTCCTGCATATCGTAGACGCGCGTGAAGCCACGTAGAGGGTCCTGGAGTTCATAGCGGTCGGTCACGGTGTTGCGGACGTGATCGATGGGAATCTCGCCGTAGCGTTGAGACTGACCCGTGCTGACTTCGGGCGTCAGGGCTTCGACGATGCTCGACCATCTCTTCAGGACGGCTCCTGTTTGAGCGTCCACCAGATACGTGGTGGGGGCCAGGGAATCGGACTCGACGCGCGCCAGCCAGGCGAGGATCGGAGCCTGATCGAGGCCGTGAATCACGAGTTCCGGGGCGACGGAGAGGTCTGACTCCGCCAGGCCCAGTTCCCGGGCGAGGAGGGCCGCCACTTCCTGACTGGAGATGGCAGGGGAGACGGTGGGCATGGCTCCCGAGGGGAGTGGCCGGGTGTTGATGCGGCCTCCCTTCCCTGCTGCGTCCACGCCGATCTTGATGTCGCCGCCTACTACGCGGACGCCCTTGTAGAAACGGCGAAGACGGACGTGCAGCCGGCCCAGCTCGTCGTAGATCGAAGAAGCGGGTTCAAAGGTGTCGTCGGGCGTGAGTCCCAGGACGACACGCTGGGTGTTGAGAGTCTGTTGAGCGGTCTGGAGCCGTTGAGGGCGTTCCGCCAGCAGGCGCGCCCTATTGGATGCGTTGAGCTGAGTCGTCTGGGCGGCAACTGGGAAAGGACTGGAGGCCAGCAGGATCGCGGCCAGGGCTAGAAGTGTGTTGCAGTTCATGGGTGTTCCTCCGATCACGCCAAGGGATTAACGGCCGAAGCCCAATGCGGCGCACCGGAACGACATTGAATTCGCGTCGCTCCAGTACGATCCGCAAATGTCCGTCAACACAATCTGTGCGGAGGCCGCCCGAGATCCGCCAAGCAGGCCAAACTTCCCGCGGCAGGTGCGCTTGCAAGCTTCACTGAAACGGTTTCGAGCGATGGATCACTACTGTTCAGGTAGGGCCGGAGATGAACGCAGCGACCATCACAAACCGCCTGGAGGACTGGTTGCGCGGCGATGCCGGGGCATTAGCCCACGTCGTGTCGGACCTCTATCCGCAATTGCGGCGTGCCGCGGCCTGCTGCCTGCGGCGAGAGGCGCGGAACCACACGCTGCAATCGACAGCTCTGGTCCATGAAGCATTTGTGCAACTGGCCGCTGGTCCGCCGGTGCGGTGTGAGGCGCGGTCGCATTTTCTGGGAATTGCGGCGCGCCTCATGCGGCAGATTCTGATTCAGTACGCCCGGCGGCGTGGGGCGGCCAAGCGTGGAGGAGGGTCTCACTGGACGGTGCTGGACGAACAGCGGGCGCAGGCGCCGCAGAGAACAACGGTGGAAGAGGCACTGGAGGAGGCGTTGGGCCGGTTACGCCGCGCGGAGCCGAGGCGGCATCTGGTGATGGAGATGCGGTATCGATCCGGTTCGACCGTGGAGGAGATCGCGAGTTTCACCGGCCTGTCGGTTAGAACGGTGGAGCGCGAGTTGAACCTGGGCCGCAACTGGCTGGAGCAGGCTGTCTTCGAAGGGGATGGGGCATGGCAACACAACTGAGCATCGAATCGCTGTTGTTTACCGCGCGCGGGGCATTTCCCAAAGTCCCCGGCTACCGTATGCTGGCGCTGCTGGGGCGTGGGGGGATGGGTGTCGTCTATGCCGCCGTCCGGGCCGGGACCGACAAACTGGTCGCCATCAAGCTGCTGCGAACCGACGTCGCGACGCCGGCGAATCTGGCCCGCTTCGACCGCGAACGCAGGATCCTGGAGCAGCTCTGTCATCCCGACATCGCCACACTGCTGGATTCCGGTGTGACCCCTGACGGCACACCGTATCTGGCCATCGATTACATCGAGGGCCGGTCGATTGTCGACTACTGCCAGGCTCAGTCCCCTGATCTTCGCAGCCGGGTGCGCCTGTTTTATGAGGTGTGTCTCGTGGTGGCGGAGGCTCATGGCCGGGGGATCATCCACAGCGATCTGAAGCCGAGCAATATTCTCGTCGACCTGGACGGTCATCCGAAGCTTCTGGATTTCGGCATAGCCAAACTCATGGCGGCAGGAGAAGAGAGGGTGACGGTCACCGGTTGCCGGCCGCTGACGCCTGAGTATGCGAGCATCGAACAATTGCGCGGCGGACCCATTACACCAGCCTCCGATGTCTATTCGCTGGGGGCAATTCTGTCGGAATTGGCAGGCGGAGCGGACGCCGTACTGGACTCTGTCATCCGGCATGCGATGGCGGAACAGCCCGAGGGCCGCTACCAGACGGCGCGCGAACTGGGCGAAGATCTCGCCGCCTACCTGGCCGGCCGTCCGCTGAGCATTGCGGCGAAACCGCCGAGATGGCGCCGGCAGGCCATCCCGTTTGCGCTCGCATTGATCCTGATTCCGGCGCTGCTGCCCCGGTCACGAGTTCCGACTCCGTTCCGAATGAATCGGAGCGCGACTATCTGGTGGCGCGCCACCTGTGGAACAAGCTCTCCGCACCGGAACTGCACAAGGCGGAGCTGTGGTTTCGCAAGTCGGTCCAGAAAGATCCGCAATCGGCGATGGCGCATGCGGGCCTGGCGGATGCCCTCTACTTTCAAGGCGAGATCGATGGCAGCAACATCCAGGGCGTATTCCGCGAAGCCAAGGTGGAAGCCCGGCGGGCCATCGAACTGGACGACCGCCTGCCGCTGGCGCACGCCGTGCTCGGAAGCGTGCTCTTCGCGGCGGACTTCAAGTGGCCTTACGCCGAGGCGGAGTTCCAGCAGGCGCTGAAACTCGATCCAAAGTGCATCCGGGCGATGCAGGGGTACGCGTGCATGTTGATGCGGCTGGGGCGATTGGGAGAAGCCGGATTCCTGGTGAAGCGGGCGAGGCTGTTGGATCCGGCATCGCCGATTCTTGGCCTCCTGGAAGCACGCGTCCCGTTCTATGCGAGGCGCTATGAGACGGCTCGGGATCTGCTGCGAGGCGTGCTGGACCGGGATCCGTCCTTCACGCTGGCTCACTACTACCTCGCGCTCTGTTACCGGTTCCTGGGACAGCCCCGGGAGGCCGAGATGGAGATGCAGAGATCAGGCATCAGCGCCCGCGGGCTCGCCATGGAGCGGGCCTGGATTCTCGGCCGGGACCTGCCCAAGGCGGAGTGGAGCCAACTGCTCTCCGCGGAACCTGGCAATGTGAATCTGGCGTTCGCGGCGGCAGACAGGGGACAGACCGATCTGGCGTTCGAACTACTGGAAAAGGCGGCCGCCAGCCGGCATACCCTGATGCTCGGACTGAAAGTGGATCCTCGCTTGGATCCTCTGCGGTCGGACGCACGCTTCGATGGGCTGTTGAGGCAGGCCGGCCTGGCCAACCTGCCCTGATCCACTGGGAGATGGTCAGCCGAGAACGGCCAGGAACTGCTTCAGCCACTCGACATGCGCGGTCCAGGCCGGACCGGTGACGAGGTTGCCGTCGGTAATGGCGCCTTCGAAAGGCAGGCTGACATATTCGCCTCCGCCTGACGTGATTTCGGGGGCGCACGCCGGATAGGCATTCACTTTGCGGTTGCGCACCACGCCGGCGGCTGCAAGGATCTGCGCCCCATGGCAGATGGAAGCGATGGGCTTCTTGTTGTCCGAGAAGTGCCGGACGATTTCGAGTACGCTCTCGTGCAGACGGAGGTACTCGGGCGCGGCCTCCCGGGATCACCAGGGCGTCGTAATCCTCGACGCTGATGTCAGCGAAGGTCGCGTTGAGAGTGAAATTGTGGCCGCGTTTCTCGGTGTAGGTCTGGTCGCCCTCGAAGTCGTGGATGGCGGTCCGGACGGTTTGACCGGCCTTCTTATCGGGACAGATTGCGTCCACCTGGTGCCCGGCAATCTGGAGGGCCTGAAACGGCACCATCACTTCGTAGTCCTCCACGAAATCGCCTACCAGCATCAGGATCTTCTTCGACATGAATGGTTCCTTCCCGGGGCCGGAGAGATAGAGTGGCCCGAACTCTGTATCGCACGCCGGCCTGGCAAACCGGGCCGGTTGGCGTGCAACACCATAGGACCACTTTAGCTGTCCTGGCAGCCGGCGGGTACGGTCAATTCAGTCGCCAGGCGAAGCCAGCAGAATGGGCACGATCGCAGACGCCCTACTGGTAGAACATCACGTCTGTACGAACTTCCTTCTCGATGAGGAAACAGGGCCCGCAAATCGCCGTGTAACCAGCTTTGAACTCTTGCACCTGGGCAGTGAGCGATGCAGGATCCTCAGGAGGTTCTTCGGTAGCTAATGCAAGGTGAGGATGAAATCTGGCGATCAGCACCTTTCCGCCGGCCAAGGCCCGGCTCGTGGCGCCTTTCACGTCCATTTTGACGAGTTCCACGGAACTGAGCTTTTGCTCCGCGAGGATGGTGTCCAGTGTGGTGACTGGTACGACAGTCTTCTTTGACCCGTCCCCATGGGTCACAAAGCTATCGGCCGCATCGCCATTCCCATTGAGGAAGAACGTCAGTTCGCCATCCTTGTCCCAGATTCCCTTGGGCACGATGGCGACACGCCCGTCCGCGATCTCCGCCTTCAGATTGCGCCGGAAGCATTCCAAAGCGTCGGGCGCGGGTTCCACGGCAACCACGTGCGCCGCCTGCCTGGCCAGCGCGGCCTTCGTAAACACCCCAACGTGAGCGCCGCAGTCTATCACCGTGCCTCCCTTGGGGACCGTGCCGTAGATCATGCGTTCCTGCTGCGCCAGCAGAGTGAAGAGGACGGTGGACGAACCGCCGGGGATCCAGAACTCTCCTTGAGGCGTTCGCCACAGCTCCAGCTTCCCGTCAGTGCGAAGCATGCTGCTGCCAGCACCGATACGTTGGGCGGCGGCACCCTGCGCCAACAGGATGCGTTCATCTCCCGCGGCTTTCCAGCGGGAGCAATACGTGCTGCTCACACGCACTCCGGGAGCAACCAGGACAATCCACTCAGGCCGCCAGGAGAGAGCGCCGAGCGTCAGAACAACGCCGGCGCAGGCCGTCCAGAGGATGATTCGCAACCCACGTCGTTTCGCCACATTGGATTGATCGGCCTATGACGCATATTCCAATAGCTCAAGGCGGATATCATCCGGACAAATCCAATATTGACTAAACAGAAGAGAAAAACCGACGGCGCAACTCAGCGGGCCGGCGAAATCCGGGCTGCGCCGGTAGTTCGCTCACGGATTCCACGGATCAGAAGGAATGCCATCGGGTGAAGGACGCCCATCACTATGAAAACGGGCGCATAGGACCAGTAGGTCACCGCGCGGCCCACCAGGTTGGTGGACAACATGCCGCCGAAGCCGGATCCCGCGGCCACCAATCCAAAGACAGTTCCGACAACCGGTTTCGGATAAATGTCGACGATCAGAGCGCCGAGAGAGATCTGCCACGCCAGATGAGCGAAGGCAGCAATGGAGGCAATACCGACCGCCATCAGGGGCGAAGAGGCGGAGTTAATCAGCGGACTGAGGGGCAGGAACAGCGCGGCTCCGGCCATTACCCAGATGCGGCTGCGCGCGGGCGCCATGCCTCGCCGGATGAGGAGGCCCGAAAGCCGCCCCGCCCGTGATGCAGCCGATATCGGCCGCCAGGTAGACCAGCCAGGCGATCCTGCCGATCTCCGCCAGGCTCAGGTGACGTGCGTCGGTCAGGTACTTCGGGAACCAGAAGAGGTAGAAATACCAGACCGGATCCGTGATCATGCGGCTCAACATGAGCAGCCACGTTTCCCTCCGGCCCAGGATGTGACGCCAGCGGCCTTCCGGCGGCATGACGTCGGACTCCATCGCCGAGCTACCCTTGTCCAGAATCAGCTCGCGTTCCTCGTCACTCAGCCGGGGATGGTCTGAGGGTTTCCGGTAGAGCCACAACCAGGGCAGGACCCAGATGAGGCCGAGCGAGCCCGTGAAGAGGAAGACTGAGCGCCAGTGGAAGTGCTCCGATAGCAGGGCGATGAGTGGCGGAGCGATCGTGGCGCCCAGGGTGGCTCCGGCGGTGTAGATGCCGATGACGAGCCCACGCTCCCGGGCCGGGAACCATTCCGAAACAGCCTTCGGCGCCGCGGTGTAGTTGCCGGGCTCGCCTACGCCCAGCAGGAAGCGGAAGATGCCCAGCGACACGACACTTCGGCTCAGCGAAGTCAGCATGTCAGCCAGGGACCACCAGACGACAAAGCACGCCATGGACACGCGTGTGCCCAGTTTGTCCGTCAGACGTCCAGCGAACAGGTAGGAAAGCGTATAGGCCAGCAGGAACGCCTGGACGACGTAGCCATACTGCATGTCAGTGATCTGTAGATCGTTCTGAATCGTCCGCGCGAGGATCGACAGATTCTGCCGGTCCATGTAGTTGATGACCGTAGAGAAGAACAGCAGAGCCGTGATCCACCAGCGCAGGTTGGCCCAGCGGCGGGGCGCACCGGGTGCGTGGGCCGGGGGCGGCTCGAACTGGACCTCATTGGATTTCATAGTTCTCGCCCGGCCTGATCACGAACTCGAAGGCGTGCCGCTGCCAGGTGCCCGCGCAGGCCCGGCCGGAAGAGCACTTCACCGTCACGCGCTTCCAGTCGGCGACCTTCACACTCAGCGAGGAGGCGGCCATTCCATCGGGATAGATGAAGCGCGTCTCCGCATGATCGCTGACGGGGTAGATGCGGGCCACCAGATCTGAGCCCTTCTTCTCGATCACGATACCCGTGCCACCCACAAAGAGCGGTGTCTGCCGCACGGGCAGGGCGAAGTTCTTCAACAGAACGGGCCCCTGATGCCGCCGGCCAGAATCGTACTCCATCCAGTTGCCGGCGGGCAGGTAAACGTCCCGGGCGGTCGCGGTCTCGTAGTCATTGCCGTAGAGAGGAGCGGCCAGCAGGCGCATCGCCCACCATCCACTCATACCCGCGGACTTTGGCATTCTCGCGGCCATAGACCTGCGGATCGTCCGGGAAGGCGACAGGCAGCGGGGTGAACGACCAAGGATAGCCGTCGAGATAGAAGCGGACTGCCTGTGAATAGAAATAGGGCTGCAGCCGGTCGTGCAGTTGCGCCGCCTGCAACAGAACGGCCTCCAGTTCCGGATCGCCGAACGTCCATGGCCCCTGGCCCATACTCATTGAGGGATGGAGCGCCGCCCACATCGCGTTGCGCTTCATATACTGCCGCATGCGCGGGGTCACTTTCAGATCGAAGTGCCCTTCCCCAAACGTTCCGCCGACGATGTCGGGGTAAACCAGCGGGAAGCCCGAATAACCGTAAGCGAGAGCGTTGACAGGACCGCGATCCTGATCCTGGTTGAAATTGAAGTCGTTCAGGCGATGCAGATCAGCCGGAGAGGCAAGATAGGCGTTGCGGCCCATGATGAAGAGACCCTCGCGCATCAACGCCTCGTTGACGGGATCCAGCTTGTCGTCGCCCAGCGTGTACTTGCCATAGCCGAAGACGTCTTCCTTGTAGCCGTCCACGCCGTAGGCGGTCCACTTCCGCGTGAGGTCCGCAAACCAGGCGACGGCCTGCGGCTTGCGCCAATCCAGGAAGTAGGTGGGGCTCTTGGGCCAGCCGAACTGGTACACCTTGGGCTTGCCATTTTCTTCGACGAAATACCCGTTGCGGACGCCCTCCTCGCTGTAAGGGCCGTCGACGATGAACGTGGTCCGCAGCCCCTGAAAGAACTTCAACCCCTTGGCGTGGAACTGCGCAATGAAGGCGCGCGGATCCGGATAGAGGCTCTTGTCGTACATGCCGAAGCTGGTGGTTTCGTGGAACCGCTTGTCTTCCCTGGGCCAGAAGCCTGAACCGACGACCATCCACTTCAGCGGGTAGCCCAGCGACAAATACTGGCCGACATTCTCGGCGACGGTCTT
This sequence comes from Paludibaculum sp., assembly GCA_049841055.1. GTDB lineage: Bacteria > Acidobacteriota > Terriglobia > Bryobacterales > Bryobacteraceae > Paludibaculum. The sequence continues at coordinate 13,142 of JASGIE010000073.1, read as the reverse complement.
GTAGTTCGTATCCCAGGCGAGCGCGCCGAACGCTTCCCAGCCCACGCCGAAGAAATCGTACTTTGGCTTCATCACGGGATACCCGTACAGGTTGCGCGACTCCAGAAACTGCCGGTAGATCTCGGCCGGCGAACCCGTGAAGAGAGAGAAGCGGACCTCGGAGGTGACGTTGCGGACACCCTGCAGGCATTCCTCTGAGGTACTGCGGACCATCTTGATGCCGGGATCCCAGACCAGGAAACCGAAACGCTGCTTCGGATAGAAAGTGAAGTTCGAGATGAGCCGCGTGAGGCCGGTGCCGGAGAGAAAGCGATCGTTGCGATAGCCCGTGATGTCCGTGTCGAATGTGTCGCGGTGCGTGACCGCGTGATCGGCCAGACCGAAGCCGGGGCTGAGCGGAGCGAATCTTAACAACACCGCCGCCGGTGCAGTAGGCCGTACGACCAGATCGGCCTGATTGGGGGTAAGTGTGATGGTGACCGTGGCAGTCAGGCCGGAAGGAGTTCGAACCGAGAGGACACGGTGCCCCTGCTGGTCATACGCTTCACCGGTCACGGAGACAGGCTCGGGTTTTTCAGGGTCTCCGAGCAGCAGGCCGCTGACGGGATGCGCGGCGGCGATGCTGGCTCCGTTGCGGTCCAGAGAGATGCGAACCGGGTCCGGCGTAACCGTAAGGCTGGTGCCTCCAGCGGTCAGGACGAGCAGAGAGAGCAGCAGGGACATGGATTACTCTTTCGAAACTCCAGATACTGCGTAGTTGGGCCCGCGGGACAACACGCCCGCCGGGTGAACGAGGCTGTTCATCTGGAGTAACACCTCACTTCAAAGACGGCCGCGGGCGCCCCGTGCGTGGAAACGATCTCCAGTTGCAGGACGCTGGTGGTGACCGGTTCGTGGAAGGTGACGGAGTTCCTGGTCTGGTGGTTCTCCCGGCATTCGTGAAGCAGTGTGCCCTCGGCGTCCAGCAGGCGGTAGTGCCGCACACAGAACGGAATGTCGCGTTCAGGATGGCCCCAGAGGACGGACTCCAGGGGATGATCGAGGTCCGTGTCAAAGGAGAGTTCCACACGGGCGATGACGCGCGGTTCCGTCCAGATGAGTTTCAAGCGAGGCGCGGCGTCATTGGGATCCGCCACCCAGGCGTTCGGCTGGGCCCCCGGCCTGCTGATGCCGTTCGTCACACTGGCGGGGGCAAAAGCGTTCAGAGGCGGATCGACCGACAAAGCCAGGTTGTGTCCACCGGGACGGCGTGACGGCAGCCAGAACTCGAACGAGTCGATGCCGGAACCTTCCGGCGGTTCCTGCCGGGTACCCTTCGCCACCGCTGCGTTCATTGACTGCGTCAGGCTGAGAATCCCGGTCACTCGAACCGGAGAAAGCCGCACAGACACGGCCGGGTTCCGCAGGAGTGTGTAAAACACATAGGACGGGCTGTCGAGCTGCGTATCGGGCGCGAAGACGACGCGCTGTCCAGTGCCGGGCATCAGCTCGATGGACTGCTGGAACAGAACCTGATCCGGAGTGAAGCTTCCGGCCCTCGAACTGCATCGCAACTCGACGTCGAGGGTGGTGGGCTGAGTGACATCGGCATAGAAAGTGACGCTGGGAGCCAAGCCCTTCGAGACAGGCAGCAGCATGGCCCGCGAGAGGTCGAGGGCCGCGGTCTCGCCGTCCGCCGGCAATTCACGCAATTCGAAGGAACTGGATGCCTCCACCCGGGCTGACCGTGCCAGGTCTTCTGAATCCTCGAGAGCCAGACCGGGGATGTACTGCCCTGCTCTCAATAGATCCCTCTGCAGCGTCTTGATTTCCACTTGCGCTGGTTTCACACCGGTGCGGTGGCAAAGGGCCGCCGCCATGCCCACCGCCTGCGCGGTATGGGCGCAGGTGGCCATCACGCGGGTCGAACCGAAGGCTACATGGGAAACGCTGATGATCCGTCCCGCCAGAAAGAGATTCTGGATATTGCGGGAGTACAGGCAGCGGTATGGAATCTGGTAGACGCCTTTGGAATGCCACTGCGTACAGGGGGAAAGTGGACTGTAGACGCCATCGGCGGGATGAAGATCCATGGCCCAGCCGCCGGCCGAGACGGCATCGGGGTGCCTCCGCTGCTCGACCAGATCCTGCTGGGTGAGGATGTAGTCGCCTTCAAAGCGGCGGCTCTCGCGTTTCCCCGGAATCGTACCCACCCACTCCAGGGTCATCGTCTCGGCTTCGGGAAACCGGCCCGAATTCTTGATGTAATCCCAGGCGCCGTAGATCACGCGCCAGAGTTCCCACTTGATCTTTTCCGTCTCGTGAACCGTATCGAGACGCCCGCCGTACTCGAACCACCAGAACCGGCAGCCGGAATCGCTCGCCTTGATGTCGCGGTAGCGCGGGATGGTGGTGATGTCCTTCAGCGCGAACGAGGGTGCGGTGTACTTCACCGGCCGGCCGGTATCCTTCGAATAGAAGTACATCGAATGGCCCAGCAGTTCCCCATAGCCGGCGTCGGGCGCAAAGCCCTCGCCGAACTCTGAGCGTGGCTCCGCGCCCATTCGGAAGGCAGCCCCGGAGAGGAACCCGACGATTCCGTCACCGGATGCGTCGCAGAAAAGCGGCGACCGTACGAGGTAGGCGGTGCTGTTCTGGCTGCACCAGGCGCGCACGCCGCCGATCGTGTCGGCTGAGGACTTCTGCACCTCATGGACAGCGGTATTCAGCAGCAGCGTGATGCCTGGCTCGCTGACCACCTTCTCCAGCAGGATGGTATCCAGGATGAGCGCATTGCCCTCCGGATTGCGATGCAGGTTCTCGATGAGGATTTCGTCGATCACTCCGCCTTCGCGCGCCCAGCGGTTGTTGTTGCCCATGTGGGAAGTGGCGCCGAGCACCCAGAGGCGGACCTCACTGGAGGCATTGCCACCCAATACCGGCCGATCCTGGAGCAGCACCACGCGCAATCCGGCCCGGGCCGCGGTGATGGCGGCGCAGGTCCCGGCCAGTCCACCGCCAACAATCGTCAGATCCGTCTCAAGCTCGAGGGTGAGCTCCCCGCGCGTACCGGCTACGCCCTGATCGCGCTGCATTCCTAGTTGCCCTTCTCGTAGAAGCGGACATACTCGTATTCGACGCGACCCGGCAGCTTGGAGTCGTCCACGGCGTCGGTCTTGCCCAACTGCGAGGCGATGGAGGTCAGCCAGATGCTCAAGTCACTGTGCGGCATCTGCGAGAGATCCACGGTCTGGACCAGCGTGCCGTCCACGAAGTACTTCACCGAAGTCTGCGTGTATTCGCACCCGAACACGTGGAAGTCCGCCAGCGTGGAGATGGGGACCTTCTTGTGCCCGTGACTCGTGTGCTGCCCCTGCCACTTGTGCGTCGTCACGCCGTAGGAGGTCAGATCGATGGAGTCGTTCTCAATCACGTCCAGTTCCAGGGCGGTCGCGGTGGTGGCCGTACTGCCGGAGCCGTCGTGCCCCATCATCCAGAATGAGGAATGCCAGCCCTTGCCGGTCAGTACCCGGAACCTGCTTTCGTAGTAGCCGAAGCGGAACGTGGGCTTGGAAATGACGCCAGCACCGGTATAGTGCATCCCGCCGGCCTCTTCCTTCTTCAGCAGCAGCACTAGCCGGCCTTTTTCCTGAACAACGTTTTCAGGACGCTGCGTGCTCCAGTGCTTGGAATCGGTCCGGAAGTTCCACTTCGAACCGTCTACCTTGGGGCCGTCAAACTCGTCCGCCCATTTCAGCTTGTATCCTTCGGGCGGCGCCGCCGACGCGGCAGTGGAAAGCAGGCAGGCTGTGATCGCAAGAAGGAAGGCGGAAGATTTTGTGGGGGTCAAACCGATTCTCGACATGGATTCAGACCTCATGGTCCCGGTCATCCAATAACCTCCTTGACACTGACAGATGGAGCGAATCGATTCATCTGAGCAAAAGACTAGGGGTGGATAGTCAATTTGGACTATGGATTGCTCACCCCAACCGGTGAGATCAATCCACGTGGACGATGCCGCGCTGGATCGCGGTGATCACAGCCTGCGTGCGATCCTCCACGCCCAGCTTCTGCAGGATATGCGTGACGTGGATTCGCGCCGTATTCTCCGAGATGCCCAATGATTCCGCCACGACACGATTACTGGCGCCCTTTGCCAGCAGGCGCAGCACGTCCTGCTCGCGCTCAGTCAGCTCAGAACCAGGCAACCGCTCCGCCAGCAGGGCTCCCACCGAAGAAGGCAGATAGCGCTTCCCGCGGGACACCGCCAGAATCGCCTGAATCAGTTCCTCTTTGCCTGTGTCCTTCGTCAGATAGGCCATCGCGCCGGCCTGCAGAACGCGGTGCACGTCTTCACTGCCCTCGTAGTTGGTCAACACGAGCACCCGAGCGGCCGGATGCTTCTTGCGGATCACACGGATAGCCTCAAAGCCGGTCTGCCCCGGCAATCGGAGGTCCATGATCACGACATCCGGCAGGTGCTGGTCGTAAAGATCCGCTGCCTCGTTGCCGCGCCCTGTCTCGGCCACAATTTCCATGTCGGAGCGGGGATCGATGATCGTGTGCAGGGCGAGACGGGCAATCGATTGATCTTCGACCAGCAGGATGCGGACAGATTCAGTCATTTCGAGGTGCCGGCGGCGTCGGTGGGAATCACCGCCTCTACGATGGTACCCCGTCCCGGTTCGCTGGTCAGCTTGAAGCGGCCGCCAAACTTCTCCGCCCTCTCCGCCATGACCGCCAGTCCGAAATGACCGCGGGAAAGCCCCATCACTTCATGCGGAACGAAGCCGGAGCCGTCGTCCTCCACCCGCACGCACAGCTCCTCGGGCCGGTACTCCAGTTCAATGGAGATCCGTCCGGCACGGCCATGCCGCTTGGCATTTGAAGCCGCTTCCTGGCAGATTCGCAGAACATTTCGTTCCAGCTCATCCTTGAGCTTTACGGGGATCCCCTGTGTTTCAACGGACCCGGCCACGGGCGAGCCGCTGGTGATCCGCTCCAGCGAGTTCTTCACGGCACTGGCGAGCGTCTCCGAGTCCAGCCGGCTCTCTCTCAGGTCCCAGATCACGCTGCGCGCCTCGGCGCGGTAGTGCTGCACCATCTTGAGCGCCAGTTCCACCGTGGCCTCGGCCTGCGCCGGCATCTCCTTCAGCCGGGACAAGGTCTCCTCCAGTTGCCACGTGATCGCCGCAAACCCAGCCAGCAGCGTGTTGTGCCATTCCCTGGCGATGCGATTGCGCTCCGCCAGCACCGCCGAATAGCGGCCGCGGATGATGTGGATCCGCCAACGATACAGCGCCGAGGCGATGGCCACGGAAATGACAAACAGCAGCGCAGTGAACCAGCCGGTCTGATAGAACCGTGGCGCCTGATCGACGGCAAGTTGCGCGGTCTGCGCGCTCCACGCCCCGCCAGGCATGCGAGCCTGCACCAGGAACCGGTAGCGCCCTGGCGGAATGCGGGCATACCGCGCCGACCGCAACTGGCCAGCCTCGATCCAGCCGGGATCCAACCCCTCCATGCGATACCGGAACCCGATCTTCTCCGCCCAGCCGAAGCGCAGCGCGGTAAACCGGATCTCGAGCGCATGGGGGCCTGGATCCAGGCGAACAGGTTCACCCGGCCGGGTAATGTGGTCGTCCCACACCGCTTCCTCCACCAGCGCCTGAGGCGGCGAAGTACGGCCGGTGCGTCCGCTCGCAGCCAAAACGAAGCCTCTTGTGGTGGGAAACCATACACCGCCGCGAGGGTCGCTCCACCCTGCCGGTTGCGAGACGTGATGGCACTCTGGCGTACGCATGCCGTCGTTCTGGTCGAACGCGGCGACATCCACCCGCTGTCGCTTTCCGGCCAGGTAATCGCTCACCTGAGCGGACTCGATCCGCAGGATCCCCTTGGCCGAACTCACCCAAAGTCCGCCGGCGCCGTCGTCCAGCAACCGGTACAGCGGAGTGCCGGGCAAGCCCTGGGCAGCGCCCAACACAGCGGTTCGGCCGTGGTCGACGCAATAGAGCGAACCGCCCAGCGAGGTCGCCCAGATGCGGCCTTGCGCATCTTCAGTAATCGCGGAGACGCCATCGACCGGAAGCCCTGCCAACGGCACCGCGGCGGGTGTTGCGCCGCTCTCCAGCCGGCCCAACCCTTGCGGAGTTCCGAACCAGATGCGCCCGCCCGAATCCTCAAACAGGCTGAGAATCTCGACGCCCGGCAGGTAGGATCGAATCTGCTTCGACGCGTTGCCAGCCGCGAATTCATAGACCCCATTGTTCGAAGTGGCGAGCCACAGCCGCCCTTGCCGGTCGAAGAGTATGGCGCTTACCAGGTGGTACGGAGAGCCGGCCGGCGCATAGTTCGTGTACCGCCGCCCGTCATATCCGAACAGCCCCTCCCAGTTGCCGATCACATGGATGTCCGGCTGGATCGATGGCCAGGGCGCGGACTGAACAGTACAATGCCGGCACCGGCGTAGGCTGTGCTGACAAAGCGGTCGTCCATCAGGCGGTAGAGTCCGCCGCGCCACGTACCGAACCAGAGATGGCCGTCCGGAGCCTTGGCTACCGTTGTGGCATAGTTGCCGCCCAGTCCCTCCGGCAGTCCGAAGGGCACAATCGGGGTTTCCTTGCAGCGCACCAGCCCCCCGCCGCGCGTCCCGACCCACAGGTTTCCTTCCCCATCTTCATGCAGAGTGCGGATGAAATCGTCCGGAAGACCATCCCGGGCCGACCACGAATCCACGCGGTCGCCGCGAACGCGGAATACGCCCTGTCCCCAGGAACCCACCCACACTACGCCGTCGCGATCCTCGAGGATGGCCACGACCGGGCCCGGCACTCCGGCTACCAGGGTGCGCCTGACCAATCCGGAAGTCTCACTCATCCGGAAGAGGCCACGCGCCGCGCCTACCCAGACCGCACCGGAGCGGTCCGCCTCCACCGCCAACGGCTCCCCCGAGGTTTGAACGTCGAATGCGACCTTCTGGACATCGTCCTGTTGAATGCGGAACAAGCCATCCAACGTGACGGCCCACACCACACCGTGACGGTCGAGAGCCAGCACATTCCAGGCCGTCTCAGGAGGACGGGTGAGCCCTGGCACGGCCCGAAACTGCCCGGACTCGGCTCGCACGACACCGTTTCTTGTGCTTGCCCAGATGCGGCCGCGCTGATCTTCGAGCAGCGCAAACACCGAGCCGCCGGCGTTGAATCTTGTCTGGAGCTTGCTCCCGCGATACTCATAGATCCAGCCATCAAAGGTGCCAACCCAGAGGCTGCCGCTACGCGCGGTGATCAAGGCGCCGATCCAGCGCCGGGCCAGCCCTATGCCCGGCTGCGGATCGAACGGAACGAACCGGACCCCGTCAAACCGCGCCAGTCCTTCGTCCGTGCCCACCAGCAGATACCCGTCGCCGGACGGCTCCACCGCCATCACGTAGTTCCGGGGCAGTCCATCCTGCACCTGCCAGTTCCGTTTATGGAACTGAGAGAGCGCGCGGGCAGGATCCAGGGCGAAGGCCAGCGGGACGAGCGTCCACGCCATCGCCAGAAATCGAAAGCCCCATTGCATGCTGTCTCGGGCGCCGCCATGCGCGCCGAAACAATTCTCCCATTCAGGCCGCCCTGCCGCAAAGCAGCCATCCAAGCCGGGTGCGGATCACTGCCTGTCGTTCCACCACCACTGCGCGGGCAGCGGTTTCGCCTGCGGCCACACCTGATCCAGCGTCTCGCCGTCGAACAGCTCTCCATCCTTCATGACGTACCGGATCGCCGTGCTATTTCTGATGTCGTCCAGCGGATTCTTCCGGAGAATCACCAGGTCCGCCAGCTTTCCGGGTTCGATGCTCCCCAGGTCCTGCGCCAGGCCGAGAGCCTCCGCGCCGTTCAACGTCGCCGATCGCAGCGCCTCGAGATTCGTGAGCTGGCCTGCCTGCAACGACCAAAGCTCCCAGTGGTAGCTGAGTCCCTGAAACTCGCCATGTCCACCGACGCAAACCTTGCCGCCGGCTCGCTGGATGGCGGCAGCACCTTCCGCGGTTTTCGGATAGACATACTCATCGTTCCGGAACCACGTCATGCGCGTGCCTTTCTTGTCGAGGATGTCGTGCGGGACAAACCGCCGGACTTTCGCATCGTCGTGGACGTTCGTTGTTTGAAAGAACAGGTTCTCCGTCCCAGGGCCGTCGTAACCCTCGATGATGTAGGTGGGTGTGTAGAAAATCCCCGACTTCGCCACCAGTTGAATCACATCCTGATAGAGCGGGAACACCGGGAACTGGTGCTCATTGCCGCTGAAACCGTCAATCGCGTGCGTCAGGTCGAGCACCATATCCGCGGCGCCCTCCGTCGTAGGCATCATCTGCAGCCGGCTGGAGGCCTCGGTCACGAGCTCGCGCTGACGCCGGTTGCCGACCATGTACGATTTCACCATCCGCGTCCCGTAGTAGTTCTTGTAGCGCGAAATGACGTCGACAGCCTCATCCACATTCTGAAAATCATTCACATAGAAAATCCCGGGCCCAGTGGAATAGGCACGCGGCCCGAGGATCCTGCCGGTCTCCACCAGTTCCTGGTAGGGGAAGATGTCATTGGTAAACGTCTGCGGATCACGGCCCGTGGTGATGCCATAGGCCAGCGTTGCCAGGAAACCCCAGTTCTGCAGCTCCAGCACACCGCGACGGATCTGGAACCAGTGCGCATGCGTGTCGATGAATCCTGGGACAATCGTGTTACCCGTAACATCGATCACCTTTGCACCTGCCGCCACCCGCGCCGATCCGCGAGGCCCGACCGATTCGATGCGGTTGTCATGCACCACAATATCCGCCGCCGCCAGCACTTCGTCTCCGCGCATGGTGACGACTCGCGCCCCGCGCAGCACCACCGTCCCCTGTGTCCGATGCCTCGGCATCTCGAGCTCCACCGCGCTCTCCTGCGGATGCAGAGCCTTGGCCCAGGCATAGCTGTTTGTCTTTGCCGCACCCCCGAAGCCCGCCAGCACATCCGCCAGAGGCAGGCGGAAGTAACTGGCCCCCAACGACCACAGGATCGTCCGTCCGTTCTCCGCCCACTGAACCTCATCGGCGCCGCTGGTGGTCAGCCGCGCAATTGCCGCCGAAGGGGAGTCCACGTCGATAGTGACAGCCTCGCCCGACCGCGGCACATCCAGCAGGTACAACTGGTTCCGGTAGATCGCCAGCGCCCGCCGTTCATCGGGACTCATGCGCAGTTGCACATTCGGCGAGAACTCAGCGCCCCACGGATTCTTGCCATGAATGGAGAATGCGGTACGTCGGTCGCTGCCATCCCAGCGCATTGACACCAGGCTGTACTCCGCCGCCAGCGGCCCCTGCGACTTCGTCATCGTCACATAGATCCGCTCAGAATCCTCGGTGAAGTGCGGTTTGCTCAGACCGGCGGCCGAGGCGATCACTGTAGGCACTCCACCTGCCGCCGGAATCGACACAAGTTCCAGCAGGTTCATTCCGTGGCCCCACTGATCCGCCTGGATGATCGCCTGATGCGCGGAGGTTCGCAACGCCACGATTCGACCCGAGTCCGGTGACCACGCCAGTTCCGAATAGTACGCCGGGATCGTGGTCAGCCGCGAAGGTTGCCCCGTGCCGTCAGCTCTCAGCCGCCACACCGCGCCCTCGCCCATGGACCAACTCACATAGGCGATCCATTGGCCATCCGGCGACCAGACCGGTTGATACTCCGTGCCCTCTCCGGGCAACAGCCGCTGCGGTTTTCCCTGATTCACGTCCAGCGTGTACAGACGAGTGAGAGCGGAGAACGCCAGTCGCCGGCCATCCGGAGAGAGCGTGGCTCCCTGGATCACCCGCGCTCGAACCGGCCCCTCTTCCACACGAGCCGGGAAATGGAGCCGCGGGCCGAGTTCGCGCGAGACGGTGGCCGTGAACGGGATCACTGCGTCCTGCCCGTTTTCCAGATCCAACCGGTGGATCGTGCCGCCCCACGACAGCACAATCTCCTTCCCGCCCGGCAGGAACGCATAGCCTGGCAGCAGATCGCGCGTGGCAAAGTAAGACTCCTGATTGTCGTGCTGTACCGGCGACTTCAACCACCGGTCTTCCCCGTAACGAGGTTTCGCACTCGCAGAGCAGTCTCGGAATCGCGCCGTGTGGCGTAGATCAGCTTCTTACCGTCGGGCGAGAGGCGCGGACGGAACGCACTGCCCTGTTCATCGGTGATAATGTCCTCCTGGCCGGTGCGCAGATCCCGCCGCGCCACCTGCCAGAGCGGGAACTTCACAGCCGACGAGAAGTATCCCGTCTTGTGCGCATAGTAAAGCGACTTGGCATCCGGAGCAGCCGCGGCGCCCAATGCGTTGTGCCACCGGTCCGGAGGTACAGAATCGTTCGCCCGCCCCTTCGTGATCTGCACACCAGAACCGCCGTGTACGTCGTATTGCCAAAGCTCGAACGACGACTTGTAGAACTCCGGCTTCTTTTGCGAGACCAGGATGTAGTTCCCATCCGCCGACCATTCCGGCGAAACAAACATCGTATGCAGATCCGACGTCAGTGCCTTCGCATGGCTGCCATCGGCATCGGCCAGCCACAGATTTCCGGCTCCACCGCGATCGCTGACAAATACCATGCGCCGGCCATCCGGGGAGAACCGCGGCTGGCTGTCGAACTCCAGTCCCGAAGTAATTCGCGTGGCCGTTCCGCCCGCCAGTGGCAGGGTGTACAGGTGGCCGGCCAGGTCAAAGAGCAGCGTCTTTCCATCGGGTGATGCATCGATGGACATCCATGTCCCCTCAGTCGTGGAAAACTCCACGTTCCGCGCAGGCTTGAGGGGAAGACCCTGCGGCGGCGCCGCGGGAACGGCCTCCTGAAAGGCGAGAGAGACGGCGCTGGTCGACAGCGCGAGGATCACAGCTTGGGCAATCGTGTTCACTGATAGTGCTCCGGATGCGACAGGAGGAATCTGCGGACTGCAATGCTGAGCAAAGGCCGCGGCCCGGCCCTGAGCGCCGGACCGCGGATGGTGTGGAACCGCTGGCTAGAAAATGAACTTCATTGCAAGCTGAATCTGGCGCGAAGTGCCGAAGCCCAACGTGGCGCCAAACGTGTTGAAGATCTTTCCGAAGCTCGCCGTCCCGTACGTTGTGTTCGGCTGGGCGAAGTTCGGATGATTGAGCACGTTGAAGAGTTCAGCCCGGAACTCCAGCTTCTTGCCTTCGCCCATGGGCGTCTGCTTGAGCAGCGAGAAGTCCACCTGGGCAAATCCTGGCCCATAAATGGTGTTCCTGGCCAGGTTCCCGAATGTGCCGCTGGCGGGCATCGAGAATGCCGCCGGATTCAGCCAGTTGTCGATCGTCTGATTCGTCGCATAGGGGCTGACACCAGCCACGGCGTTGGGCCGCTGGTTGGTGAAGTTCCCGTTGCCGAACGTGTTCGTCCCCAGGTAGACAGTATTCGCAATCCCGCTGTGGAAGATGCCGAGACTCGCAATCTGCCATCCGCTCACCAGCGCTCCGCCTGCGCCGTGAACATTCTGGAAGAAGCGCTGCCCCTTCCCAAACGGCAACTCGTAGAACAGGTTGTAGGTGACATTGTGCCGCATGTCACCGGAACTGTTGCCTCGTTCCGACCGGTAATCGTTGTTGTTCTGCGGCTGCCCCGAATACAGACCCTGATCCTGCACATCGTCGATCGCGTGCGACCACGTGTAGTTGAACGTGCCCTGCACACCGTGGCCAAAACGCTGCGTGGCCGACAATTGCAGGCTGTGATACATGTTCTGTCCTGAAGCGGTCTCCACGTTCACGTCCGCGAAACCGGCGATCGGCCGGCGGCCCAGGGCCGGGTCGAAGAAGTTCAGGTTCATGTTCCTGCGCAGATTCAACCCATGGTTGCCGATGTAGGCTACCTGGAAGACGGTGGATTGCCCGAACTGCCGCTCCATCGTCAGGTTCCACTGCTGGGCATAGATGTCGGGCTTACCCCAGTTGAAGCCCGCAACGGTTGGTAGCGGCGCCGTGCCCTGCTGCAGGAACGGGGTCAACGGGTACGACAGGGCGGGTATCTGCTGCCGGACGAAGGACGTGTTGCCCTTGATGGTGTTCACCGGCACCGAATACGCGCCGAAGCCGACCGGGTAGCTCTGGTAGAAGATGCCGTAACCCGAGCGCACGACGAAGTTCTTCGCCGCCTGCCAGGCCAGCGCGACACGCGGAGCAAAATCGAACCGGTTCGATTCGAAGTACGAGCTGCCCGGCGTCCCTAGCGTATTGGTCCGTGTGTCGAACGATTGGGTGGAGTTGCCCGGATCGTAAGGCGGTGTCTCGTAGTCGTAGCGCAGGCCATAGTCCAGCGTCAGCCCGGGCCGCAATTGCCAGGTGTCCTGAATGAACGCGTTCGCCTGATACGCCCAGGTGGCATGCCCTGGATCACCAACCGTCACTGAGGCGCTGGCCGCGCTGTTGTTGATGAAGTCCTGGATCGAACTGAACGTGATGGAAGAGGTCGGCAGAGATTTCCGGTCGACCTGAATCCGGTAAACCGCGGCACCCCACTTGATGCTGTGGCCGCCCGTGGTGAAGCTCATCGTGTCGCTGATCTGATAGCTGGTGCTGTTGGTGATCGTGCGGCCGCGAGTACCCGGCGCGATGGTCAATCCCGTGACATTCAGCAGCGGGTAGGGATTGTCCGAAATGAGATGGCTGCCCCAGCGCTGCATGCCCGCCAGGAATTCGTTCAGGAACGTCGGGCTGATGATATGTTCGTCGTGGATGGCGACATTCGACGTCCGGATGGGCACGTTTTGGTAGTCCTGCAGCCCCAGCGCGCTGGTCGTCACTCCAAACAGCGGCCCAAAGACGTGGGAATCATTCACGTTCACGCGGACATAGGCGAAGTTGCTGTCGCTGAAGCGATGGTCGATCCTCACGCTGCCCGTGTCCTCTCGGACCTGAGAGACAGCGGTCGTCGTGTAGTTATCGACGAACTGGTTCGCGGTTGCGCTCGTGCCCAGCGGAAACTCGTTGATCAATGCAGTCAGTACGGGCGAGGTGGACAGCACCGATTGCCGCAGAAGTGCGCTGGGCGTGGTGCCCGATCCCGTAATGCCGATCCGTTGACGCGATCCTTCATAGTTGGCGAAGAAGAACGTCTTGTTCTTGAAGACCGGGCC
>JASGIE010000072.1:0-36372 GCA_049841055.1 Paludibaculum sp. | reverse complement strand
AAGGTTAATAGGGAAACACGATAGAATCCGAACAGCACCTATCCGCAGACCCGCGCGCCGGGAGCCAATGGTGGACTGCATTCAAATTCCGCATCGCGGAATTAACAAATTTCAAGCGCTTACATAAATGCGACATCCAAGGCTGAAATTGACCATCTTTCGAAAGGGCTCTGTGACTCGAACCCAAGGGGTCTCCGCTGTCGTCGACTTCTTCGTCGATCGCCTCCCGCCCGGGCTCTATCGGTGAATCCTATCGATGGATTGAGTTCATTGGAGTGGCAGACCATCGCTCAGCGATCGGGCCAGATTGGGATAGACTCCTATTGATCTGGAATCTCCCGTCTCGAAAGGCGTCCCCTTCTCATGCCTGCATTCTCCTGCCGCGTCGCTCGCCTGGTATGTCCCCGTCTCTCGATCTACACCGCTGCGGCCCTCTGGCTGGTAGCGTTGCCCGCAGGCCTGCGGGCGCACTCGGTCCCGCCGGCGCTGGAATCGCCGGCCGTGCCGGCCTCCCCAGACTGGGCCCAATGGCGAGTACATCGGCATGCCGAAGTTCCACGAACCCGCACCGTACGATATCAATGAGCACACCGGGTATAAGCAGATCTTCGACGGCAGCACGCTGAACGGATGGGATGCGGACCCAACCATCTGGCGTGTGGACAACGGCGTCATGATCGGAGAAACCCTGGAGGGCAAGCCACGGGGCAACAACTACATCGTCTACAAATCGGACAAGCCCCGCGATTTCGACCTGAAGCTGCAGATGAAGATCGAGAAGGGCGGAGGCGGTGGGATTCAGTACCGCAGCGTCACCGGCATACCCTGGACCCGGCAGCAGCCGAAGGGACTGCCGCCCTATGACCTGAAGTTCATGCTGACCGGGCCACAGGCGGATTTCTGGTTTCCGGTGACAGCGCGAACCTCGGAATACACCGGCCAATGGTATTCGGAGAACACGATGCAAGGGATCCTCGCCTATCGCGGGCAAGTCACACAGGCGCTGCCCGGACAGACCAACCGGCTGGTGGCCAATATCGGCGACCGGCAGGCATTGGGCGGCTATGTGAAGGTCAACGAGTGGAACGACTACGAGATCATCGCCCGCGGAGGCGTGATGATGCACATCATGAATGGCCAACTCATGTCGGTGTTCATCGACGACACGAAGGACTCGGTCAACAATCAGCCCGGACTGATTGGCTTCGAGATCGAGAGCCAGCCCTGCAAGATTTCCGTCCGCAATATCTGGCTGCGGAGCTTCGACTAACTACTACGGCTTCCCGCAACTGAAGTTGGCCGCGTCATCGATGCTGCCGCTGCCCTTGTATCGGGCGACCTCCGGGTAAGCACACAGAGGACGGGTGCGAACCACAGTACCCTGGACGACCCTGGCCGCTTCGATGCGGGCCGGGGCTTTGGACTCTTCCACCCAGCGGAGCAGCGGTGTGGTTGCGTCGAACTGGCTGGTCCCCACGCCGCCGCCGCAGTGAAACATTCCGGGCACCATGAAGAGCCGGAAGAAATCCCCGGTGGAATCGCCCATCGTGGCCAGCACCTGCTCGTAATACTCAACGCCCATCCTCGGGTTCAACTGCGGATCCGCCCAGCCGAAGTACATAATCAGCTTGCCGCCATGCTTGCGGAATGCGGTCAGATCGGGATCATTGGCATCGATGATGTGGCGCAGTTCCTCCGCCTTGGCGGGCGCGGTGTCCATGTCGAAGAGCCGGAACGCTTCGGCTGGATTGTCGTCCACCTTTCCGTCCAATACCGCTGGTGCGACGAAGCGCAGGAAATTGTAGCCGTAGGATGTCCAGGTGCCGGGACCATTGGGCCCCGGAATCTCCTGACCGATCCAGCCGCTTTGTCCGTTGGGTCCGATCACCTCCGGCCCCACCGGCCAGCCGGGAAAGAATCGTTTACCCTGGCTCATCACGTCGCTGTAAATCCGCTCCAGGGACTTCACCTGAGCGGCGGTCACACAATCGGCGGCGTCGGCTCCTTCGGCGCAACGGGGAAGGTCCCTGGCAGGCTGGAAGTCGCACCGCCGCGGGTCATCGATGAGACCGTCCTTCAGGCCATCCTTGGCGTCGCACTTCTCGTAGACTGAGCGCGCCAACAGTTCCAGCTTTGAGGCCGGAAACGGATTGGCATTCATGCCCTGCATCCAGTAAGCGCGGGACAGGTGCGTCCCCGTCTGATAGAGCGCCGGCGCCCCGGCGATGATGCCGTCGAAATCATTGGGGAAGCGCTGCGCCAGCGTGAGCCCCTGGCGGCCACCCTGCGAGCAGCCTTCGTAGTAGGACTTCCGGGGCGCTTCACCGTAGTAGGCTTTCGCCATCAGCTTTGCGGTTTCGGCAGTGAGATGGAGCGATCGGAAACCGTAATCCAGCAACTCCTGCCGGTTGAGCGCGAAACTGGCCCCGTGCTCGACCGAGGCGGAGTGTCCGGTATCGGTGGCAGCCGTGACAAATCCGGCCCTCAAACCTCTTGCCGCGGTGGCCACACGCCCGGGAGACTCGAACGACTCGCCGGCCCAGCCGCCATTGCCGAACATATACAGACGCCCGTTCCACGCTGACGGCAGCTTGACCTCTATATTCAAGGCCGGCTGGATGAAGATCCTCACCCGGCAATGCTCCGGCGCGGCATCGCTGGCCGCGACCGCCACCGCGCTCACCACCGAGTAGTCGAAGTTCGTCAGGCTGCGCAGTTCCGAACAGCCGATCGCGGGCTTGCCGGTAAGGGCGGGCACAGGCCAGTCCCGCAATGGCACCACCTGCGCGGACATGGCAGCCAGGGAGACAACGGGTAGCAACAGTTTGAGACGCAACATAGGCACTCGCATTGTGGGAAGTCTCGAGTCTATCGCATGACTGAAGGAACGGCGGAGTGCGCGCGGAACGCTCGCCGGCAGCACTCAGGAGGGAACGGGTTCGCCGTCCAGTACGGCCCGCACGCGCCGCGCCAGCACCCGCACATGCGGCTGCCGGAAGATACGATCTGCTTTCCCTGCCGTGGTGGCCAGCTCGAACCGGCCGCGCACGAATTCCCGCCAGGCCGTCAGCGGGTCGTCCAGCACGGTGGTGCTGTGCTCTTCCTCCGCTGAGACTAATTGCAGAACATCGCAGTCCAGCGGTTTCAACTGATAGTCGCGTCCGGCACGCCAGTTCGGATGTTCGAAGCGAGTATCCGAACTGGTGATCGGGGCGAGCACGGCCATGCGCTGGCCGAGACTCGACACCCTCCTCCGGCACAGGCCCATCACCACACGGGCGTGCGACCTCAGTTCGTGGAAACCAACCTGCCGCTTCCCCTTCAAAACCGCGATGGCCTGGTTGCCGTAGCGTCTCCAATGCCGCAACACCTTGGGATAACCTGGCGCCGGCGTTTCGAACAGGACAAGCCGGTCCACCCGCTGCCCTTGCGACACCAATTGCCGCGCCATCTCGTACGCGACGATCCCGCCGAAGCAGTGTCCACCCAGCAGGTAGGGCCCTTCCGTCTGAACGGCGCGAATCTGCTCGACAAACCGGGCGGCCACCTCCTCGACCGTGTAGGCGGGCCGGTCCTCCATGGGACGCGGATCCCTGACGATGTAGAAGGGCTGCTCCTCGCCAAGCTCCTGGGCCAGCTCCCGGAAATAGTAGGGATTCTCATCGGCTCCCGGCACGCAGTAGAAAGGAGTACGGTGGCCATGTCTTTGCAGAGCCACCAGCGGCCGGCGAAGCACGTTCTTCTTCCGGCTTTGCGCCGATGCTTCTCCATCCAGCAGCCCGGCCAGGGTCACGATCTCGGGGGCTTCCAAGAAGGTGGACGGGTCCAGGGCACTGGCCGCCGCACCAAACTCCGCCTCGAGTTCCGCCATCATCAGCGTCACGGCAAACGAATCGCCGCCGAGATCGAAAAAGTCGTCGCGGATTCCGACGAGCTCGACATTCAGGACCTTGCGCCAGATCGCCGCGATCGATTGCTCCACCTGGCCTCGCGGCTCCTCATGCTGAGTGGCGCGGCTGGAGAGTTCCTTTGCCAGATCGGACCGCCGCACTTTGCCGGTGGCTCCGACGGGGATCGAGTCGACCACGAAGATGCGCCGGGGCACTTTGTACGCCGTCAACTGCCCGGCGGCATGGCTTCGCAACTCCCACTCGTTCACTACGGCGCCCGCATGCAGGATCACCGCCGCCGCCACATCCTCGCCGAGGGTGGGATGAGGACGTCCGAAGGCCGCCGCCTTCTTTACGGCGGGATGCGCCATCAATGCGTCTTCCACTTCCGACGGCAGCACCTTCTCGCCGCCGCGGTTGATCATCTCCTTGATGCGGCCCGTGACAAAGAGGAACCCCTCTGCGTCAAGGCGGCCCAGATCACCGGTGAGGAACCAGCCGTCGCGGATCGCCCGGGCGGTCGCCTCCTCATCCTCCCGGTAACCCAGCATCACCGAGGGGCCGCGCACCGCAATCTCGCCTTCCTCGAGAGGTCCCAGGCGCGCTCCTTCCGGATCGAGAATCGCGATCTCCGCGCCACAGCTTCGTCCCACGGAGCCTGGCTTGCGCCGGGCGGGCGGGCACTCGTTGCTGGTCAGGAGGCCGGTTTCCGTCAGCCCGTACCCCTCGAGCACGGGCACGCCCAGGGCCGACTCAACCTCCGTCATCAACTGCGACGCCATGCGCGCGCCAATGGAGCGAACGAAACGCAGACTGCGCGGCACCTTCGCGCCGGCCGCCAGAATGGCGCTGTGCAAGGCCGGTCCCGCCGTATACCAGGTGGGCGCGTACTGGTTCAGGCACGCCCCAAACCGCCCGGCTTCGAACCCACCGAGGAACACAACGCTTCCGCCGGCCAGCAACTGGGCCATCGTGCTGATGAGCCCCTGCAGATGGAACAGTGGCATCATGCTAAGGAAGCGGTCGCTCTCCCTCAACGACAATGCGCGCTGCGTACTGGCGAACATCGCCCTGAGATTGCCGTGCGTGAGCGGCACTCCTTTGGCACGGTCCGTCGTCGCGGAGGTGAAAACCACCAGGGCGACATCACCATCTGGAGGGGATTCGATCGGACGCAGGCCGGCGGTTGGCTTGAGCAGATCATTCAGTTCCAGAACTCTGAGCCCCATGACCGCGGCCACCGCAAGCGCAGCCGAGTCCGTCTTGTCCGTCACCAGGGCGCGGGGCCGCAGTTCGCCCAGGCAGAATTCAAACTCCGCTCGCGACGAGGCCGGGTTGAGTGGAGCACACGTCCCGAGGGACGTAATGCCAGCGACAGTCAGGATGAAGTCGATCCCATCCGGCAGGACCACGGCCACGACGTCGCCGCGGCGTACACCCGCTTCGGCCAGGTTCTGCGTGACTGTCCGCGCGGCAGCCAGCAGACCAGTCCGGCTGACTGGTTCGCGTTCAGGCGCAACCAGGGCGGCGGTGCCGGGCGACGCTTCCGCCCACTTCTTCAATTCGTCGAGAATGCCCATTCCTGCTCTGTTTGCCCTCTGACACACCGGAGACCAGCCCGGATCTGACAGCCGTCGGAGAGCGGTGCTTCCGTCACACTGTATCGACTTGGTTGGTGTCACACAAGTCGGGCCCGGCGGCGCCTGGGAGAGGCCCGCACCCGGATCCGTCGATGACCTAGCAACGCTTCTACGAAGCCGGATGCTGGAACGCCCCGACATCCAGCGCGCCAGCCGGCAATGGATGCCCCCAGAAGTCGCGGCCGCCATTCCTGGCGATGGCGGCGCCGCGTCCCAGGCAGGGGGAGCCGGCTCTGAGCTGATAGCCCTTGAGGCTCTCCAAACCAGTTCCGCCACGACCCGGTGCAACAAAGAGAGGATCGTAGGTCTTCCCGGAAAGACTGGAATCGTTGGGTCCGGCGCCTAGCCACGGTCCGAAATAGCAGTTATCCAGGAACAACCGGTTGTCACCAGGGTTGGGATCGGGCAGCGTGGGCTCGAGATACAGCACCCGGAATCGTCCCTGCCCCGTGGCGTAGAAGATGTTGTTCCGCAGCGGTACGCCCGCCTTGGTCTTGTCCTTGAGCTGCGGATTATCCATCATCTCGATTTCGGCGGTCCCGTGGTCCACATAGAAGACGTTGTTGTGGATGAGGTTCCCGTCGTCCAGATTGGAGCGCAGAGCCAGCACGTGCGTCTGATCGTTCTCGCTGATGTTGTAGCGCGCAATATTGCCGGACGTACGCTGCATGATCAACAGCAGTCCGTAGTTGTTGCGGCTGTAGTTGTACTGCAGAATGCAGTCGTGGCAGCCGAAGTCGAAGTCATATGCCTCGCCGTCGCCATTGCCCTTGCAGCGGCCGGTGTCGTAAACCTCGTTGTACTGCATGATGCCGCCGGTGCAGTTCTGCAGCCAGATGGCCGCTGAGTGCGGATTGTAGCGCTTCTCAGCCAGTACGAGATCAGGATCTCCGGTACGCAGGCAGGAACGGCTCACGACATTGCGCTCCACCAGGACACCGTCGCAGCCTTCGGGGAAAATGCCGTCGCCGCCCAGGTTCTCCATCCGGTTCTGGCGGATCACGACACCCTTGCCCCCGCGCCAGACGATGATGCCGCAACGATCCACCCGTTCAATGCGGTTCCCTTCAATGAGGACATTTTCCACGGAACCAGTGCGGTGCCGGTCCGTCTGCCGCCGGCCGACAAAGATGGCTGAGCTGTTGTACATGTCCAGGGGACCGCCGCCGCCCAGCGTCCCCCACACGTCATGGACAAAACAGCCCCGGATCACAATGTTTGAACTCGTACCCTCTCCCGTCACCAGCGCCACGATGCCCTGCCGCCCGGCCTTCGGATCCGCCGGAGCTCCGCTGGTCACTTCCATCTCGAGGATCTGCCACCAGCTGCGGTTCTCCAACAGGATGGCCGCGCCGGGCGCCGCACCCATATCGATTACGGGCAGCGGCCCACTGCCAAAACGGCCCAGCACAATGGGCCGGCCTTTCACACCGGAGCCCTGCAGGACCAGCCGCCCCTGCCAGACATCACCCGACCGCAACAGAATCGCGTCGCCTGGCTGAAACGTCTCGCGATTCACCCTGTCGAGACTCTTCCATGCCTGCTTCGGCGCCGTGCCGCTGGACGAGTCATCGCCGTCGCCGGAGACGTAAAATTTCCTGCCCGCGACAGCAGCCAGCCCGGCCCCCGAGAACTCCAGCGAACAGCCGATAATGGCGGCGGTTCCGCCGGATAGAAACCCGCGTCTGTTCCACCGATCCGTCCGATCCAGCATGTAGGGCACTCTCTCCTCCTGCACGGCTTCGGATCCACATATCCGATTCTCACCGTTCAGAGACAAGATACAGGATCCGCGGCGGCGCCGGCGGGAGCGGGCGTCCCGCTCTTAGCCATAGCTCGATGCCCTGCCCCGTCGCCCAAAAACTTGCCTTTCTCGGGAAAGACGCGCCAGAATACTGAAGGGCATGCGCAATTTCGCGTGCCCGGATTCTCGACCCAAGGAAGCGGAGGCCAGTATGTCCCCTATTGCACACCGCCCGATGCCGTCGAGCCCCTTCGCGCTGGCCTAGCCAAAGCCGCCCGGGCTCGCGCCCATCGCGCAAATCCACACAAACCGTAGCCGGGAAATCTCCGCACTCCTCCGCGCGGAGCCTGGGTATTCGTGTGTACCAACAGGGGAACATTCTTGAAGAAACATCACCGCGGTTCCCGCGAACCGCAATTGCTTGACCAGGACTTCATGGAAGCCCTGGATGAGAACGACTCCAGCCGTGCCTCCGCGCGCCGGCAGGAAGAACGCAAGACACAACAATTCTGCCGGCAGGTTCAGCGGGCGCTGAATATCGCACTGGCGGACCGTAGCTCCTCCGATGCCACCACTTCGCTCTTTGTCGAGGAGGTCTGTGCGGCGCCGGATTGCGGGCACCTGCTCGTGCACGTGCTGATCCCAGAGGGCCTGACTGTTCCAGGCGTAATGGAGATGCTACGGCGCGAAAGCCCGCGCCTGCGCGCGGAAGTAGCCGCCGCCATCACGCGAAAACGAGCACCGGAGCTGCTGTTCGCGCCTTCATGGACACGAGGTGACGGCGATGAGTGAGAAGCCGCTGGCCCCGATGCGTAGCTGGCTCACGGCGCCGCTCACCCACGACGTCTCGACAGCGCTCGACCGGCTGCGGCGTGCTCCGGACGTGGAACACCTGGCAGTCATGCCCGATGTGCATCTGGCGGCCGATGTCTGCATCGGGGTAGCCGTTGCCACTTCGAGGCTGATCTACCCTCAGGCCGTGGGCGGTGACATCGGATGCGGAATGCTGGCGGTGGATCTGAATACCGAAGCTTCCGTTCTCGATTCGCCCGCGGTTGCGGGCAAGATTCTGGCGGGGCTTCGGCAGGCGGTGCCGGCTCGCCGCCGGAACCGGACTTCGCTCATCGAGCCGCCGGAAGATGTGGCGCGGTCCGTCCTCAGCCACCCCTCCCTGGAGTCCATCCATCGCACCGACGGCGCGCTCGAGTTCGCGACTCTGGGCAGCGGCAACCACTTCCTGGAGATCCAGGCCGATGAGGAGAACCGGCTGTGGCTCATGGTGCATAGCGGGTCGCGGGCGCTGGGGCAGGCGATCCGCAACTACTACCTGGCGCGAGGCGAGCCCGTGGAGCACGGCCTCAGTGCCCTCGACGCCGGTTCCGCCGCCGGAGCGGAGTATCTTCACGATGCCGGCTGCGCGCGGCGCTATGCGGACGCGTCGCGCAGGGCCATGGCACGAGAAGCCGCCCGCGTTCTAGCCGCCTTGATTGGTTCGTCGCCGCAGTGGGAGAGCGCCATCACAACCGACCACAACCATGTTGCCCTGGAGTACTTCGGCGACCGAGCTCTCTGGGTGCATCGCAAGGGGGCCATGTCCGCGCGGCTGGGCGAACCTGGCGTCCTGCCTGGTTCGATGGGCACTCTCAGCTTCCACGTGGAAGGTCGAGGGCATGAACCGGCGCTCCGCTCCAGCGCTCACGGCGCGGGACGGTCCATGAGCCGGACCCAGTCGCGTGCCTCGGTGAGTGACCGCGATCTCCATCGCCAGATGAAGGGCGTCTGGTACGACGTCCGCATCCGTGGGCAATTGCGGGACGAAGCTCCGGCCGCGTACAAAGACATCCGCGCCGTTCTGCGAGCGCAGAAGGAGCTGGTCAAAGTGGTCCGTACGCTACGGCCGGTTCTCAACTACAAGGGTGTTTGATCCGGCGAACCGGCTGCGTCGCCGAATCTCATCGAACCCTGGCGAAGCTGCCTCCGGGTGGGACACCCCACCCGGAGCCGGCAGTCATGCCGTGGATTCGTTCGACCACCTCCGCCCCGCGCACTTGGAACGGACTAGGGTTTCGCCAGAGCGGCATCAATGGCCAGATAACGGTCCCTGTGCGCTTCCGGTTCCGCATGAGACTCCACGTCGATCCGCAGGATCTGGTAGTTGTCATTGGCGGTATACGCCGGCCAGTTCGGCAGACCGGAGCCATTCGGATTCGCCGTTTTGATGAAGTTCACGAAGTAGGCCTGTAGCTGCTTGGAGACCGTGTAGTCCTCAGCCCCCCATGTGTAGCGCTTGTCCAGGTCCAGGTTACCCATCGCATACTGGATCTCAGCCGAATGAACGGCACCTTGCGGCCCGGCCGGCGGACCGGCGGGTGCGGCGGGCGGCGGTTGTCCCGGCATCCCCAGATAGGCAGGCCGCACACGAGCGTATAGGTAACGGTAGACCGGCTTCGTGCCGGTCTTCATCTGAAGCTCGGTCCATTTCCAGGTGCCGTGCGAGATGAAACGGGCGCTGGCCAGGTGCCGGGCGGCTTCATACACCTCGTCGGTCGACTTGGCGGCATAGGCTTTCAGCACTCCGTCCGCCCGGTCGCCGTAGAACTTCGTAATCGCGCTGGAGAGAGCCTCCGGAGTCGGCTCGCCTGGACCCAACACGAATCGCGCCGACTGCTCCTGCGTATTGGAGCCCGCCAGCAGCGGGATCTTGGCCTGCTCGCCGGCCTCAAAGATGGCCGCCAGCGGCTTGGGCAGGAAGTAGCCATCCAGAGTTGCGCCAAATCGGAAGCCCTGCGTCTTGCTCAGTGCCTCCTGAATCTGTTCCGCGGTCATCGCTCGGAGGGCCGCCAGAGTAGCGGCTCCAACCGCGCCGCCGAACTTCGCGCCATTCTGCTCAGCGGCGGCCAGCGGCTGCGGTGGCAGGCTGGAGATCATTGCTCCGCTTTCGCCGATCGCTCCGGCCATCAGGTCCTTCGAGAGAGGAGAAGCCATCAGCGCGCTGACCGAAATGGATCCGGCGGACTCTCCGGCAATGGTGATGCGCTGAGGATCCCCGCCAAACGCGGCGATGTTCTTCTTGACCCACTGCAGGGCGGCTACCTGGTCGAGCAGCCCGTAGTTGCCGGCCGCATGATGAGCCGATTCGCTGGTCAGTTCAGGATGCGCGAAGAAGCCGAAAATATTGGTCCGGTAGTTGATCGAAACCGCGACCATTCCTTTGCTCGCCATGTTCTCGCCGTCATACCGGGGCTCGGATCCGTCCCCGTTCTGGAACCCCCCGCCGAATACGTAGAACAGCACCGGCAGCTTCTCCTTCGACGACTTCGCGGAGGTCCAGACGTTCAGGTACAGGCAATCTTCGCTCATGCCGTCGCTCCGGAACCAGTAGTCGGCCCCGGGCCCGGTGCGCTGCATGCACCGCGGACCGAACTTGTCGGCCTTCCGGACCCCTTTCCAATTCTTCACCGGCTGAGGCTCGCGCCATCGCAGGTCGCCCACCGGTGGCTGGCCGAAGGGAATGCCCTTGAAGCTGCGGACACCATCCTTCGGCGCGGTAGTCGATTCCAGGACGCCATTGGCCGTCTTCACCCGGTCGGCGGCATAGGTAACGGACAGCGCGCCGGCACACATCGCGAAAGCAGAGAGGAGCACCAACTGTGGGGACTTCATAGGTATTGACTCACGGGGATAATATCACCGCTGGAGCAGCCTGGCGGCCTGGCAGTTCCCTCGGTTCTTCCATCCACGGCTGCGGAATCGGCTCGAGGACTACCGGGACCGCCACCACATCAGGGCGTCCTTCACCGCTTCCAGAGATCGGTAGCGAGGCCGGTAGTCGAGCAACCGCTCCGCCTTGGCAATGCTGCAGTTCGGCGATCGGGCAATGTGATCCCAGGTCATGTCCGCGTCCTTCCGCGAGACCGTCAACCGCCACTCTTCCCACGGCAGGAGCGCAAGATTCGCTTCTTGCCCGAACCAGCCCGCCACCTGTTCGGCGTACCCGCGCAAGGTTAACGCCGCCGGGGAAACCACGTGGAAGGAATGCCCGGTGGAAGCCGTCCGGCGAGCGACGGAATTCGTAAACGCTTGGGCCACGTCGCCGGCATGAACATGATGCACCGTCTCCAGGCCGAAGTTCGGAAGCGCCACTACCCCGCCTGACGCCAGCTTTTCGAATACCTCCGGGTTGAAGTTCGCGGCCGGATTCAGCGGCAGCCAGCCACGCCCCACCAGATGCCCCGGATGAAGAAGTGTCGCCGGGAAACCATGCTCTCGAGCCTCGCCCAGCAGGTACTCCTCGATCGCCGCCTTCTTGCGGCCGTAATCGCTAATCGGCTTCCGAGGCTGATCCTCGGTAGTGGGCACTTCCACGCTGTGGCCGTGAATCCAGATGGTGCCGCAATGGAGAAAGTGGCCGACGTGCCCGCGTAACGGCTCCACCAGTTGGCGCGCGCTCTCCAGCGTGTAGCAGGTGAGGTCGATCACCACCTCAGCCTTCAGTGCCGCAATCCGGAGGCCGAATGTGCCCGCGGTTTCCTCGACGGCCCGATCCAGGGTGACGGGTTCCACCGCACTCCACGCTTCGTGCGGCTGGTATGGTTGGCGCTGGCCCCGGCTGACACACAGCACGGCATGACCTGCTTCAACGAGTTGGGGGATGAGATAAGTCCCGATGTGACCGGAACCACCAATCACGGCGATGCGCATGAGAGTGAAGTGCTCTCAGCTTAGCAGTTGAGCGGTGGAACACTAGCGCAGACAGAAAATGCCGGGCTCACGGCTCGGATCAAATCGTCCGCGCGCGAGCCCGGCAGTCGTCTGGATCTCTACCTGACTTACTTGGCCATGGCAGCCGTGAATTCGCCCTCTACGCTGTACTCCTCTACCACGACACTGCCCGAAATCTTGTTCGCGCCGTCAATCGTCCCTTTGTACTTGATGGTCAACGGCCCGCCGTTGTACTCGGACTTCAGCGTCCAGGTGACCGTCTTGTCCTCCACCTTTCCGGTGATCTTGCCCGTCGTCTGCTCCGAACCGCAGGTGCCGGTCAGGTCGTTGCCTTCCTGGGTCAACGTGCAGGTCTGGTCGCTTTCATTGCTGGCAACGCTCAAGTGGACGTTCCATTTTCCGCTCAGCGAAATCTTGTCCTGAGCACTGCCAACCAGCGCTGTGGAAACGAGGAGAAGGGGGAGCAGCAAAAGTCGCATTCGGACGCCTTTCGGAGACAGGTTTGGCTCTCGAGCCATAGAGGCAGTATATTGGCACTCTGTGCCAGAGTCAACATGTTCTGACATTAATGCTTCTTTGTGTACACTCCGGCCTTCAGATGCAGCAAGAGCCGGCAGGGCGGCAGAGGCTACCGCACATCCAGCATGACGACGGATTTCGCCGGCAGAGTCGCCTTCAGCTTGCCCCCCTCGATGCTGGCGCCCGGAAAGGCAGCGGGCTTCACCGCTGTGGGCTGATCGAAGGTGTTGTGCGCATTGATCGCCGCCGCGGTCAGAACCCGTCCCGTCACCGAAGCCGCGCCGGCTCCGGCCAGTTCAGCCGTCACTGTCACCGCATTATTCGGATCGACGTTCACCAGGCCGATATGCAGCAGGCCGTCCTTGCCGCGAACGGCGCTGGCGCTCACCGCCGGCATGGAGGAACTATCCTTGTTGTACCAGGGGCTCTTCAGATCAAGCGGCAGAGCCGTCCCGTCCTGGTAGCCTTTGAACATTTCGAAGACGTGGTAGGTCGGCGTAAGCACCATCTTCTCGTCCTTGGTGAGGATCATCGCCTGCAGCACATTGATCATCTGCGCAATGTTGGCCATCTTGATGCGGTCGGCATGCTTCGTGAAGATGTTGATGTTCAACGCGGCCACCAGCGCATCGCGCAGCGTGTTCTGCTGATACAAAAAGCCGGGATTGGTGCCGGGTTCCGTATCAAACCAGGTCCCCCATTCGTCCACGGCCAGCCAGACGCGCTTCTGCGGATCGTACTTATCCATAATCGCCGCATGACGCGTAATGATCCCGTCCATACGCAGTGTCGCCTGTAGCGTCGTCGCATATTCGGCTTCGTCGAATACCGTCGCCGAGCCCTTCACCCGCCAGTTCTTCGTGATCGTGTAGTAGTGAAGGCCGATGGCGTCGAAGTGCCGTCCGGCATCCCGCATCATGACTTCCATCCAGTGGTAGTCCTCATCCGATGGCCCCGAAGCCGACTTCAGGATCTTCACGCCGGCAGGCACCTTGATGAAGGTGGAGTAGCGGCGCGTGACATCGGCCGCATACTCGGCCCGCATGTTCCCGCCACAACCCCAGAGTTCATTCCCCAGCCCGATATAGGGCAGCTTCCAGGGATCCTTGCGCCCGTTTGCCGTGCGCTCGGAGGCCAGAGAACCCGCCGGTGAGGTGACATACTCCACCCACTCCGCCAACTCCCGGGGAGCAGCCGAGCCGACATTGCCACTGATGTACGGCTCCGCGCCAACCAGTTCCGCAAAGTCGAGGAACTCGTGCGTGCCGAAGGAATTGGGTTCGGTCACGCCGCCCCAGTGGGTATTGATCTTGACGGGACGTTTGGCCCGCGGTCCCACACCCTCCCGCCAGTTGTATTCATCGGCAAAGCAGCCGCCGGGCCAGCGGATGACGGGCACCTTCAGGTCCCGCAAAGCCTGCAGCACATCGTTGCGATAACCGCGCGTGTTCGGGATCTTCGAGTTCTCTCCCACCCAGATCCCGCCGTAGATACCCGCGCCGAGATGCTCAGCAAACTGGCCGAATATCTGGCGATTGACCTGGGGCCCGGGCTGGTTCGCCTGCACAGTGAGGCTGGCGGCTAAGGGTTGTTGAGCGGAAGCGGAGACGGCCGCGACGAGGAGGACGATAAGGATTCGGATAGACATGTTGCACTTCTGGAGTGCTTACATTCTATAGAACGAATCGGCCCGACGCGCTGGAATCGTCCCGTGATAGCGGCTAGTGCTTTCCGGGCTGGTAACTCGAAACGGCATCGCGCACATCCTGAATGGACCGGCCCTGTGCGTGCATCCACTCCCGAAGTGGCAGTGTCGCGTTGACCGGCTCCTTGATTTTCATCGCCTTCAGAATGAAGTCCGCGGGCACTCCAGTCTTGGCCGCCACCTCATTGAGCGTCATGAAGCCCTTTACCTCCTCGCTGCCGCCGCTGTGGGCCTTGGGCTGCTTCTGCTCCGAATTCCCTGAAAGCAGGCCCGAAACCACATCCCGGATTCCGTCAGGGTCAAACTTGAGCCCATACTTGCCGGCGACCTGATTGAGCCTCGTGGCCGAATCCACTGATCCTGGCAACTGAGCGCGGCTATAGAGCGTTGTCAGGGGGATCCGGTAGCCTTCACTGATTTCGGCCAGCGTCATCCAGCCTCGAATCTGACCGGCATCCAACTGCCCGGCCGCATTGGTGTACGCCACCGCCGAAGGTTTCGTCTTCCACTTACCCCAGATCTGGCTCACCCCGATGGTAAGAAACAGCCCCGTCACCAGCACAACCGCATACGCACCATGCGAGAACTTCCATCCGGCGCCGCGTAGCGTGAGGACGTTCGGTTTCGGGCAGTGGGTGACACACTCCAGGCAATGATTGCATTCCGCGTCATTGATCGTATTGGTTGACAAAAACTCGATGTGCGCGAAACAGCTCTTCTGGCAGACATTGCAGCCCTTGCAGCCTTCGTCTGTTCGTGCGATGCGGGTCAACCCGGCCTTTCCGATGAGCCCGATTACCGCCCCGAGCGGACACGCATACTTGCAGAAGAAGCGGTCCACTTTGAGGGAACCGATCAGCACCCCGCCCAGGACGGCGTAGGCATATGGCATCTCACGGAATCCATTTCCAAGATGGAAGAATGCGAGAAACGGATCGTACGGGCGGAAGACCAGGGTGCCCAGCCGCCAGGTGAAGAAGATGATGAGGACGAGAACCACATACTTCAGCCCCCGCAGGCGCTTTTCCCAAGTTCCGGTGGGATTGTAGGCTTTCCCAAAGATCCGCCGGCCCAACAGGCCCAGCCACTCCTGCAGGCTGCCAAAGGGGCAGATCCAGCCGCAGAATCCTCGACTGAACAGCAGAGTCAGCAGGAACACGGCACCCATGAGGATCAGCGCCGACGGCTCGATATGGCGGATGAAACCTCCGGTCGTGATGAATTGATAGAGAGTTTCTATCCCGCCGAATGGACAGTAGGCCTCAATGGACGGGGAGCCTTTCGGCCCTCCGCCCCGAAGTTGGTGATCGTAAGCGACGTGCAGCAGGAACAGAAAGAAGAAGATCATTACGCCGTGCCGGGTCGCGACGGGCGACCGGTACCAGGCTTTGCCAGACTTCATCGGTTGAATCTGAGTGAGTGACATGTGGTTCGATTCCCTTCTTTCGCCGGCTGCATCGCGCCTTGATTACCGGCGGCCTCCGCGAGACTGGCCGCCTCTACGAGTGCCCTTGGGTCCTGTCTGGTCGCATGTGCCTGTGCCGTTGCCCCGGCCCGAACGGGCTCCGTAGCCGGTCCCGTCTTTGGGACCATTGCCTCGGCCGGAAGTGACTCCGTAGCCGCTGCCGTCCTTGGGGCCGTAACCCTTATTGGCGCCCGGGGCGAACTGCGCGGATGCGGTGGCCAGTGTGAAAGCCGCCGCGAGAAGGAAGGAAAGTGTCCGTTGCATGATGCTGTCTCCTGCCAGGAAGCCGTGCAAACACCGTTCCAGGAGGCGTCGGAGCCAGGAATCAAACACTTACAACCGGTTGCCGCGCGCTCGCCGCAAAGCCTGCACGGCAGCCGCCGGCGCGCTGCGCAGAACTTGCACGGCAACGAGGATCAACGGAGCGCGGTGGTCGCCCGAGCCAGCAGAACGGGCTTCCGTAGGCCGGCTGGAATCGGCACGGCAGGTAGTAGATGGTCTGGCCGAATGGTGCGAAACAGCGCTTCCGCCTCTACCTGCAGAGGGCCACCCAATCTCAACTTGTACCGAATCAGCGCTGAACCCGGTTGAAGGGTCATGTTTCCTGGTACGGCAACCGGACTGATGTCAAACCTCTGCAGCCCGGCCTCCGCCAGACGGCTGGTGCGAAAGCCCGATGGCGGAATCCTCGTGTCCTTGCGATAGTGGGCCGCCTCCAACAGGGAGACGGTCGGACGGCCTTTCCCGTCGGAGTACTCCGCTTCGAAGACCGCCAGTTCTGCCCCTCTTACTAACTCGCCTGAATCACGGTCCCAATCGCCGCTTTCGAAGACAACCTGTCCCTCATCGTTCTTCACCCGGAGATGGATCCACAACTGGCGGCTGGGAAAGGCAGTAGGCAATTTGTGCCCGGTGAGATTGGTCACTACCACCTCGACACGCACACCGTCATCCGCCAGCCGGGCGTTCACTTCCAGCTTCAGTGCCCGGCTGAGTTGCTGCCGCGCCCTGGACTCCATCTCGCGGTTCCCCAGCAGTCCGGGCACCAGTGCATTGCCTCCGGCGAAGAGGTGTTGTGCAAAGGGCGCACGCGGTGACGTGGGCGGGAACGCCCCGCCAGGAGGTCGATGAGCGATGTATTGGGCCGCCTCCAGCGCGGGCATGTGGCAATTCTGGCAAGTCGTCCCTCGTTGCGGATACTCGCTGGCCAGCCATTCCAGAAAGGGCGCCTGTTCGACGAATTCTCCGGTGCCGCCTCGCGGGTGAGTGATCACCGTGTGACAGGTTCCACAAAAAGCAGCTTCCTGCACATGAACAGCCTCCGTCGCGGTGTAGCCCGTGTGATGCAGCATCGGCATGACGAAAGGATCGGCAAACGGTCCGTAGACACGGTCCTTCGTTCCGAGTTGGAAGGATCCGGTGAAGGATTCTGCCCGGCCGAGGCCCGTCCGCTCAATCTGATGGCACACCGTGCACGTCACGCCCTCGCGTCCGGACTCCGTCAATCCGGTGAGCCGCAGTTGCTCTCCCCTCACTCGCTTGGGATACTCATCCGCCGGTGCATGGCACCTCAGGCACTTGTCTTCAATCTCGGTGGACTCCGCGGGCGCCAGGCTTGTCTCGTAGGCAACCTTCGCCCGCCAGTAAGGATCCTGAGCGGCATGCGCCATCATGGAGTCTTTCCAGAGATACGAAGGTCCCACCCAGTCGGCCGATTCCTGCCAGGAGCCGCCCACTTTGGGGATCCTCGTATGACAGAGAGAGCAAGACTGTGCGGGCAGGAATCGGGTAGACTCCTGTGCGGCAAGGGAGGTAAAGGCTATGAGCAGGAGGGAAGATCGGATCATATGTTGCCCGCACTGTTCCTGAGCGAATTCCTCAGCTGGATCCGCGCCCGGCTCAGTCGCGCGCGGACAGCCATCTCACTGATACCTAACTGACAGGCAGTGTCTTTCGTCGAAAGCTGGTCGAGTACACGCAGTTGAAACGCCTGCCCAAGGAGAGGCGGCAGGGCGCGCGCAGCCTGCGCCAGGGTTTCCGCGGTCTCCCGGAAAATGAGGCGGTCAATGGGTGAATCTGATTGGCAGGAAGATGCGCTGTGCAGGTTGTCGGTGAACTCATCCAGGGACGGCGGGGCAAACTTACTTCTCCGCCCGCGCTCACGCCACCGGTTTCGGGCGATCGTAGTGAGCCAATGCATCAGCAACCGCGGCTCCTTCAGACTGCCGAGCCCCTGAAACGCCAGCGCCAGCGTCTCCTGGGCAAGATCCTGCGCCTCATCGCGATCCTGGCAGATCCACTGCGCCTGCCGGTAGACCGCTGTGTAGATTCGTTCGAACAGGAGTTCCACCGCGACTCGGTCACCACGCGCCGACTGCCGGATGAGGCAGCGGCGGCCCCGGCAGGGGGTCGTTTTCTGCGCCGTGAGGCAAGGCGTTTCGCAAAACCTGATCATGACAACATCGGCCAAGAGCCTATCGCAAATGCCCGCTGGATGGGAGCCTTGGCATGCTCCCATCCACTACACTCCACCATCTAGTCGCGAAGGATGAGAGTTTTGCCGCTGGCGTCGGTCAACTGGAGTGCAATCAGCACTTCCGTGCAGGTGGAACGTACGTACTTCACCGTAATCGTGGCACCGGCATTCAGCTCAAAGTCGCTGGACAGGATGAGTCTCTCCGAGCCCAGCTTCACAGTCAGCAGTGAGGCGTCTGCGAGCCGCAGCACGAGCGTCGGCTGTTGAATGCCCGCACCCGCATTCACACGATCAATGATGCCGGTTGCCGATTGCGCTGTGGCGGGATCGATGCAGGCGCCGCAGAGGGCATGAGCCCGCGGTTGCCCGGCCTGCCCACTGCCTGGATGAATCCACACCGGCATACCAAGCGTGTCGCGCAGTGTCAGGTCAGCAGCGCCTTTGCTGATCCTGACAGCATAGAGATACGTGTCGGCGCTGTTGTACGAGGGAGCCGCAAGCACGGACACGACATCGCCGGCGGCAAGCTCGAAGTCATTCTCCAGCAGGAACCAGACGGGTGCCACCTTAATCTGGATCTGGTTGACCACGATGGAGGGATACTGCACCCCGTAGCCAATCTGGATACTGGTGATGGGGCCGTTCACTGTCTTCTGGGCCGCCATGTTCAGGCCGGATCCCGCCGGCGTCGTGCCGCCATTGCCGTTGCCGGGCCCTCCTGTTCCGTTGTGGCCCTGCGCCAGAGCGGCGGCCGCGGCCAGCACGGACGAGGACAAAAGAGAAAAGAGTCTGCGCTTCATTCTGGATCTCCGCAAGTAGGGAATTCTGCGAACGCACTTCCTGCCGCAACTCGCCAACCAAATCGCAAGTCACTGCAAATGAATCAGGTCCGTGCAATCCGGGCGAGAGAAGCGTGCAGCATTTGCGCGATGGTCAAGACTGATCCGCAGCGGTTGCGCGGCGGCAGCCGGTTCTGTGCGTCTGCAGTTCAGCCTGGTGTGGGTTCCGTCCTGCAGGAATTGCGCGGTTGCCCTGCGCCGATTGCGCGGTCCGGGAACTCACTCTTTTGAAAAGACAGAAGTTGCCCGCACCGGCACGATGGTGCGGAAACTGCAATGCATCTCAGCGGAGGCAACTCATATGAAAGCGATCATCTCGATGTTGGTATTCTGCGTGGCCTTGGCCGCGCCTCTCTCCGCCGCGCGAGGCAACTGCCAGGGTCGAGGCCAGGGCCAGGACAACAACAGGAAGCAGCAGTGCGGCGGGCAGTGCGACCGCAAACAGTGCCAGAATTGCCCGAAGTCAGATTCGTGTCCTCGGGCACAAACCAAAAAGTAGACAACCTTCGGGAGCTGCGCCATGTACACCTGGCTACTCGGGCTCATGCTTCTCTCATCGCCACTTTGGGCCTTCGATGAACAGAAGCCGCCCATCGCCGAACAGCCCATCGTGGAACTGTCCGGCACCATTACCAAGGTCCACATCGCCATGGGACAGGGCATGCCGTACCTGGAAGTCAAGACCTCCACGGAACTGGTCAAACTCTATCTCGGGTCCATGCGCTACCTGATGCAGGAGAACTTCACTCCAAAGGCCGGTGACAGCCTCACGGCAAAAGGCTACAGGATGGGCGAAAGCGTCGTGGCTATCCGTGTCGAACTGCCCTCGGCCAGAAAGGTTCTCAGACTTCGCGATGAGAATGGTTGGCCGCTCTGGATGGGCGGAATGCGGAGCGGCGGCCCCGGCAAGAAATAGGACACCGGAGTCCGAGTCACGAACCACGCAGTTTCTGCATCCCAGGATCAGACCTATGGCTTCTCCACCAGCCAGGCTGGTTTGGCGCTTGGTCGCCGGCATGCTCCTTGCCCTGCCGCTGATCCTGCTTGTGAACGCACTGCTCATGTTGCGGGAACTGGCGCAGGCGCGTGGAGCCTTCCTGCGCGACAAGGCAGCGGAGATCGCTACCCGCCTCGAGCAGATGCCGGCCTCCAGATTGATGGAGGATGAGCCGGCAGTGCTCGGCGTGCGCACGTTCGGACCCGCCGACGTCACCGCCGAACCTTCCATCCAACCCTTCTTCGATGGACGGGAACTCTTTCGACTTGAGGACCGCGCGCCAGACGCCTTTCGGGCCTGGGTTCCCTACCACGCGGCGGGCGAGACAAGGCTGGCTCGACTGGACCTGAATCCGGCCGCCGCCGATTTTCTCACCGCCCGCCCAAGACAGAATCTCTACCTGTCCATCGCCGTCGCCCTCGTGATGAGCATCCTCACCGCCTATACCGTCTGGGCTCGGGAAAAACAGGCCCGATTGACTCGCATGGCGGAACTCGGACAGATGTCTGCCGTGCTGGCTCATGAAATCCGCAACCCCCTGGGCGCCCTCAAAGGCTTCCTCCAACTCGCGCAGGAACAGGTCACCGGGGACGCACGCGTCTGGCTGGCCACCTCGCTGGAACAGACCAGCCGCCTGGAACAGTTGGTCAAGGATTTGCTCGCTTACACCCGCGTTCCACAACCTCAATGGAGGGAGATCGGCTGGCAGGAAATGGAGAGAGACTCCGGCCACACGCGCCAGAGGTCCAGTTCAGCCCAGCGAGTTTCCAGCTCCGGACCGACCCTGACATGCTGGAGCAGGCGGTGCTGAATCTCATCCGCAATGCCCTGGATGCCGGGACCGAAGTCCGGCTCGAAGCCTCCGCAGCCTGGATCCGCATCACCGACAATGGTCCCGGACTTCCGCCGGAGATCCGTCGAAAGCTGTTCCAACCCTTTATGACGACCAAGGCGCAGGGAACCGGCCTCGGCCTGGTGATCGTCCGGAACATCGTCCAGGCACTCCACGGCGAGGTCGACCTCCACCAGGGGAAGCCATCCGGCACGTGTGCGGAAATCCGATGGAGTACGAAGAGATGAATCCGATTCTCGTAGTCGATGACGATCCTGGTTTCCGCAAACTACTGGAGACGATCCTCGCCGGCGAAGGATATCCCGTCGAAACAGCCGCCAAGGTGGGCGAGGCCCGGCGCCTGTGCGGCACCCGGACCTTCTCGCTGGTGGTCTCGGATCTCAAACTGCCTGACGGCGATGGGCTCGACGTGCAGAAGTGGTTTGCTGAACATGCCCCGGGAACACCGTTTGTACTCATCACCGGTTTTGGCACGGTTTCCACCGCGGTCGACGCCATGAAACGCGGTGCGATGGATTATCTGGAAAAACCTCTGCGCAGTCCCGAGGAACTACGGCGCATCGTGCGCCGGGCCCTAGCTCTGAAGGCGAACTCCGGCGACGTTCCGGAGGTCTCGCAACCGCCAGCCCACGCCGAAGGTGGAATCTGTGGCTCCATGGTCGCGCGCGATCAGCATATGCTGCACATTCTCGGCCTGCTGCGGAAAGTCGCGCCAACGCCGGCGACGGTGCTCCTGCTCGGCGAGAGCGGTGTCGGCAAGGAAGTCATCGCCCGCTGCCTGCACGCCAACAGCAAACGGTCAGCCAGACCATTCGTCGCGGTGAACTGCGCTGCGCTGGCACCCACGCTGGTCGAAAGCGAACTGTTCGGTCATGAACGAGGTTCCTTCACCGGAGCGACGGACCGTCACAGCGGTGTCTTCGAACGGGCCAACGGCGGGACCCTTTTTCTGGACGAGATCGGCGAATTGGACGCACCCCTCCAATCAAAGCTTCTGCGTGTCCTCCAGGAGCGGGTGTTCGAGCGCGTCGGCGGCACCGCCACCGTGGAAGTGGACGTTCGAATCATCGCCGCCACCAACCAGGACCTCCCTCGCGCGGTCCAGGAGGGACGCTTTCGCTCCGACCTCTACTTCCGTCTCAGCACCTTTCCCATCGAGATCCCGCCTCTGCGGGAGCGGCCGGCCGATATCGACGCCCTCGCGGAGCTATTCCTCGATCGGGCCGCCCGCCGCTTTGAGAAGGACGACCTTCGCCTTGGGGACGAAGCCCGCTACGCTTTGCGGGCTCACTCCTGGCCCGGGAATGTCCGGGAGTTGGAGAACACCATGGAGAGAGCTGCCATTCTGGCCGATGCGACGGTTCTGCCGGAACACTTTCCGTTTGCCAATCTGGGTCCCGTCCTCAACCCGGGTGCGGGACCACTCAATATGCGCGATCTGGAACGCCGGGCAATCTCCGAAGCACTCAAGCGGCACGAAGGAAACCGTACGCACGCCGCGCGCGAGTTGGGCATCAGTCTGCGCACCCTGCAATACCGGCTGAAGGAGTACGGGTTGGGCTGAAGCGGCCCACCGCAATCCCGCCCTGGCGCCACACCACGGCCGCCAACCGTCCAGCTCTTGCAGTCCGACGTGCAACTACGAGGAATCACCACCTCCTCGATCGAGTACGGCAGAAGGCCCTTCTCAGCCCTGTTGAGGAGGCCATGAACGAGTATGTATTGTATTTGACCGTGTTTCAACGGCCACACTTCCACGCCGCGCGACGTCAGTACGCACCTGGATGTCGCCCTTTATCAGCACTTTGACGAGGGATGCTGAATCCATGCGTCTTCCATCCCGAAGAGATGGAGATTGGCGCCCATCTTGGTTGAACTGGTGAACAGGGAAACCTCTATGAACAAGCTCAAGACTCTCTTTTTCGCCGCCCTCCTCACCCTCGCCACGTTGACCCCAATCTTCGCGAAGTCATACGATTTCGCGCTCTCGACTGCGGTGACCGCTGGTACCGTGAAACTGGAACCCGGCCGCTACACCGTGAAGGTGGACGGCACGAGCGCCACCTTGATTCTGGCGAAGAACAACAAAGCCATCGAAGTGCCGATGAAAGTCGCGGAAGGAACCACGAAGTTCAAGACCACGGCCGTCAACACCAAACAGGGTAGCGCCACCGTTGAACTCACCTCGATCGATCTGGGTGGATCCAAGATGAAGGTTGAGTTCGGCAACTAAATCCCGTCCGTGCCCTACCCTCGTGAGTGCCGTAGGGCAGACGGCAAGTCTTGTCCAGGAGCCTGGATCTCCCCAATTCTCAGCAGACCCCTCCGCCGGTATCGGTCCATGCGTCAACCGGCTGAGGGAAGCATCTGACAGGCTCCTGGGATCAAGATTCGCCAGTGCGGACGGCTCCGCCAAGTCCACTCTCAGCGTTGAGCGAACTCAAACTCATAGACCTGCGGGCTGTTATGATCCAGAGTCCTGAGCGGTGAGACGTTGCTGGACATACCGATCCCATGCATGAATCCGCCCAGTTCCCCGACCGGCAAGTCGGAGACAACCTCGTTGGTGCTGCGGGTCAAATCGTATCTCATCAGGTGGTTACGGGCGAGATAGAAGATCGATTTGCCGTCCGGCGACCACGTCGGCCAGCGGCATTGCAGGTCGGATAACTGCACCCACTTGCGATCCTTGAAACGGTAGAGCATCAGATTGCGCGTGCCAACCAGGCGCAGAGCCGCCACCATCGAGCCGTCAGGCGACCAGCGCGGGCTGAACAAGCCTTCGGATCCCTCGAACTTCACGACTTGGCCCGTCTGCAGGTCGGCCAGCCGCAGATACACATTCTCCCGTGCGCTGGTGGCACTGACTCCAAACATCAGCTTGCGACCATCCGCCGACCATGTCGGATCGCTCTGCGACCCTGCGTCCGAAGGCACAGCCAGACGCATGGCTCCTGTTTCCGTATCAACAACATACGTCCGCATCGGCTTGTCCGCCGACTCCTGGGCCGAGAACGCGATGGTTCGGCCGTCCGGCGACCACCGCGGCAGCAGAGGCACCATCGGAGGACTCGTGAACTGGATCGGACGCGTCCCGTCCGCCTCTCTAACCCAAAGTGAACGCTGGGGATAGCTAACATAGGCGATGCGCCGGCCATCGCGGGCATACTCCGCCTGCTCAGCCGAGATCCCATCCAGCACAGGGGTCCAGGTCTTCAAACCCCTGTCAAAACTCTGCAATTCCCCCAGACGGTCGATCCCGATCGCGTGAAACTTTTGGCCTCCTTGCGATCGCACGTAGCTCGAGAATTCAGGTTCGTCGCTCGTGAGTTTTGTCGGCTGCCGCGGACCCGCCCGAAACAGCCCCGGCTCCGGCATCGCCCAGAAGTTGCCACCGGCCGAGAAGAGGCCCAAGTCGCCATCCAGCGCCCAGCCCGCCGGCACAAACGTAGCCGCGTCCCAGTCCGGAGTCAGGCGATGAAGCCGGGTGCCATCCGTCCGGACTTCCCAGGCCGCAGCCTGCCCCGAGAGAGGATCTCGCCGGGAGAACCGAAGCAGATCCCCGCTCCTCGACCAGCCAACAGAATCGACAAAACTGTCCTTCAACTCAATCACTCGCTGAACCGGGGCTCCACTGCGAGGCGCGATAAACAGCTCGCTCTCCGTGGAGAAGACAATCTGGCTGCCATCCGGAGAGAAAGCGGCGGAAGTCGCAAGCACGCTCCCCACCCGCCGCGCGGTGCCATCCCCGATGCGCAGGCTCCAGAGCGGCCAAAGCTTTGTGCGGCCAGGACTTGAGGTTGCCGTCAGCAGCAGTTCCTCGCCTTCCGGCGACAGGTCGTGCAACGTACAATCGGGTCCCGGCAGCGTAATGGGCAATTTCATCGGCAGCCCGCCGCTGGCCGAAAGCTGGGCAATAAACTGCTCTCCACGATACCCTGCCAGAAAGTACAGACGGCTGCCATCCGTCAGGACCGGGGGAACCTTGCTGTAGTTGTCGGTAGTGAGCTTCCGCCAGTGCGCCGTCGGGACCAAAGGCTGGGTCCAGCGCAAAGCCAGAAATGCCCCCGCGGCGACACTCAGGCCCACGACAGCTAGGATCCACTTCCACCGGATCACATGGCCGGTGGGTTGCTCAACCGCCGGCGGAGCCTCGGCCTCAACCGGCCCAATGAACCGGTACCCGCGGCCAGGCAAAGTCTCGACATACCGTGGGTTGACCGCCGTATCGCACAGCGCCTCCCGGACCTTATTCACGGACCGGTTCAAACCCTGTTCGAAATCCCCGGCGACGTCGTCGCCCCAGAGGATCTGCCGCAGTTCCTCCCTGGTCACCAGCTCACCCGGACTGCGCAACAGAGCGATCAGAATGCGGAAGGGCTGGTCCGCCAATCTGATGCGAATTCCATTCTTACTGAGTTCACCGGTCCGGACATCCGCCGCAAACACGCCGAACTTGATGACCGGGTCGCGGTCGCCGACAGGCTCCCACGACCGCTTTGTACCAGGCAGCATCTACCAATTCGACGCTCTGAAGGGTCTGGAGGTTACAGGATGTCGCCTGTAATCAGGGACTTCCCCGGGGAGTTGATGTAACGAAAGCACGTCTTTTCACTAGAGCGATCAAAGCAACTTACTCTCTCAACTCTGTTTCGCGCTACGCATCGCCCCTGCCTCTCCGCTAAGCTGACATCCAGGCCACAATAAGCCCAGGCGGATACTCAACCCCCGGAGACCATGCATGCTTGACCCCTTCCTGGAGACCCTGCGCCAGGCTCTCCGCTCGCTTCGCTCCGCGCCGGCCGTCACCATCCTGGCGACCCTTTCGCTCGCCCTCGGCATCGGCGCGAACACTGCCATCTTCAGCCTGATCAACGGCCTCATGTTGCGGACTCTGCCGGTGCCCCACCCCGAGCAACTGCTCCAGGTGACCATGGACTCGCCTCAGTTCTACAGCAATCCGCTATGGGAAACCATCCGCGACCACCAGCAGGTCTTCTCCGGCCTCTTCGCCTACTGCCGCTGGCGCTTCAACCTGTCCTCTGGCGGCGAAGCCCGCTACGCCAACGGAATCTTCGCCTCAGGCCAGTACTTCGACACACTCGGCCTTCAGCCCGCAATCGGAAGAATCCTGACGAAAGCGGACGACTGGCGCGGCTGCCCCGGCGCCGCCATCCTCAGCCACGGCTTCTGGCAGAAAGAGTACGGCGGCCGTACAGAGATCCTCGGCAAGACCATTTCCCTCGACGGGCATCCCATCCCCATCGCCGGAGTCACCGCCCCCGGTTTCACCGGCTTGGATGTCGGCTCCACCTTTGACGTGCTGGTACCGCTCTGCGCGGAAAAGGTCCTCCACGGCGAGACCAGCAACCTCGACATTCATGCCGCTCCGGGCAACTACAACACTCTCTATGCCTGGCTCCGCCTGGTGGGCCGCCCCAACCCGGGCATCACGCCCGGCCAGGCGACCGCGCGGATGAAAGCCCTGGCGCCCTCCATCTTCCAGACCACCGTACCCGCTCACTGGGGCTCGCTGGAACAGAATGACTACCGGAAACGCACCCTCGTCACCGTCCCCTTCGCCACCGGACTGTCCTACCTGCGCGAACAGTACCACGATGCGCTCATGCTGCTGATGGGCATCGTGGGCCTGGTACTGCTCATCGCCTGCGCCAACGTCGCCAACCTGCTGCTGGCGCGCTGCGTGGCTCGCCGTCGCGAGTTTGCAGTCCGCATGGCCCTGGGCGCCAGCCGGGGCCGCCTCATCCGCCAGTTGCTGGCGGAAAGCCTCCTGCTGGCGGGTCTCAGCGCGTTGCTCGCATTGCTCATCGCCCGCTGGGCCACCAGCGGATTATTGGCCATACTCGATGTACCGTTGGATGCGGTGCCCGACTGGCGGGTGCTCGGCTTCACCGCGGCCA
Source organism: Paludibaculum sp. (assembly GCA_049841055.1). Classification (GTDB taxonomy): domain Bacteria; phylum Acidobacteriota; class Terriglobia; order Bryobacterales; family Bryobacteraceae; genus Paludibaculum. The sequence goes on along the minus strand of JASGIE010000072.1, from coordinate 9,601 downwards.
TTGCCCTGCTCACCAGCTTGCTCTTCGGACTCGCACCGGCCTGGAGGGGCACGCGCATCCAGCCCTTCGCGGCAATGAAGGCGCAGGCTCGCGACACGATCGGCGGCTCCCGGTTCAGCACGGCCCGCGGCCTCGTCGCCTTGCAGCTTGCCCTGTCGTTGCCGCTGGTCGTGGGCGCCGGCTTGATGCTGACGACTCTCCGGAAGTTGATGACCACGGAGACAGGCTTCGCGAAGGACCAGGTCCTCATCGCCGGTGCCGACCTCCGCAACGCTCACTATGCTCCGGAGCATCGTCGCGACGCCTACCTGCGGATGCTGGCAAAACTCCGAACCCTGCCCGGTGTGCGAGCCGCCGCCAATTCCAGTCTGACACCCGTCTGCGGCTGTGCTTCCACCCGGGAACTGGCCATTGAGGAAGTGCCGGGCCACTCCACTCCGCTCATCGCCGTGGATACCAATTCCGTGGGCGACGGGTTCTTTGAATCCCTGGGCACGCCATTGCTCGCGGGCCGGGATTTCGACCTCCACGACACACCTGACGCGCCACCCGTTGCCGTCATCAATCAGACCATGGCGAACCGATACTTTGGCACGGCCAGCCCGCTGGGCCGGCGCTTCCGTGTCCGGAAGGGCAACACGATGGGCAGCCCCGTGGAGATCGTCGGTGTGGTGGGCGATGTGCGCTACGGCTCGATGCGCGATACGATCCGCCCCCTCGTCTACCTGGCCTGGAATCAGGATCCGTTGCCCTTCCCAATGACGAACTTCGAAATCCGCACCGCCGGCGCATCGCCCGCCCTCCTGACTGGAGCGGTGAAAGCCGCGATTGCGGAGGTCCACCCCGCCGTCTCCCTCGAGTTCACAACCCTCGCCACCAGGGTCGAGGAGTCGACCTCCAGGGAACGGCTCATCGCGGGGCTGTCCGGCTGCTTCGGAGCCCTGGCCCTGGTTCTGGCCACAATCGGGCTTTTCGGCGTCGTCTCCTACGGCGTAGCACGCCGCACGAATGAGATCGGGATCCGCATTGCCCTGGGCGCGGAGCACGGGCGGATTCTGCGTATGGTGCTGCGGGAAGTACTGACCATGGCGTGGGCAGGCTTGTGCCTGGGTCTCCTCCTGACCCTGGCGCTCACTCGTTCGGTGGCACACCTGGTCTATGGGCTGTCACCAAATGATCCAACTACCCTTGCTCTTGCTGTCCTTTTACTACTGGCTATTGCGGCCGGCGCCGGTTACTGGCCGGCCCGGCGCGCCTCCCGGATCCAGCCGCTGACGGCTCTCCGGGAGGAGTGAGTTTTCGCCCGCGAGTCCACGGGAGCTATTGCCCGCCGTTGTTGACCTTGCCCTCGTCCAGGCTGCCGGTGCCCGACACTGCCCTCAACAGCCCAATCAGCTGCTGGATCTGGATCGGTTTGGAGAGGTAGCCATCCATTCCAGCGTTCAGACAGATCTCCTCATCACCTCGCATGGCATAGGCGGTCATGGCATAGATGGGGGTGTGAATGCCCCGCTCCTGCTCCATCCTGCGAATGGAAGCCGTGGCCTCCAGGCCATCAACCTCGGGCATCTGTACGTCCATCAGCACCAGATCGAACTGGTCCTGGGCGAACTTTTCCACTGCCTCACGCCCATTCCCCGCCACCACGGTCGCATGCCCGCTCTTCTCAATCATGCGCATCGCCAGCCGTTGGTTCACGGCATTGTCCTCGGCCAGCAGGACGCGCAGTTTCCGGACGCCTGGAGACTGGCTCGCCTCCTGTACCTGCTCCACGGCCGCCACAGGTTGCTGCACGGACGTGCGGAACAAACTATCGATCGCCGCGGCCAGTTCCGCCTGTTTAACCGGCTTCAACAGATAAGCGTCAATCCCCACCCGGCGGCATTGCTCGATGTCGCCCGGTTCCCCGGCCGAAGTCAGCATCAGCATCCGCGTCGCCTGCAGTCCGTCACGTTTCCTCAACCGGCGCGCCAACTCAAAACCATCCATGGCCGGCATGTTGAAGTCCAGAATCACCAGATTCTCGGGCTCGCCGGCGGCCAGGCCTTCGTCAATCATCGCCAGAGCCGAAGCACCATCCCGCGCCAGCCGCGTCTTCATCTTCCAGCCGGCACAGGTTTCCGCCAGAATGCCCCGATTGATCGGATGATCGTCGACAATCAGAACGCGCAGGCCGGCGAAAGCAGGGATGTTGATCTCCTCCGGCTTTAGCAGAGGGCCTCCGTTCCCAAACTTCGCCTGGAAATGGAACACGCTGCCGGGGCCACCTTCCACTCGGTCTTCCGCTACCCAGGGACTCTCCACCCAGATCACGCCCTTCATGAGCTGAACCAGTTTCGAGGAGATCGCCAGACCCAGGCCGCTGCCGCCAAACCGCCGCACTGTCGAACCATCCGCCTGCTCGAAGGGTGCGAAGATCCTAACCCGCTTGTCCGGCGGCACGCCGATGCCCGTATCCGCCACCTGGAAGTCCAGCACCGGCCCATCCGGCTCCATCCGCTCCACCTTCACCCGCACCAGCACCGCGCCCACCTCGGTGAACTTGACGGCATTGCCCACCAGGTTCATCATCACCTGGCGCAGGCGTCCCGCATCGCCCGACAGCACATCCGGCACGTCGGGACGAATGTCCATCGCCAGTTCAATGCCTTTCTCATGCGCGCGGATGGCCAGCAACCGCAGGCAGTCGCCCACGCTGTCGCGCAGGCTGAAGTCGCCGCAGGTCAACTCGAACTTCCCGGCTTCGATCTTCGAGAAATCGAGAATATCGTTGAGAATCGTCATCAACGCATCCGCCGATTCCTTCACCGTGTTCAGGTACTCGGCCTGTTCTGTATTGAGATTCGTCCTCAGCGCAAGTTCCGTCATCCCGATGATGCCGTTCATCGGCGTGCGGATTTCGTGACTCATATTGGCCAGGAACTCGCTCTTCGAGCGGCTGGCGCTCTCGGCCGCCAGCATAGCCCGGCGCAGCGCGTGGAAATTGCGCGTCACCGCCAGCATCAGCGCCGCGATGACCATCAGCGCCGCGAAAGCGATTGCGTGAAACACCGGCTGCCGGTACCACGGCAACAACACTTCAAACTCAAAAGTAGTACCCCGCGCGTCGATGTTGGCGTTCCGGTCGGCCGCTCTCGCGGAAACCCGGTGGACCCCTCCGGACAGGCGGTGCAAGCTCAGGATCGGATTCGCTGAGAAATCCGACCACGCCCCATCATCGATCCGGTAAGAGAAGACCATCCGGGAAACATCCGTCTTCTTCCAGCGGTCGATCGCGGCAAACGATACCGCGGCATCGCCCTGCGGCGAAACTTCGGAACGGTTGATCGCCTTCGGGATATAGGTGACCGGCGGACCCTTATCGGCGTCGGGGTTGAACAGGCTGATGCCTTGCGCCGTGCCCGCCCAGATCCGGCTCTGACTATCCTCGAAGAGCGTGTACGAGACACCCGTGGGCAGCCCCTCGTCGGTGTCGTTCGTAATCATCATTCCGTCTCTGAGACGATGAACGCCATTGGCCGCTGCAATCCAGATAGTCCCATCCCGCGCCTTCAAAACGTGCCGGGCCCGTTCCAGCCCTCCATGCAGCGCCTTCCAGCTTCGCCCGTTCCACTGCGAAACCGCACCGCGGCCGCCCATCAGGAGCTGGCCCGGCGCCGCTTCCACCAGATGAAAGCCGCCCACGGCCGTGGGGCCTTCCGGATGGGCGACGGAAACGCGTCGGCCCTGCTTCCAGCCCGACAGTTCCAAACCGCCGCAAATCCACAGAATCCCATCGCCCGATTGCGCCATCGAGCGGACGTCTTCGTCCAGCGCCCCGTTCAGGCAGTTGCTGCAGCGGGGAGTACCGCTCGCCATCGAACATCTCAACCTGGTCTATGCTCTTCCCGGGCTCTCGCGTGATCGCCAACAAGCGGCCGTCCGGACTGACGTTTGCCGTGCGCACCATCCGGCCCGAGGGATGATTCACCCATCCAAACTGGGCCGATTCCGGACGAAACGAAGCAAGCTTGCCGTTCTCGCAAAGGAAATAAAACCGCCCGCCCAGCGCCGTCGAACTCCCGGTATGGAGCGTCTTCGGCTTCATCTCTTCCGGCAGCTCATACCTCGACCACCGGCCCTGGTCGTTCAGCAGCAGCATCGAGTCGTGCAGGAACCACAGCCTTTTGCGCTCGTCCTCCACAATGCCGGAGACAATCTGATCGGAATCCGCGCCTTCCGGCGTCCTCCAGACGGGCTCAAAGTGCCGCGCTACCCCCTGCGACGTCGCCACCCAGAACGTCGAACGGCCGTCTGGCACGGCATCGTAGATTAAGCCGCCCATCGCGCCCCGTTTCTCGACACGGGCCCATCCGTCGCTGTTCTTCGTGTAGAGCCAGTTTCCTTCCAGCCTCCACAACACTCCACCGCTACGCCAGCCCCACACCGGAACCCGGCCCCCGCGATACAGCACCGTCCATTTCCCGTGATCGAACTCCACCAGGACCGCACGGTTGGAAATCTGCTCCCGGCCGCCCAGCATCAGCGCCCCGCTGCCATCGGCCCACGGTCTGCTCAACCCGGTCAGCCCCGCCTTGGTGCTGCTGAACTCACTCCACTGCCTGGAGCCCTTCGGCCGGAAAGCGATCCCGTCGGCCAGCACCAGCCAGGTCCCGGCCGCATCGCGCGCCACGGCCTCCAGCCGGCCCAACCCGCTCTCGCTGCGCCACAAAACCGCCGTCTTCTGGTGAACACCGTCGTAATGGTACAGCCGGTCCGCGCCAGCCAGCAGGACGCCGCCCTGTTCATCCACCGCGACCCGGCCGGACCCCGTCAACTTCTCCTCTTCGAATCCCGGCACCGCCCGCCGCACCCAACGGCCCTTCTCCAGATGGAAGAGCCCGTCACCATTCAGCGCCCACGCTTCGCCGGAAGCCCCTACCGCCAGATTCGAGCCTCGCCCCGGCGTCGGCACGTGGGTCGTGCGGTAACCATCCAGAATCGACAGGTTTGGCACTGCGCCGTGCACCACCCACAGCCGGCCGGCCGGATCCAGAGTGATCGCGTGCGCATAGGACTCATTCATGCCGTCCGAACTGTCCCACGAACGCCACTCCGCCGGGGTGCTGCCGGGACTTGCCCAGACGGACAGCACGGCGCCCAGCAGGACTGCCGCCCCGCGCACCACCCGCCTCGATTTTGTGCGATCCAGCATGTTCCGTTCGGTGTGACGAAGTCAGGCGTTTGCCTGACTCTAAACTGAAGAGTAGACAGGGCCGCCTATCCAAACATCGGCACGGAACGGTGTGCTGATTAGGGTGAAATGCTCAGTAGATTATCTTTGTTGCCAGATTAAACCGTGAGAACTTCCAGTCCCTGTTCCCGCAAAGCCTCAACCACCTGCTCATCGGCCCCGGTGTCGGTAATCAGCCGGTGAATCAGATTCACTTTGCAGATCACCGAGAGACTGCGGCGGCGCAGTTTGCTGGAATCCGCCACCACGGTGACTTCCCGTGCCACCTTGATCATTAAGGCATTTAGCTGCGCTTCCAGGATGTCGGGCGTGCTCAAACCCAGCTCCGGGTTCAACGCGTCCACACCCAGAAAAAGCTGATCCGCGTTCAAGTCCCGCAGCGTCTGCTCCGCCTGCGGACCCACCAGGGAAAACGACATTGGCCTCAGAATCCCGCCCAGCATCACCACCGAAAGCTCCGGACTGCTGCTGAGTTCCATCGCGGAATTCAGCGCATTCGTGATCACGGTTACCGGTCTGACTTTAAGGTGTTTCAAACGTCTGGCAATCTCCGCCGTGGTGGTTCCGGAGTCCAGAATGATGATCTGCCCGGGCCGGATGAGCTCCGCCGCGGCTTGACCAATGCGCGCTTTTTCAGCACTATGCAGCGTTTCCTTGAAGGCGATGGGGTAGTCGGTGCGCGGGTCGATGTGCTTGATTGCACCGCCGTGCGAACGGATCAGCGAGCCGGTTTTGGCCAGGGAATCCAGATCGCCTCGTACGGTCACCGACGAGACACCGAACCGCTGGACCAGGTCTTCCACGGTCACCCGCCCTTCCGATTCCAGGATCTCCAGGATCTTCCGGCGCCGTTCTTCGGTCAGCAGACGAGGACCGCGGACCATCACCTCTTCGTTCTGAATCGACTTAGGCATGAACTGCTTCGAGAGTAGCGCAAAACGCGGCAAATCGAAAGCAAAACAATGGGTGGCCGCTCCCCTGTCCATCCGCATCCAGCACCCGCGGACAGCAATTCCTTAATAATCTTTCACTTAGAACAAACGCCGCGTTCTGGCTACCTTTCGTTTCAGGAATTTCTGCTTATCTATGCTTACTCAGCCGGGACATTGCGAAGGGCCAGGGCGCTGAGATGGTGCGCCAGTCCGCGGTTGTCCAGCAGCAGAGCCCGCCGGAACTCCGCCAGTGCGGCGGCTTCCTGGCCCGGCAATCCTCAACAACTCCCCGTGCCCATACACAGCCAGCCCGCTATTCGCGGCACGCCCTCGTTCCAGGCGTTTGCCGACGGCTTGCTGCTCCAGCGGGCTGCCCAGCCTCTCAGCGGCGCGGGCCGCAAATGCCAGTTCCAGGTCGGCGGCCTCGCCCAGCCCGGTCCACGGCTCTTCGCCGGCACGCCCGGGCCTCTTCCGCATGACCGGCTCTTGCCTCCAACTCACCCAGAATGTATTGGATACGGGCATTCTCCAGAAACACGGCCATCCCGTCGCGCGTGAAGTCGAGCCCGGCTACCGGCTGCCCCAGTTTGCGGGCGACCGCTACCGCCTGCTCATTCCGGCCGTCCCGCGACAACGCCAGGGCGTGCTGCACCTGAATCTCGACATAAACCTGGCGGATGTTCGTACCCAGTTCCTCCGGTGCCAAAACCGCCCGGAAAGGAGCCCCAATGCCTGCTCCGCCTGTCCGTTGGCGGCGAGAGCCAAAGCCCGCCGGATCAATAGGTTCTGGGCATCCCAGCCGAGTCCGGTACGTGTCAACGCCGCTGCCCGTTCCGACGGCGGCCGTGCCTGATACTCAATGCCTGGTCGAGCGCCTCGTAAACCGCCGGATTGAGCTGGTCGGCGTTCAATCCTTCCTGCAACACCCGCGCGGCCTCCGCCGGTTCGTTCCGGAGACGCAGCAGCGCCAGGCCGAGATTCCGGTGCAGCGTGGCCAGTTTCGCGGATCCCCGCCGGGCCAGTCCATTCCGCAATTGCTTCATCCACCTGGCCGGCAGCCATCAGCAGATCGCCCAGCAGGAGCCTTGTGCCCGCATCCTCGGAATCCACCTCGATCGCCCTCCGCAGCACCGGCAGCGAGCGGCGCCGGTTCGGGAACATATACTCCAGAGGTAATCGCGCCGCTGCCTGATACGCCGCCGGCGCGGAACCACCTGTCTTTTCCGTGCAATAGGCGCGATAGTACGCCACGATGGCATGCTGCTGGGGCAACACGCCGCCCGGCTCGTGCCAAGTCTCATCCACCTCCGGGTATTTGGTGCTGGAGCAGCTCCAGCGCCTCCGCCCAAAAGCCCAGATCCAGAGTCTCCACCACTTCCAGCACACGTTCCGGATCGGCCGCCAGTACCTGCCAGATCCCTTTGTCGCCTCGCAGATACCGCAATCCGGCATTCGTCGGATCCTCCGCCAGCCCCCGGCTCACAACCGCGGCTGCATCCTGAGTGCGCCCCAGCCGCTTCAAGAGAGCCGCCTGCAGTACGTTAGCTCGCAAGGCGCCCGCCTTCTCCATCAGCGAAAGCGCTTCCGCCAGATGGTTTTGCCGCGATTCCAGCAATCCCAGCTGAATGGCCGCGGCCGGACGATACGCCGGAAACAACATCGCCAGCTCCCACTGCGTCCTGGCGCCGCGTTCGTCCCCAAGCTGGGCAAGGGCTAAACCCAGCAGATAGTGCGTTTCCGGATCGTTTGTCACCTGCGTCTGCGCCGCCTTGAGATACGCCGCGGCCTCTTTGTACCGGAACAGGTCCAGCGCCAGCCGGCCCGCGGCCTGATTCATCGCACGGCTCCCGGGGAAGCGCGCCAAACCTTCCTGATACAGCGTCCACGCGCGCAGGCGGTCGCCGTTGAGCTCGCGGTCGCGAGCCTCCTCCAGAATGCGCGTCTCCGGCGATTTCGATTCCGGAGCGGGCGCTACAGGACCAACCGGTATCGATCCAGCCGCCGCCATGTCGTACTCGTCCTCCGTATGCGCCAGCAGCACCCGGCCATCACTCGCGGTCAAATTGACGGTAATTTTGCCGTCAATCGGCCGCAATTCGACCGTGAAAACGCGGTCGGGCGCCAGGTCCGCCGTCTTCTCGGCCAGGATCTCGTCTCCACTCCGGAGAGTCACCCTCGCGCCCGGCACTGCGTGGGTAACATTGCAGAGTAGCTTCACCCGCCCAGCGGACCGATCAATACCGACGATTGCGTCGAGGTTTGCGCGGACAAACCCTCCGGTCTGCCGGACGGGCATCCAATACTCGGAAACTCCAGTGTCTGCTGGGGCTCAAGAAAGGCATAGGTCTCCTGGTTGCGGAATACCCCGCCTTGTACCTCGACATAGGCCGATTCGTCGTCGGAAAGAGCCTTCCGCCAGTCCCGCCCATCGGCGTCAACGCCCCAAGCCCAGATCTTGCGGTACGGAGCCGCGACGGCAAGGGAGTAGCGAATCACCCGGCGTCGGTTTTCGGATGGTACACGCCGGCGAATGGTTCTCGCGACTCGTGCGCGAACTGCGATACCGGACCGGCCGTGTGGTTGCCGACGACGCTCAGGTCGAGTCCGCGTGGTTCACCGGCGACGTGTCGATTCTCCTCTAATCCGCGCGAAGCCGTATACCGTTGAGGATAAAGGATCCGCGAATCATCCCAGACTCGCACTGCCGCATTCGTCCACCAGTAGAAGCGGTGACGGGTCGAGCTGCGGTTGTAGAGGAAGTTGTGCTGTTCCAACACAGTGGAGCCCGGCCGCAGCTTCAGCTCCACGCGCCACTGCATCCCGTATACCCGATCGACGTTGGACACCCAGACCGAGGCCGACCCGTCCGCATGTCTCTCAAACGCATAGGGAACCGGCGACAGCGAGACCCAGTTGTGGGAAACCGGGAAGTTGAACTCGATCCCAAACGCGGCCCAGGCCCCGCGATAGCTCACCTTGGCCTTTTTGATGCTCCGGTTGGCGTAGAACATCTCGGCGCCGTTCGTTTTGTCGGTGCAGCCGTAAAGATGACCACCCAGGTCGGGCAGAACCGTACATCGGAGATACTCATTCTCCAGGACAACGGAACGATAGGTGACGGGCGCGGTCCGCTGCGTAATTTCGTCGCGTAACGTATAGGGATAATTGAACTTGGTTCCCGCAAACTGGTCAAATGGCGGGTTTGGATCGGGCCGGCCTTCCACCGAGGAAGGCAGCGTCAGCGACTGCTCGGACACGTGCACCTGTGCGTACGAACCACCGCACAACAGCAAACCGGCTACCCACGCATACAGCTTCACAGGACTCCGTAACTCCGAGTGTAGGCGTTCATCCGCTTCCTGACACTCTCAACCGCATACATGGTAAGAAACAACAAGCAAAGCTAGCAATACGAAATCAGGTGCTGTTCGGATTC
>JASGIE010000071.1:0-66702 GCA_049841055.1 Paludibaculum sp. | reverse complement strand
ACGTATTGCTAAGGTTAATAGGGAAACACGATAGAATCCGAACAGCACCCTCAACTGCCACGTCCGGATTGCGGCAGCCCACGCCAGTGACTCCGGAGGCTGCCGCGAGTTCCATTACCCGCTGCCTAAGCCCGGCTCCAGTCTCCCCGCGATCCAGTCCCCCTACTTCAGCTTCATCAGGAACACCGGCACGACCAGGAGTGCCGAGAAGAGGATCATGATGAGCGTGTTCGCCTTCTCCGCCTGCGCTCGAGCCACCCGGATCATCGTCCAGATGAGATAGAGGAATAGTCCCTGAACCACGACTTTGGTCCACAGCAGCATGAGGGAGACCGCCTGGATGGAGTCGGAGTACCGGAGAGATAGTCCAGCGTGTGGCCCTGCACGCTGAAAACGCAGTAGATGCAGATCTGCAACAGGGCGAAGAAAGCGAAGATCCACTTGCCACCCCACCGGTCCGGGCGGCCCATCATATTGAAATGGCTCGGGATCCGGCTGGGTAGGGAGCCCCATTGCGAGAACGGCAGAATCAGCCCTGCCAGCAGTAACAGCAGAGCAATGGCTTCCAATGGCCACTGCAAACCATCGAGCGGCGCCGGATCGAGCATTCCGTTATCTTATTACTTCTTATTCACTTGCGCGTGACAGTGACACTCCGCCAGCTTTGATTGCCGGCAGCGTCCCAAGCCCTCACCGTGATCGTATTGATTCCTTTATAGAGGGCGATTGGCTCGGCTACGAAGGCGGAAGTGCCGGCCGCATCCCCTCCGGCGCCTGAACTGCTGCTCCAACTCACCTTCACGACCCCGACATTGTCCGTAGCCACACCGCGCACCGAGATGCTGGCAGCAGTAGTCACGCTCACGTTCGAACTGGGAACCGTAATCGTCACCGCGGGAGCCGCCTTGTCTTCACCAGGTGACGTGGGAGAAGGACTCGGCACCGGAACCGGGGGCGCCGGTGGGACGGGCACCGTCGGAGTGGCAGGTTGCGTCGGGACATCCGGCCCTACCGGCCGCGTCGATGGCGGCGCCGTCTCCGTCACCGCGGCGTACAACTTCCGGATCTCAACCACATCGGCCGGCCGCAACCCATTCACCCGCCGGTAGTACGGATACATCACGGAGTTCGGATCGTCGTTGTGCGCCAGGCCGAGAACATGGCCAAGTTCGTGCAGCGCAATAGAATAGATGTCAATATCGGCTCCGATCTTCCAAGGCTCCGCGGCGTCGAAATGCAGATCGCCGGCCACCGGTTCCGCGTTCGGCGGCGGATAGAAGCTATGCGCCAGAATCCCACCGGCCCCGTCAAAGTTATACCCGTCGCCGTGGCTGCCTTCCAGCCATTGGAAGTCGATCTGCCGGCGCAGCCAGGGTGTGGACGATTGCGAAAAGTGCACCTGCACCACACTCGACCATTGCGCCAGCGCATTCAGAAGTTCCCGCTGCACATCCTTCGCCGGCAAAGTGGCCGGCATCCGGCCGAAATAGTAGTAAAGATTGGCGGACCCCAGACCCGGGCCGTCCCAGCCGTCGCCGTAGGCGGCAACCAGATTCGCGGCGACGGCAAGGCCTTCCACACCGCTTTCGCCGTGCTCGCAGGCCACCACCCGCTCCCCATGCAGCAATTCCTCGCAGGCAGGGAATAACCGGGCGACTTCATCCCACTCCGCCAGCCGGCGCAATGCGGCGAGAGGTCCTCGCACCATCAGTTGGTGCTCCGCAAGATCGGGGTTTTCGACAATCTCCAGCCCGGAACCGCCGAGAATCCCCCGGGCCACAGGCTCGGCAACATCCGGGTGAAACTCCACGAGGACCGCGTGGTCGCCTTCCGAGCGAATCAGTTCACTCAACTTCTCCGCGCCCGACAACTCACCCGCCTGCCGGACCGGCCACACCTGAAAATCGAAGGTATCAGGCCCGTTCACCAGCAAAGCATTCTCAGGCACATAACGCAGAATCCGGAACCCTTCTGCCTGCAATGCCGCCAGCGTCTCCACCGTCGGAGCCTGCGTGAACTGAATGACCTGATGCCGCCGGCCAGGCTCCGTACCTCGGGCAACCACCCGGTGATTCTCCACCACACCCCGGAGCCCGTCCTTCAGCCGGAGCACCCCTTCTTCCTCTGTGGCGGCGAGCGGCCAAGCACAGGTAAGGAGGAGGATTGCCAGGATTGTCCGCTTGCGTCTCATTTGCCCACCTCATCGGGAAGGGCAGAGCGAACTTGAGTGAGATTGCGGGCAAGTTCCGAGGCTCCCGCTCAACTTGTGATGATTGTATCTATACAGAACATAAGCCCTGAAAGTCCGAGATACAGGCCCCACCGCCAACCTTCCGGCCTATCTGGTGGAGAGATCTACTGATAGAGGGCCTCTTCGCTCTGCATTCTGCGGTTCACAGTTCGTTGAAAATTCTCGACTCCTGCCCCATCTTCTGGAACGTCATTTCAATACCCTTGCCTCCTGTTCATTTTCGGACCTTCCAAGTGTGATAGTCTCTTCCCAGAACAAAAGCTGGGGCCACGTGAGTAGTCCAGCTTTCTTCCGTGCAGAGGAACAATGCTAAAGAAACTCCGAATGCTTCTCGCCGCCGCCGTCATCGCGGCCATCCCAATGTATGCGCAGGAAGTCCGCGCCAGCCTCTCTGGCGTCGTGAGCGATCCGGTGGGCGCGCCAGTGCCGGGCGTCACCGTCGTCCTCACCAGCGTGGAACGCAACGTCGCCACCACGACAGAAACCAACGAGCAAGGCAATTATCTCTTCCCCTTCGTCGTATCCGGCAAGTACACCCTCACCATCGAACGCACCGGTTTTAAGAAGTACGTCCGCCAGAACATCATCCTCGAAGCGCAGGACAAGGCCCGCGCCGACGTCGCGCTGGAAGTCGGCGACATGACGCAGAGCGTCAACGTGCAGGCCGACGTCTCGCAACTCCAGACGGAAACCGCCTCGCGCAGCCAGATCGTCTCCAACCAGCTCATCGCCAACCTGCCAACGCAGGGCCGCAATCCCTTCCAGATCGCCTGGGCCATGCCCGGCGTCGTGAAGACCGGCGATATGGCGCTACCTCCGCGCCTTCGACACCGGCGGCATGTCCGGCTTCTCCATCAACGGCGGCAAGAAGGGCGACAACGAAGTCCTCATCGACGGCATCAGCAACGTGCGCGGCAACCGCAACGTCATCGGCGTGCCGTCCATGGAAGCCGTCCAGGAGTTCAAGGTCCTCACCAATACCTACGACTCGCAGTACGGCCGCACCGGCGGTGGCATCGTCACCATCGTGTCAAAGTCCGGCGGCAACGCTTTCCACGGCACCGCCTATGAGTACTTCCAGGCCGAAGAGCTCAACGCCAACCAGTCGGAGCTGAACTCCGCCGGAGCGAAGAAGCCGCCGATGAACATCAACACCTTCGGCTTCCAGGCCAGCGGTCCCATCTTCATTCCCAAGGTCTTCGACGGCCGCAACAAGCTGTTCTTCCTCCTCTCCTACGAAGGTCTGCGGCAGCGCTCAGCCGACCCCGGCGCTGTCACCTTCCCGCTGGATCCCTGGCGCACCGGCAACTTCTCGGGGCTGCTGAACGCACAGAACAACGCGGTCACAATCTATGACCCGCTGACCACCGACGCGGCCGGTATCCGCACCCCCTTCGCCGGCAATATCATTCCCTCCAACCGTATCAACCCCGTGGCGGCCAACGTGCTGAAGGCCCCACCGAACGCCGCCAGGCATCGGCCCGCACGCACCAACAACTACATCTACCCCTCGCGCTGGGTCGCCGACATGAACGCCTGGAACGGCCGTCTGGACTACCGCCTCAACGACCGCAACACGATCTACTTCCGCTACGGCCAGGCGCCCTTCTCCGAATACCGCGCCCTGGTCTGGAACGGCTCGAACGCTGCTCAGCCCACGGGCAACGCCCCCCTCATTCGCAACGGCCGCAACTGGGTCGCCGACTGGACCACCATCCTCTCACCGACCATGACTTTCAACCTCCGCGGCGGCCTCGCCCGCCGGGAGACCTCCAGCGGCAACAGCTTCGGCGCCAATTACAACCCCGCGCAACTTGGCTTTGCTGCAAGCCTCGTGTCGCAGCTGACCCGCTTCCAGTACCCGCGCTTCGATTTCAGCGACACCTACCAGTCGATCGGCTCCGGCAACAGCGTCTTCAACGCCTCGCCGTCCGATACCTACACCCTGCAGCCGAACCTAAACATCGTGCACGGCAACCACACCCTGAAGTTCGGGGGGGAGTTCCGCCGCTACAACGATAATTCGAACAACCCCGGCGCCTCCAGTGGTGTGTATGGCTTTAGCCGCGCCTGGACCCAGAGACAGGCCCTGCAACCCGAGGCCATCAGCGGCAACGAGATCGCCAGCTTCCTGCTCGGCGCGCCCAACACCGCCTACGTCGAGCGCAACATCGACCCGGCCTATAAGAACTACTATTTCGCCGCCTTCGTGCAGGATGACTGGCGCGTCAACAACCGGCTCACCCTAAACTTTGGGTTGCGCTGGGACTACGAGCAGCCCCTCGTCGAGCGCTATAACCGCATGCTCGGCGCCTTCAACTTCACAACCCCCAGCCCCATCGCCTCGCAGGTTGCCGGCCTTTCGCTCGTCGGCGTCCCCACGTTCGCCGGTGTTGCCGGCCAGCCCCGCGGAGCCTTCGGCACGGACAAGAACAACTGGCAGCCGCGCGTCGGTGCCGCTTACCGCATCGCCCCCCGCCTGGGTTATCCGCGGCGGCTATGGCATCTACTACCTCGGCCAGAACGAACGTGGCGAAGCCCAGGGCTTCAGCCAACGGACAGACGCCATCACCACGACCGACGCCGGCTCCACGCCAGCCGTGAATCTCACCAACGCCTTCAGCAACCAGGCCGGCGGGCTCCTGCTGAGCCCCGTTGGCGCCAGCCAGGGCGCTTCCAGCTTCCTCGGCCAGGCAATGACGGTCAACTACTTCAACCGTCCCTTGCCCTACACCCACCAGTTCTCGTTCGACATCCAGCACGAGTTGCCCGGCAACATGCTGGCCGAGATCGGCTATGCCGGCAATGTGAGCCGCAAGTTGCCCATCAACGTCAGCAACTACAACGCCGTGCCCGCCGCCTATCTGGGCCGCCGCACTTCCAGCGGCGGCATTGATTCCGCCTGGTATACTGAACGCGTCGCCAACCCCATGGCCGGCCTCATCCCCAACAACGCCGGCCTGAACGGCGCCACCATCCCCCGGCAGAACCTGCTGTTCCCCTTCCCGCAGTTCTCCGGCATCAACATCAACAACCTGCCCATCGGCGGGCAGAACTACAACGGCCTGCAGACGCGCCTCACCAAGCGCTTCTCCCGCGGCCTCACCTTCGTCGCCAGCTACTCCTGGAGCAAGACGCTGGAACAGCTCTCCCTGCTCAACGCGCAGGACCTGAACCTCAGCGACATCTACGCCACGCGCGTGGAGAACCGCTCAGCCCAGGAGACCGACATCCCGCACAAGTTCTCCTTCGCGGGCGTGTACGAGCTTCCCTTCGGGCGTGGCCGGTCCTTCGGCAACAACATGAACAAGGTCGCCGATGCCGTCCTGGGCGGCTGGCAGGTGAACTGGAACCTCACCCTGCAGAGCGGCTGGGCGCTTGACTACCCCAACGCCAAGCAGGCGGTGGCGGGCGACGGAAAGCCCACCGATACGCAGAAGGCGCAAGGCTACCTCTTCAACGTCGACCTCTGGAACGATCCGGCCAACCCCGGCAAGCGTGTCGCCCAGCAGGAACCCTTCACGCTGCGCGACTTCCCCACCCGCTTCGGCGGCGCCCGCGTACCCGGCTACAAGAACATCGACGCTTCCGTGGCGAAGAACTTCCGCATCACGGAAACCATCAAACTGCAGTTGCGCGGCGAGATGGTCAACGCCACCAACACGCCCTGGTTCTCGCGTCTAGCCAGCAACGGCACCAACGTGACCAATGCTAACTTCGGCAAGCTCGACATCACCCAGCGCAACCTGCCGCGCTTCGTGAAGATCGTGCTCAACCTGAGCTGGTAAGCCGGCTCAATCCCAACGCAAAAAGGGCGGGGCCTCCAACGAGACCCCGCCCTTTCTCCATTTGACCTCTCGTCTCAGAAGCCGGACGCGCGCCACACTACTTTGCCGCCGACGATCGTCAGGATGGGACCACCCCGGAACGTCCGGCCGCTGAACGGTGTGTTGCTCGATTTCGACAGGCTGTTCTTGACGTCATAGACCCACGGATACTCCGGATGGAACACCGTTACGTCTCCTACGTAGCCCGGTTTCAGGGCGCCCCGCGCCAGTTCATCCTTCCAGCCGATCACCCGGGCCGGCTCCGAAGTGTACAGCGAAATCAGCTTCGGGAGGCTGATCAGACCGGAGTGGACCAGCACCTCCAGCGACACACCCACGGCGGTTTCGAGACCGATGATGCCGAACGGACAGCGCTCGAACTCCTGCATTTTGTCGTCGCCCGCGTGCGGAGCATGATCCGTCGCCAGACAGTCGATGGCGCCGTTCACCACGCCGTCCACCACGGCCCTCACATCGTGCGTGCAGCGCAGTGGCGGCTTCATCTTGTAAGCCGAATCATACGGCTTCATGTGGCCCGTATCGAGGGCGATGTGATGCTGCGTTGCCTCCGCCGTCACCCTCAGTCCGCGTTGTTTCGCATAAGCAACCATGGCCACGGCGTTCTTCGTGGAAATATGGGCGACGTGATAGCGGACACCCGTCAACTCCGCCAGAATGATATCGCGCGCGACCATGACATCCTCTGAGGCCGAGGGAATGCCGCGCAGGCCCAGCCGCACGCTGTCATCGCATTCGTGCATGTCGCCGCCGGCGCTCAGATTCAGATCCTCGCAATGTTCGATGACCGGAATGTCCAGCGCCCGCGCCGTCTCCATCGCCCGGCGAATCACCCTGGCATTCATCACCGGCTTGCCGTCGTCGCTGATCGCCACGGCGCCCGCCGCGACCATCGACCCGATGGACGCCAGTTCCTCCCCATTGCTGCCCTTCGTGATCGCGCCGATGGGGAAGACGTTGATCGCCGCCTTGCGGCGCGCGGTCTCGACGATATACTTCGTCACCGTCACCGAGTCGTTCACCGGGTTGGTGTTCGGCATACAGCACACGGTAGTGAATCCGCCCGCCGCTGCCGCCTGCGTGCCCGTCTCGATCGTCTCCGCGTGTTCAAAACCGGGCTCGCGCAGATGGACGTGGATGTCGATGAACCCCGGTGCCACCACCAGACCCGCCGCGTCGATCACCTCGGCTCCTGATGTGCTGAGCCCCTGACCCACGCCGGCAACGCGTCCATCCTCGATCAACACATCGGCCACTGCGTCGTGGCCGGTTTCGGGGCAGATCACCCGCCCGTTTTGGATCAGCAGTTTCACTGCAGCAGCACCCTTTCCAGAACCGCCATACGGACGGAAACCCCGTTCTCCACCTGGCTGAGAATCATAGATTGTTGCGAGTCGGCGACCTCGGACGAGATCTCGCGTCCTCTGTTCATCGGCCCCGGGTGCATGACGATCGCGTCGGGCCGAGCCAGGGCCAGATGCTCCTGCCGCAGGCCGTAGAACCGGAAATACTCGCCCGCGGGCATGGCGGGCTCGTGAATCCGTTCCAGTTGCACGCGCAGCATCATGATCACATCGGCGTCCTTTACCGCTCGCCGCAGATCGTACTCCAGCGTCACTCCGCTCGCCACCCGTGCCATCTCGCGGGGCAGCAGCATCGGCGGCCCGCACAGCACCAGATCGACTCCGAACTTGGACAACAGATGAATGTTCGAACGTGCCACGCGGCTATGCGCGATGTCGCCGATGATCACCACGCGCAGCCCTTCCAGCCGGCCGCAGCGGTCGAGGATCGTCCGTGCGTCCAGCAGCGCCTGCGTCGGATGCTCGTGCGTTCCGTCACCGGCATTCACGATGGGCGTCGTCAGATGCCGCGACAGAAAGTGCGGAGCGCCCGATGCGGCGTGCCGCATCACAATCGCCGAAGGGCGCATCGCCACCAGCGTGTTGATGGTGTCCACCAGGCTCTCGCCTTTGGAAACACTCGAACCGGAAGCCGTGATGCTCAATGTGTCGGCCCCCAGTCGTTTGGCGGCGATCTCGAAACTCGAGCGGGTGCGCGTGGAGTTTTCGAAGAACATGTTCACCACCAGACGGCCGGTGCAGGTGTTCACTTTGGCGAACGTCTGTCCACCATGAGGCTGAAAGGCGCGGGCGCGCTCGAGGATCTGCTCGATCTCGTCGCGCTCGACACCCTCAATTCCGAGCAGGCCCTTCGGCATCGCCGTGCCTCCTCAATCGACCTTTTCCACCAGGAGGACTTTTTCGAGCTGGTCGATCTCCTGGAACTTCACCTCGATGATCTCCCGGGAAGAGGTGGGCACCTTGCGGCCGACATACTGAGCCTCAATGGGGAGTTCGCGGTGTCCGCGGTCGATCAGGACCAGCAGTTGCACGCGGGCCGGGCGGCCGAGTTCGAACAGGGCATCCAGAGCGGCACGGATCGTACGGCCCGTGTACAGCACGTCGTCCATGAGCACCACATCCTTGCCCGCCACCGAGAAGTCGATCTTGGTATCGCTGACCACGGGCTTCGGACCAACGGTCGACAAGTCATCCCGGTACAGCTTGATGTCCAGGACGCCCACCGGCACGGTCACCTTTTCAAGCTCTTCGATCTTCTTTGCCAGGCGCTGCGCCATCGGGATCCCGCGCCGCCGGATGCCGATAAACGCCAGTTTTTCCAGGTCAATGGTTTTTTCCAGCACCTCGTGAGCGAGCCGCACCAGGGTGCGGTCGATCTCGGAGGCGCTCATCAGTTGGGCTTTTTCTCGCGTTGCGCTCATCGCAGTTCAGTTTACTACTTCAGTACCTCTTCATCCTCGTCCGCATTCGCTTCACAATCTTCTCAATCTCATCCAGATCCTTGATCGACTTGAGCGCCAGCACATGCCCCTGGTTCTTTTTCGTCTCCTCCTCGATGGAGTCGGTGAGCTTCCGCAGCGCTTCCAGATCCTTCAGATTCGCTTTGTAGTCAGCCTTCAGGATCTCTTCCGTCTGGAGCTTTCCGTTCGGCAGCCGCTTCGGTTCGGGATCTTCACCTGGCGGTTGAGGGAACTGCGCCGTTAGCGAAAAGGCGAACACGAAGCCCGCCAAGGGCAGCAGGCAGAGGGTCAAGCCTCGCCAATTGCTAAACTTGCTTCTAATGAAGGACGTTAATCTAGGCATCGTCGGCCTCGGCAATGTCGGCAGTGGAACTCTTACCATTCTGGCTGAAAACGGGGATGAGATCGCCCGCAAACTGGGCTTTCGCTTGAATGTGACCGCGGTCTGCTCGCGCAGTGTGAAGTCGAAGACTCTCCCTGCCGGACTCGCGCCGAAGCTGATCACCACGGACTGGCGCGAGGTTGTCTCGCACCCGGAAGTCGACGTGGTGGCGGAACTCATCGGCGGCACGGGCACCGCGCGCGAGGTTGTCGAAGGCGCCATCGCCGCCGGCAAGTCCGTCGTTACCGCCAACAAGGAACTGGTGGCGCTGGAAGGCGTTTCCATCTGGAAGAAGGCCGAAGCACAGGGCGTCACGCTCGCCATGGAGGCATCGGTGTGCGGCGGGATCCCGATTCACGCCGTGCTGCGGGAAGGTATCGCGGGCGACCACATCGAGACGCTGTTCGGCATTCTGAACGGCACCAGCAACTACATCCTGACCGAGATCGAGGAGAACGGTTCGGCATTCAATGACGTGCTGGCGGAAGCGCAGCGTCTCGGCTATGCCGAAGCGGACCCAACGGCCGACGTCGACGGCTTCGATGCGCGCTCCAAGCTGGCACTGCTCGCCTCGCTCGCCTTTGGTGTTCAACTGACACCGGGCGACATCCCGACGGAAGGCATCCGGCGGATCAGCCCGATCGATTTTCACTATGCCAAGCAGCTCGACTGCACGATCAAGCTGCTGTGTTCCGCCCGTCGCGTGAAGGACGGCCTGTTCGTCTCTGTCCGCCCGGCGCTGCTTTCCAAGCGAGCCATCATGGCGGGCGTGAAGGGCGCTTATAACGCCGTATGGTCGCGTGGCACCTTCGGTGCGGATACGTTCTACTACGGCCGCGGCGCCGGCCCGAACCCCACCGGCGTGGCCGTGGTGAGCGATCTGATGCGCGTCGCGCGTTCTCTGCATCCGGAACCCGCCCACCGCGTACCGCCGTTCGCGTACACCGATCTGGCCGCGG
This sequence comes from Paludibaculum sp., assembly GCA_049841055.1. Taxonomy (GTDB): domain Bacteria; phylum Acidobacteriota; class Terriglobia; order Bryobacterales; family Bryobacteraceae; genus Paludibaculum. Next base: position 56,441 of record JASGIE010000071.1, on the reverse strand, counting down.
CAAAGCCGCTCGAAATCGGACTGCAGCACCGCCGCTGGTACCTGCGCTTCCGCATCACCGATCAGCCGGGCATCATCCGCGATCTGTCCTCGATCCTGGCGGAGCACTCGATCTCCATCGACGCCGTGCTGCAGTTGCCGGATCTGGACAAACACAACCTGCCGTTCGTGATCACGCTCGAGAGCTCGCCCGAGTCCGCCGTCCGCGCGGCCGTCGAGAAGATGAACCAGCTGCCATTCATGGTGGAGCCGCCTCTCGCTCTGCCCATCGAGAAGGGGGTTTGATGAAGCTTCTGTTCCTGGGTCTGCTCGCGATCACAGCCTTTGGGCAGGTCGCCGACAAAGCGAACGCACGCTACCGCACAGCCGAAGGCCGCGAGGGAATGCTTGTCACGCTGGGCGCGCCGGATCGTCCCGATCGCATCCACGCCGAAACCATCGTCAAGGTCCTCCAGATCAAGGCCGGGCAGAGTGTGGCCGATATCGGCACGGGAGCCGGTGCTTTGCTGAGCGTGCTGGCGCCGGCTGTCGGCGAGTCCGGCAAGGTGTATGCGGAGGACATCTTCGACGACTTCCTCAGCGCCGCGAAGAAGCGCCATAGCGGGGCGAAGAACATCACCTTCGTCCTGGGGAACGAGAAAGACGTCAAGCTGCCGCAAGGCTGCTGCGACGTGGCTGTGACCGTCGACGCATACCACCACTACGACTACCCGGCGGAGATGCTCGCTTCCATTCGCAAGGCCCTGAAGCCCGGCGGCCGCTTTGCGGTGGTCGACTATTACCGGCGTCCCGGTGCGATGGGGCCGGGCGGCAATCCGATGGAACATATCCGCATTGACAAGGATGCCGTGATCGCCGAAGTGCAGGCGAACGGCTTCAAGCTGGTGGAGACCACGGACACAATGCCGGGCGCCCAGTACATCGCCGTGTTCTCGCGCTAGCGGTTGCGCCGGGCTTTCATCTCACTGGCAATCGCCTGGAGCGCGTCCTGCGGAAGGTGCTGGGCCGCGTAGCTCTGCAGGGCTTCGTCTTCCGAGGCGATGTGCCCGCGGTAGAGCGCCGTGAGACGGGCGACCAGGTCTTTCACCTGCACGGTCTGATCCGGCTGGGCATAGACTTCCTTCAACCGCGTGTAGAGCCGGTGCGCCTCGGTGTGGTCGTGTTCCAGACCGGCAAGATAGGTACGTTCGCCGGCCTCCAGCAGAGGCCTCAGACGAGGGAAGATGCTGATCTCCTCGTCCTCGGTGTGCAGCTCACCGCTGGTATCCATGAAGCGGAAGGCGCTCTCGAACGCCTCCAGTGCCTGTTCCCGTTCCGTCTCCAGGAAGGCGGCGGCGCGCTCCATTGTGTCGAGCCGTTCTTCGATGCGGCGATGGCAGGCCTTGAGGTGTTCCAGCGGCGCATCCAGGGTGGAACGCTCGGATTTCTTGGCAAAGAGGGCTTCCGCTCGAATCATACCTTTATTGTCATGGATTCCAGGACCACCGTCGGTGACCGGAGTCACGGAAGCGAAAACGGCGCCAGCAGCATGGACTCGGCGAACAGATCCTGAAACTCCGGATCGGCGGCCAGTTCGACGTGGGCTGTCTGTTCGAGCAGCCGATTGAGCCTTTGCTGTCTGGCAGTTGGCGACAGCAACAGCATCCGGGCGCCGCGCAGGGCGGAATTGCCCACCGGCTCGACCGGGAAGTTTCCGGGTAGCAGCCCGATTGCGGTGGCGCTCGCCTGGCGGACATAGTTGCCGAAGGCGCCTGCGAGATAGAGCTTGGCCGGTTTCGGGTGGGCCAGCATCTTCAGACCGGCCGCCATCGCTCCTTTGGCTAATTGCAGTTCCCGCAGGTCGCTTTGGGAGAGCGCCACACCGGGCGCGAGCAGGACTTCCCTGCCCGGCGTGGTGACACGCCCGTTCGGCTGCACGAGGCCCAGTTGCCTGGACGCGGCCACGGCGTCGACCAGACCGCTGCCGCAGATGCCCCGCGGATCGACGCCGCCGATCACCCGGCACTCGAAGCCCCCGTTCACCGGATGCACGCTGTCGATGGCTCCGCTGCCGGCGCGCATGCCTTTCGAGATACGTCCCCCTTCAAAGGCGGGTCCGGCGGCCGTGCTGGCGCAGACGATGCCGTGACGGCTGCCCATCACGATTTCGCCGTTGGTACCGATGTCGAAGAGGGCCACCGGAACGGGAGACTCGTCCAGGCCGGTGGCGATGATGCCGGCGAGCAGGTCGCTGCCGACGAAGCCGCCCAGGTTCGGGAGGAAGGTGGCGGGACCGGGCCACTCCAGATCGAGAGCTGTGAACGAGACCGCACCAAGCGTGGGCGACTCGAAGGGCACGCTGGCCAGCGGCTCGACACTCAGGCCGCAGAACAGATGGTGCATGGCCGTGTTGCCAACGAGGAGGACCTCCTCCAGCGCGTCGTCCTGGGCGAGGCGACGGATCATCGCTCCGAGTTCGCGGCGGATCAGGTCCATCAGGACACCCGGATGGCCCAGGTCGTACTGGATGCGGCTCATCACATCCGCGCCGTAACGGGCCTGCGGATTCAGGGCGGTTTCGACACCCAGGACCTCGCCGGTTGAGAGATCGACCAACTGGACGACCAGCGTGGTGGTGCCGAGATCGACCACGGCGCCGAAACCGTTGCGCGGCTCCAGGGCGACGGACTGCTCATCGGAGAGGATGCTGGCGGTCCACTGCTCGATCTCCACAGTAACGGGGCCGGTGGATTCGGCGGTGCAGGCCAGACGCCAGCCGGCGGCCAGGTCGTGATCGGAGATCACTTCGCGCATCTGGCTGGTGACCGGAACGTCCCCGGCCAGGACTCGGACCCGGCATCCGCCGCAGTTGGATTCGCCGCCGCAGGGGAACTCGACGCCGGCGGCATAGAGGAGGTCGGCCAGGTGCTCGCCCGGCTTGGGCTGGAGTTCGAGTCTCACTGCCGTGTGCGGGCGAACCGGGACATCGCTTCGACGTTCGCGATGGGGGTGCCGCGGGGGATTTCGCAGCCGGCGCCAACGATGTAGTTGCGGCCGGCCTGGGCGTGGCATTGGGTGAGGACGGCGGTGACGGATTTCGGCGTCCCGTCACGCAACGCGCGGACTGGGTCCATGTTGCCGAGCAGGACCTGCTGATCGCCCATGGCGGCACGGGCTTCGTCGATCGGCGCGGGATAGTCGAGGTCGACGATGGCGGCTCCGGTTTCACCCATGCCCTTCAGGATGCGGCGGGTGTTGCCGCAGATGTGAAGACGCACCGGGACGCCCATGGCGCGGATGCCGGCGAGCAGGCGTTTCTCGTAGGGCAGGACGAAGTTCTGGTAGATGCGCGGGCCCACCAGTGAGGCCGCGGCATCGCCGACACCGATGAGCGTGGCTCCGGCATCGACCTGGGCCTGGGCGAAGTTCAGCTCCATGCGGACGGCGAAGTCGAAGAGAGCCTCGACGAAGTCCGGGTCGTCGCCGAAGTCGAGCATCAGGGTGTTGAGGCCGCGCAGGTCGGCGGCCATGGCACAGGGGCCTTCCACCCAGCCTTCGACGATGCGAGTGTCGCCGGTCTTCTGGGCAAGTAGGCGGACGGCACAGACGCGGTCGTGCATGCGGCCGGCAGCGGGGTCGGGCAGGGCGAGGGCGGACAGGACGGCCTTGTCGTGGATGAGGGCTTTGCTCTCGTTGATGGCCGGCGGCTGGTCTTCGAACCATTCGATGGCGGCGCCGAGGTCGCTGGCTTCGCGGGCGGGGTCGGAGATGGCGGAGACGTAATCGAAGTCGAAGCGATCGGCTACGGTGAGTTGAGCCTGGACGAGTGCTTCGTGGTTCCGGGCATAGACACCGTAGGGGATGCCCGCGATGTCTCCGGCGTACATCATGGTGATGGGCATGAGCGGCAGCGAGTCGGGCGTGCCGTTTTCGAGCCTGGCGAGAATACGCTCTTTGCCGTTCATGGAAAGGCCTGCTATGCGGTGGCGGACCGGCGGATGTCCTCGGCTCGCACGATGGTGGCATCGTAGCTGGCAGCGATACGTTGGCCGGGCTGGGTGATGAGGAAGTCGGACCCCTTCCAGTCGCCCTGAATGAGGCGGCGTACCAGAATGAGGTTGCCGACGAGCTTCTCAAAGGTCCACCCGCGCTCGGCGGCTTCCCACCGGGCTTCCTCTTCGAAGCGGGCATCGGCTTCCAGGCCGGTCTCGATGAAGGTGAGGCGCTGGTAGGTGGAGCGATAGCGGGTGAGCTGCTCGTAGAGGTAGCGGCCGTTGTCTTCGCCGTACTTGGCGATCAGGTCCGCTTCGGAGACGTCCATGCCGACTGTGGTGTGGGTGAGTTGCTGGAGACCCTTGCCGCGCTCGAGCCAGCCGGTGGAGCGGTAGTAGGTGCCGGGGTGCTCGTCGAAGTAGCGCTGGTAGCGCTCGCGGCTGCCCATGAGGAGGGCGATGCAGTCGTGGGCACGAGGCAGGACGAGCATGGTGTCGCGGGCTTCGAGTCCATGAAGACCGTTGCCGCAGAGTCCGTAACCGAGAAGGATCGCGTCGTACTGGCCGGCCGGCACGGCATCGATGCGGCGCTGCAGGTCCTGGGCCATGGCTTTGCCGCCGAGGTCGTGGAGTCCTTTGGGCAGGAACTCGACATCGATCTGGTGGGGCGAGCGGGCGAGTTCGGCGCACATCTCGCGGAAGAGGACTTCGCAACTGATCAGTTTGAGGCGCATGCGGCACTCCTTGTGGCCACGAGGGCGCGGATGAAATCGGGATTCGTCCCGCAGCAGCCGCCCAGGAAAGAAGCTCCGGCTTCCAGCAGCGCCGGGTAGTGGCCGGCGAAGTAGGCGGCGGAGGTGGTGTAGACGACGGCTCCTTCCTTCACCTCGGGCAGACCGGCATTGGCCTTGATCCAGATGGGGAGCGAGCAGGCAGCCTTGAGACGGCCGCAGACCGAGGCAAAGCGCTCGATGCCGGCCCCACAGTTGGCGCCCACGGCATCAGCTCCGGCGGCCTCGATCTCGCGGGCGACCGCTTCCGGCGTGGAGCCCATCATGGTGCGGTCTAGGTTCCTGCCGGAGTCGAAGGCGAAGGAGACGACGACGGGCAAGCCGGCCTGACGGGCGCCGGCGAGGGCCAGCTTCGCCTCTTCGAGGTCGCTGAAGGTTTCGAGCAGGAGGGCGTCGGCTCCGTTGGCGGCCAGAACGTGGGCCTGTTCGGCGAAGGCGCGGGTGACCAGGACGGGGTTGAGGTCGTCGGTGAGCAGCATCTTACCCGTGGGGCCCATGGAGGCGAAGACGAGGGCCTTGCTGCCGGCCGCGCGGCGGGAGAGCGCGACTCCGGCACGGTTGAGAGGTTCCACGAGATCGGCGAGACCGGACTCGGCGAGGGTGATGCGATTGGCCCGGAAGGTGTTGGTGAGGATTACCTGGCTGCCGGCTTCGACATAGGCGCGGGCCACGGATTCGACGTGTTCGGGCTGCTCGAGATTCCAGGTGTCGGGCACGACACCGAGGGGCAGTCCGAGGGTCTGAAGTTGTGTACCCCAGGCGCCATCGGTGATGAGCGGGCCCTTGGCGAGCCAGCCGGCGAGGCGGCTCATGCGGGCGCACCATCCGCGACGAGTTTCCGGGCGAGGGCTACGGCGGCGTTGGCGTTGTCGCTGTAACCGTCGGCACCGATCTCTTCGGCGAACTGCTGGGTGACCGGCGCTCCACCGACCATCACCTTGACCTGATCGCGAACGCCGGCTTCCTTGAGAGCATCGATGGTCTTGCGCATGGAGGGCATGGTGACCGTGAGTAATGCGGAAAGGGCGACGACGCGGACACCCTTCTGTTGGATGGCGTCGATGAACTTCTCGGGCGCCACGTCGGCACCGAGATCGATGACCTCGAAGCCGCCGCCTTCCAGCATGGAGGCGACGAGGTTCTTGCCGATGTCGTGGAGGTCGCCCTTGACGGTACCGATGGCGACGCGCCCGACGGGCTCGATGCCGCTGGCGGTGAGCAGGGGCCGTATGAGATTCAGGGAGCCCTTCATGGCGCGCGCCGACAGCAGAAGCTCGGGCACGAAGTAGTCTTCGCATTCGAAGCGGCGGCCCACCTCGTCCATCGCGGGGACCATGTAGCTGGTGATGAGTTCGAGAGGAGTGACGCCTTCCGCGAGGGCCTGCTCCGTCACCGCGATGGCGGCTTTCTGATCGCCGTTGAGGACCGCGTCATAGAGCTTCTGAAGATCTGCCATGAGGAATCTCCTTGCTGCGGGCGGACTGGCCCGTAATAGCGACAAGCGTATCGAAATCTCCGAAAATGGTCAACCTTGCCTTTTTGGGCGGATTGAGGGGGAGCGAACCAGGGGGTTCGCTGCGGACCTGGGGGTGCGCCTTACCGGTGCTTCGCCGCGGTGGGTTGGTCGGGTGTGCGGCTTGGAGCGAACCAGGGGGTTCGCTGCGGACCTGGGGGTCCGCCGTCCCAGTGCTTTGCCGTGGCGGGTTGGTCGGGTGTGCGGCTCGGAGCGAACCTGGGGGTTCGCTGCGGACCTGGGGGTCCGCCTTACCGGTGCTTTGCCGTCGCGGGTTGGTCTGGTGTGCGGCTCGGAGCGAACCAGGGGGTTCGCTGCGGACCTGGGGGTCCGCCGTCCCAGTGCTTTGCCGCGGCTGGTTGGTGGAGTGTGCGGCTTGGAGCGAACCAGGGGGTTCGCTGCGGACCTGGGGGTCCGCCGTCCCAGTGCTTTGCCGTGGCGGGTTGGTCGGGTGTGCGGCTCGGAGCGAACCTGGGGGTTCGCTGCGGACCTGGGGGTCCGCCGTCCCAGTGCTTTGCCGTGGCGGGTTGGTCGGGTGTGCGGCTCGGAGCGAACCAGGGGGTTCGCTGCGGACCTGGGGGTCCGCCTTATCGGTGAGTTGCGGCTGCGCGTGGTGGTTCAGGAGACAGACCGGGAGACCGATCGGGAGACAGACCGGGAGCCAGCCAGGGGGCTGGCTGCGGACCTGGGGGTCCGCCGTCCTATGGAGATGGGACTGGCTGATCGATTGCACCGCTTCGGATTGGGGTGGCGGGTTGGGTGTCATGGGCCTAGGCGAAGAGGATGCGACAGGGTTTGCCTTTTTCCACCTGGATGCGGAGGCCGGCGGGTTCGGGGGTCATGCGGACGGGGCGGCCCGCGGTCGTGATTTCCCCGATGGATTGGCCAGCGGGCGGGCGAACCACTATGGATAAAGAGGCCGAAGGATTCAGGGTGACCTCCGTGGCCTTGCCGGCGGCCCATTGGAGATTCACTTCCAGACCTCCCCGGGCGCGGAGGCCGGTCACCGCACCTTTCGGCCACGCCTTGGGTAGCGCAGGCAGGAAGTGCAGGGCGCCGTCATGGCTCTGGAGCAGCATCTCCGCGATGGCGGCGGCGCCGCCGAAGTTGCCGTCGATCTGGAAGATGAAGCCCTTGCCGGCGGGATGGGTGTCAAAGAGGTTGTGCGAGGTGCTCTTGCGCAGGAGCATGACGATGGACTCGTTTGCCTTGTCGCCATCCTCGAGCCGGGCCCAGAAGTTGATGGCCCAGGCACGGCTCCAGCCGGTGTAGGCGCCTCCGGCCTGGAGACGGCGCTCGAGAGAGATGCGGGCGGCCCGGGCGAGGGCCGGCGTCTGGCGCGGCGTGATCTCGCTGCCCGGGTAGAGCGGATACATGTGGGACATGTGGCGCTGGCCGGGTTCGGGCTCGTCAAAGTCGAGGGACCATTCCATGAGCTGGCCGTATTTGCCGATCTGGTAGGGCGGGAGCTTGGCGCGGGCGGCTTCGAGTTTGGCGCGGAGGTCCGGGTCGAGGTTGAGAGAGGTGGACAGATCGATGCAGTTGGTGAAGAGCTCCCGGATGAGAGCGATGTCCATGGTGCAGCCGGCACTGGTTTGAGCGGTGCGGCCATCGGGCGCGCGGAAGGAGTTCTCCGTGGAGAACGACGGGCAGGTGGTGAGGTGGCCGGTGCCGTCGTCATAGAGCCAGGCGAGGCAGAACTCGGCGGCGCTCTTCATGATGGAGTAGGCGCGCCGGCGGGCGAACTGGGTGTCGCCGGTGAAGCGGAGATGCTCCATGAGATGGGCGCAGAACCAGGGGGCGCTCATGTTCCAGTTGGCCCAGGTGGGCGAGCCCTGGCCGAAGGAGCCGACGGGCGCGGACTGGCGCCAGATGTCTACATTGTGATGGGCCACCCAACCGGGCAGGCCGTAGTTGACGGAAGCCGTGGCGGCACCGTTGCGGCTGAGCTCGTCGATGAGGTCGAAGAGTGGGGCGTGGAGCTCGGAGAGGTTGGTGGTCTCGGCGTGCCAGTAGTTCATCTGGGCATTGATGTTGGCGGTCCAGTTGGCGCTCCATGGCGGGCGGACTTCATAGCTCCAGATGCCCTGGAGGTTGGCGGGCTGGGTGCCGGGGCGGGAGCTGGCGATGAGGAGGTAGCGGCCGTACTGGAAGTAGAGCGCGGCGAGATGGGGGTCCGGCGTGGTTTCCAGGCGGGCCAGGCGTTCGTCTATGGGCAGGGCCGCGGCGGCCTGGCCTCCGAGGTCGAGAGAGACCCGGCGGAAAAGGCTCTGGTGATCGGCGATGTGGGCGGCACGCAGCCGTGCGAACGGGCGCTTTGCGGCGGCTTCGAGGACTTTGGCGCACTTGTCCGCGAGGGCGGAGGCGGGGAGATCGGGCTGTTGATCGAAACCGCGGAAGCCAGTGGCGGCGGCGAGGAGGAGGGTCGCGGAGGAGGCTCCGGTGACCTGGAGGACTCCGTTGTCGATGGAGACCTTGCCGCCTTTCTGGAGGACCTGAAGGCGGGCTTCGAAGAGCATGCCCTGGCCGGGGGTTTCGTCGAAGATGACGGGCTTTGCCGTGTTGCGGACGTAGTTGGGGTCGACGTGGGCCGGTGCCTTGCCGGTCATGCGGATGGTGTCGGGGACGGGCGCGGTGACCTTGATGGGGACCGGGTTCTGGAAGGACGCGCGGAAGGTGAGTCCAGCGGGCTGGGTGGTGGTGAACTGGACGACGAGGACCTGGTCGGGGTGGCTTGAGAAGACCTCCCGGGTGAAGGTGGCGCCGCTGATCTGGTATTCGGTGCAGGCGATCGCGGTGTCGAGGTCGAGTTCCCGCCGGTAGTGAGTGGGCTGAGCTGAATGCTCGAAGTGGAGGAGGAGGTCGCCGAGAGTCTGGTAGGACTCGTTGTAGGGGCCCTGCATCTGCTTGCAGAGGGCGTCGGCCTCGGGGTATTTGCCCTCCGCGACCAGCTTGCGGATGGCGGGGATGTGCTGTTTGGCGCCCGGGTTGTTGGTGTTGTGGGGGGAGCCCGACCAGAGGGTGTCCTCATTGAGTTGGAGGCGTTCCTCGGGGGCTCCGCCGAAGACCATGGCTCCGAGGCGTCCGTTGCCAACGGGGAGGGCTTCGACCCAGGCTTGTGCGGGCTGGCGGTACCAAGGGCGGTCGGGGCGGCTCCGGGTGAGGGGGCGGCGGCTAGAGGCGTGAGGGCGGCGGCCTGGAGGATGTGTCGACGGGTGGGCTTCGGCAACATGGCGTTTCTCAGGGTATCAGGGGTTGGTTGAGAGGGCGAAGGGAGATCCGCAATGGGTGATGTGTGCGGAAGTGCCTGAGCCTGGTTGAGCTCCTCGATGCGCGCAGAGAGGTGGTGGCGGAGGGCATAGGTAGTCGGCTTCATGGCAGTGGTCCAAACCTTCTGAGAATGCCGGTGTGCAGACGGAGCCTTCCTGTGCCTGCGGGCAGAGTGGGGCTGTTCGACACCGGGATTCAGGCAGCGGGCCTCCTTTCGAGGGTCAGAATGCCGCCGGATTCCGGGTTTGGGGGCTGTTCCCTCGGTTGTTCGGGAATCCAGGCAGGGGCAATTTGCGGTTCGATGGAAGGCCGGGGTGTAGGAATGGCTGGTGCAGCCCCCGATTGGGGCTCGGGAGCGGTTTCGGGGGCCGGTTCCGGTTCGGCGGGCTCGAGTTCGAGGTCGGGGAGGTCGGGTTCGTTTCGAAGGTCAAGTTCCTGCAGGCTAAGGGGTTCTTCGGATCGCTCGAACGCCTGGAAATGATTGCGATAGGCGATGAGGGTGTTGAGGACATCGCGGCGGGCCTTCTGCAGGCGGGTGAGTTCGCGGCCGTAGAATTGGAGGGCTTTCGACGTATCGATGAGCTTGTTGGCGGCGCGCACGGAGATATTCACGGCGTTCACGCCGCGGAGCGAACCATTCTGACTGTGGATGGTCTCGGCCTCGTGGCTCACCTGGTGGTTGATGGTATGGGTCCGGAACATGGAGATGCGATCGATTTCCCAGTCGATGGTGGCGAGTTCGCGGACGAGGGAGCGCTCGAAGGTATTGATGGGGAGGAAGTCCTGGAAGAATCGGTCGGTTCGCTCGAAGAAAGCCGGCTCATCCTCAGTGCAGAGCACGACAGCGTTGACGACGGGTCCACCGGTCTGGGCGTAGCGGCCGTGTTTGGTGGAGTTGCGGGCGGAGCGGGCCTTGCCCGCGGGCGTGACGGGTCCGCGAGAGTGCGCCCCGTTGATTCGAGCCTGTTCCGATCTTGATCGTTTTTCCATATATAACCTCGGTGGGCATTGTAGTGGAGAGTTTCTAGAGATTGAGGGCGGGGGCTGGCGGAGCGGTGGACTAAGTGTTTTGAATTCAGATTGTTGCGGAATTCCAGGATTATTTTGAAATCGTGTGACCGGGTTTTGGAAGGGAGCGGATTTGGCGGGATTGTGCGTGGTACGGCAGTAAGCGGTTTCGGTGGAGGAGGGATGGCGGCAGGCGGAGGAACACTGGCGCACGCCGGAGTCAGGGCGTCTTTGTTGTGAGTTCGATGACGCCGGGATAGGTGGGCGCAATCGGAATCAGGCCCGCATGCTCCGGCCGCCCGGCAGTCGAGTTCAGTGGAATCCGTTGTTCTTTTCCCTGAACCTGCTTTGTTGCGTGGATCGACCAGTAGGACTGGCTTGGATAGGACCGAGTGACCGGATCTTTCGCGAAATCAGGTATCTCGACCTCAAATTCTCCGCCCGAGTCTGGTTGGGCGTCCGCGATGGGGAGGGAGACGAGGACCGCGCCGTCCACGTAGCCGAAGAACCCATGGCACCAGGTACCGACATAGGTTAGGTGCACGGTTAGTGTGGCGGGCTCCGGCTGGCCCAGGATCCGGCCACGCATCCGAACGACCGGCAGTTCGCGGCAGACGAAGGGGACGCGGCTGGAGCCGAGCGGCAAAGGATCCAGGGTGAAGCGGGCGAGTTCGCAGCCCTTCGCATAGACAACGGCCTTCAGCGATTGGGCTCGGTGTTCGTTCTGGTAGACCGGCAAAGGGATTTCGGCCACCGGGTGCTGTGGGGTGCCGGAGAGCTCCCCCACTCCTCCGTAGCCACCGAAGGGGCCGGTGAGGAAATAGCTGAACTGGAGAGTGGAGGATTGCTGAGCGGGTTGCACCTGGATGAGGACCTGATCCAGGTCCTGGCAACGCAGGCTCAGGGTCAGGACCAGGGCGCAGAGTGCCCAGCGCGCGAGGAGGGACTGGTTCATGAGCTGCCTTCAAAACCGAGACGCATTGGGGTTCGCCGCGGTTCCCTTGCAGACGGGCGGGTGGAGATTGGAGGCCCCCGGGTAGGGGGACGTTCACACCCTGGCAACGGAGAAGCCTTATTGGGATTGGGGACTTGTTCGTTGGTGCCAGGGATGAACGTCCCCGTGGAGCGGTTTTGGAGATTCGAAGAGTTGGACCCTGTGGGGGTGGCCTGGCTGCGTCGAGGGGTGCGGGCTCGGGATGGGTTGGATCCTGGATCCCGATAGAATGTGACCGTGGCGGCCAGCTTGGGCTGAAGTTGCAGCGGGCGGGCCAATCCAGGATTGGGGGAGGTGGCCGTGCAGGTTGGGGCGGAATTTGTTGATGGGATTCGGGGGCTGATTGCGAGCGCGCGCATTACCGTGGCTCGGGGTGTGGACCTGGTGCAGGTCTACACGAATTTCGAGATTGGCCGGCGGATTGTGGAGGAGGAACAGCGCGGGCAGGACCGGGCGGCGTATGGGGAAGAGGTGATCCGGACGTTGTCGGAGCGGCTGACGGCCGAGTTCGGGAAGGGGTTTTCGCTGTCGAATGTGAAGTCGATGCGGCAGTTCTACCTGCAGAACCAGCATCGAATTGGCCAGCCGGCGACTGGCCGATCGGGCGGGCGGCGAAAAAGCCAGTCAGCGACTGGCCAATTGGGCGTGCCGGCTGGTGGGGTTTCCGGAGCTGAGGGGTTGGCTCCGTTTGCGGTGCCGGGCGGGCCGGAGCGGCCGTTCTTGCTGAGCTGGACGCATTATGTGTTCCTGCTGTCCGTGAAGGACGCGGAAGAGCGGAGCTTCTATGAGATCGAGGCGGGCGCGCAGAACTGGACGGTGCGGGAGTTGCGGCGGCAGTTCGACTCGGGGCTGTATGAGCGGCTGGCGTTGAGCCGGGACCAGGAGGGGATCCGGCGTCTGGCTCAGGAGGGGCAGACGGTGGCGCAAGCGCGGGACCTCCTGAAGGAGCCGATGGTGCTGGAGTTTCTGGGGCTGGAGGAGAGCAGCCGGTATTCGGAGTCCGACCTGGAGACGGCGATTATCGGGCAGATTGAGCAGTTCCTGCTGGAGTTGGGCAAGGGGTTTCTGTTTGAGGCGCGGCAGAAGCGGTTCACGTTTGACGAGGAGCATTTCTTCGTGGACCTGGTCTTCTATAACCGGCTGCTGCGGTGCTATGTGCTGCTGGACCTGAAGATTGGGAAGCTGTCGCACCAGGATCTGGGGCAGATGCAGATGTATGTGAACTACTTTGACCGGTATGTGAAGACGGAAGGGGAGAATCCGACGATCGGGATCGTGCTGTGCAAGCAGAAGAACCAGGCGTTGGTGGAGATTACGCTGCCGAAGGGGGCGAATATCCATGCTCGGGAGTACCGGTTGTATTTGCCTAGTAAGAAGGCGCTGCGGGAGAAGTTGTTGGAGTGGGTGGGGGGTGCGGAGGGGGCTGGGGTGTGAGGTGGCGGCCGCGTGGGTGGCGATTGGGTTGCGTCCTCGGTGGTTTGCGGATTGGTGGTTTGGTCGACTGTTGGTTTACAGATTGCGGCATTCGTAAACTGGCCTTTGTGCCGTAGAGGTGAATGTGACGCACAGCTCACGGGCTGAGAACATCACTATGCCCTCTGCGCAAGATACTGCGATAGACATGGCGCCGGGAAGCGGTCCACTTGCCGCCAGCTAGGATGGAATCAGGAACGAGCTTTCGAGTGCCTCAAGAACAGCAGATTCACTTGGTCCTCCCGGAAGGCACCAAAGTGGTGACCAAGCCGGGCGGCCGGGTTGGCGTTGTCGTGAAAACGCCAGCGGACGCTTTGCGCGACTACCGGGTTCGCTTCCCAGAAGGTCGGGAGGAGAGCTTTGTGCGCACGGATCTCGCCATTCTCAAACAGGTGGAGGACGCCATCCCGGACGGCGCAAACGCGGCGGACCTTTATCGGTATGTGGTCTTTCGCTGCATCGTGGGTTCGACCGCCTACGGCCTGAACCACGAGGGGTCCGACATCGACCGGCGGGGATTCTATCTGCCGCCAGCCGATCTCGAATGGTCGTTGGCCGGTGTGCCAGAGCAACTGGAGTCGGAGAACGAAGAGGTCTATTGGGAGATTGAGAAGTTTGTGCGGCTGGCGCTGAAGGCGAACCCCAATGTGCTGGAGTGCCTCTACTCCCCGCTGGTGGAGAGCTGCGCCCCGATTGCGAAGGAACTGATTGAGATGCGCTCAATCTTTCTCTCGCAGTACGTCCATCGGACCTACAACTCCTACGTGCTATCGCAGTTCAAGAAGCTGGAACAGGATCTCCGCAATCACGGGCAGATCCGATGGAAGCACGTCATGCACCTGATTCGACTGCTGCTCTCGGGCGTGGTGGTGCTGAAGGAGGGCTTTGTCCCGCTGAGGGTGGATGAGTATCGGGATCGACTGCTCGCAATTCGGAGAGGCGAGGTGCCCTGGGCAGAGGTGGAGCAATGGCGGCTCGCGCTTCACCGGGAACTGGATTCAGCATTGACGTCGACACCCCTGCCGGAGCATCCGGATTACAGGCAGGCGAACGAGTTTCTCATCCGGGCACGCCGATTGGCCACGTCAGGGGAGTATTCAGCGTGATCGACTTTTCGTTGTTGCGAAATGAAGTGGACCGGCATCCTTACCCGTTGCTCTTTGCGACGATCAGCGGTGCGCATCTCTACCGGCTTCCCATCGCCGGATTCCGACTATGACCTGCGCGGGGTCCATGTCCTGCCGGTGAACGAGGCGATTGGCCTGCTGCCGAAGCGGGAAACGATTGAAGTGGCGGGACTCCGGGACGACATTGAACTGGATCTGGTGACCCACGATGTCCTGAAGTTCTTCAGTTTGATGCTGAAGCGGAACGGGTACGTGCTCGAACAGCTGCATTCCCCCCTGGTGGTTCAGACGACTCCGGAGCATGAGGAGCTGAAAGAGATTGCTCGGGCCTGCGTGACCCGGAACCACAGCCATCACTACCTGGGCTTTGCAGCGACGCAGTGGAAGCTCTTTCTCAAAGAGGACCCGCCGCGGGTAAAGCCACTGCTGTATGTCTACCGGGTTCTGCTGACGGGGATTCATCTGATGCTTACGGGACAGGTGGAAGCGAATCTGGGCCGGTTAAATGAGGAGTTCCGACTCCCGCAGGTGCCGGATTTGATTGAACGGAAGGTGCATGGTCCGGAGAAGGGGACATTGGCTTCCGCGGAGTTGGCATTCCACACAAGAGAATTTGAGCGACTGGTTGGTCAGCTTGAAGCAGCCGGGGCTGCGTCTTCGCTTCCAGATGTGGCGAGTTGCCGGGACGAACTGAATGATCTGCTCGTGCGGGTGCGGGTGGGGCGATGAAGAGTCGCGAAGGGGACCGTGCCGGTGGGTGCGGTTGGCGCACGTCGAGCGGCGAACGCGGAGATTCCTGCCGCTGCTAGATCGGGCGGCGCGTTGCCCGGAGGACTGTTGCTTTGGCGGCGATCCAGGCTAATTGGAGCGCACAAAGAAGGAAGATCGGCAGCCCGATTACGAAGACGGTGAGTACTACGCCCAGGATCAGGAAAACCCAAGTCCAGAGCACCAGGCGGCGTTCCTCGGGAGCCGGCACTGCGTAGGACAACCAGAGCAGAAGAATGCGCACGATCCCGGCTTCGATGGGTACTCCGACGGCACCCAGGAAGCAGTTGCCACAGCGCCGGGCCCAGTGAAGCGGAGGGAGCTTCGAGTAGGAATGGGTGCTGTTGGCGGCCCAGACGCAGAGGGTGAGGGCTGTGAGGATGCGAGCGGCTGAACGGACGATAGGCGTTGCTTGATGCATTGCAGTATTGAGACGCGGAAGCGGGGCGGATTGGCGGAATGAGCAATTAAAAGATGCGAGTGATACGATCAGGCCGTGGTTGCGGCTTTTGTTGCTTTTTCTCTGGCCCTTGCCTTCTTGAGTGCAGCGACGAATGATGTCGTTCTGCCACCCAACCTCGAAGGACGCACACGTGGCGCGCTAAGTACCAATTCGATTTCACCGAGTGATCGAGGACTTCTCAATGAGTATGGATTGAGGGAGACCGAGCGGGCTGAATATGTGAGCCTCGCAGGGGAGCACATGGAAGTCGAAGCTTTCCGATTTGCGGATTCTGATGGCGCTTATGGCGCCTATCTCTTTCTCCTGCCGAAGGGAGCGGTGCGAGCGCCATTGGGCACGACGTCAACTCGGTCGGAATGGCTGGGGGATACGCGTTCGGCCGTGCTGGGCGGAGTCACGGTGGTCGGATTCAAAAACTACGTATTCCGCTTTCGGAGGTCGACTCCGCACTGGCGCACGTTGGAAACGATGCTGCACTCGCTGCCGGGGTTGAACGAGACCAACGCGCGAAGTTCGCCACGCTGTGAATTCGCCTGCGATGCTGCGTCCGAACGGTCACTGCTTGGCCCGATCAGCCTCGCAAAATTTGCCCCACGAATCCCGATTCAGGCAGCGGCCTTCGAGACCGGAGGCCGGGGGCGAGTGATCCGATATGAAATGGGAGCCGGCCCGGTTCTCAAAGTGGTTTTTGACTATCCATCGCCGGAAATTGCCCAGCGGGCTTTGGATGGCTTTCGCGCTATCCGTGGAAGTTTTGTTCGTACAGAGGGCGCGCAAGTGACGGTGATTCTGGATGCGGCCACCCCGGCAGAAGCCGAGGAGTTGGCGACCAGGGCGGCTGAGCCAGAAACCATGAACTTTGATCTGGCCTATGAGGATTCAGTGACCCTGGACAGTGCCATGGCTATCGTTTTCCATGGTTCCGCACTGGGCGGGATCCTTGCGCTGATTCGACGCTGGTGGCGGCGAAACGAGGGGATTGGCGAATCGGCTGTGTCGCTGCACCTGTTGTTAGTTTGAGGCGGATAGCCTGGCTCTGGCTGTATCCGCCGGGCTATTGGATCCAGGCCGTCTGCGCCGCGCCAGCAGGCGTAGGGGATGGACAGGTGCATTCTGGAGGGATAGTCCCGGTTTGTTTCGGGCAGCATGCCACAACACCCCAGGATCTCCAAGACCTGCAGCCGCTCCGCGTTGTTGGATTGGATGATGCCCTTCATCTTGGCCGCAAGTGGCGGCGTCGTGTCAGCTGGGTCAGCCGCCTGGATTCTCGCGATCAGATTCCGGAGAAGCCGCACGTCCTCCGCAGTGGGATCCACACGCTGATTGGCTGCATAGCGCCAGAGGTCGAAAATTGAGCACTACAGATCTTCGTCGCTCGAAAGGCAGAATGCCTCCTGGCTGTACATCTCGAAGACCTCACACAATTCGCAACCGAGATCGTTCCTGCCTCCGCTTGGCGCGATCGTAGCGGTATTCGGATTTATCCGGAGGGTTGTGGATTGCAGCGGGCCTCCGGGTTCGCCGTTGGCTGCGCCCAGGGGGAATGCTGGAGGAGGCAGTGTCGGTTGACCTGGGGTTCTTCGCTGCGCCCAATTGCGGCGGTATTCGGATTTGTCAGGATGTTGGGGAGGTGCGGCGGGCCTCCGGCCATGCCGGAGGGAATGCTGGTGCGGCGGTTTGCATGGGTTGGGGCTTCCGGGGTGAGTGGCTTGCGGAGGTCTTCCGGTTTGTCAGGATGACTCTGGGTTGCGGCGGGCCTCCGGCAATGCCGGAGGGAATGCTGGTGCGGCGATTTGCGTGGATTGGGGTTTCCGGGGTAAGTGGACTGCGGAGGTCTTCTGATTTGTCAGGATGACTCTGGGTTGCGGCGGGCCTCCGGCAATGCCGGAGGGAATGCTGGGGGAGGCGGTTTGCCTAGGTTGGGGATTCCGGGGTGAGTGGCTTGCGGAGGTCTTCTGATTTGTCAGGATGACTCTGGGTTGCGGCGGGCCTCCGGCAATGCCGGAGGGAATGCTGGGGGAGGCGGTTTGCCTAGGTTGGGGATTCCGGGGTGAGTGGATTGCGGAGGTCTTCTGGTTTGTCAGGATGACTCTGGGTTGCGACGGGCCTCCGGCAATGCCGGAGGGAATGCTGGGGGAGGCGGTTTGCGTGGATTGGGGCTTCCTGGGTGAGTGGTTTGCGGAGGTCTTCTGGTTTGTCAGGATGACTCTGGGTTGCGACGGGCCTCCGGCAATGCCGGAGGGAATGCTGGGGGGGCGGTTTGCATGGGTTGGGGATTCCGGGGTGAGTGGATTGCGGAGGTCTTCTGATTTGTCAGGATGAATCTGAGTTGGGGCGGGCCTCCGGCAATGCCGGAGGGAATGCTGGTGGGGCGGTTTGGATTGTTTGGGGCTTCCGAGGTGAGTGGATTGCGGAGGCTGACGATTTGCCAGGATGACTCTGGGTTGCGGCGGGCCTCCGGCAATGCCGGGAGGGAATGCTGGGGGAGGGGTTTGCCTGGGTTGGGGCTTCCGGGGTGAGTGGATTGCGGAGGTCTTCTGGTTTGTCAGGATGACTCTGGGTTGCGACGGGCCTCCGGCATTGCCGGAGGGAATGCTGGTGGGGCGGTTTGCATGGGCTGGGGATTCCGGGGTGAGTGGCTTGCGGAGGTCTTCTGGTTTGTCAGGATGACTCTGGGTTGCGGCGGGCCTCCGGCATTGCCGGAGGGAATGCTGGTGGGGCGGTTTGCGTGGATTGGGGCTTCCAGGGTGAGTGGCTTGCGGAGGTCTTCTGATTTGTCAGGATGACTCTGGGTTGCGGCGGGCCTCCGGCAATGCCGGAGGGAATGCTGGGGGAGGCGGTTTGCGTGGATTGGAGTTTCCGGGGTGAGTGGATTGCGGAGGCTGCCGATTTGTCAGGATGCCTCTGGGTTGCGGCGGGCCTCCGGCAATGCCGGAGGGAATGCTGGGGGAGGCGGTTTGCCTAGGTTGGGGATTCCGGGGTGAGTGGATTGCGGAGGTCTTCTGATTTGTCAGGATGACTCTGGGTTGCGACGGGCCTCCGGCAATGCCGGAGGGAATGCTGGGGGAGGCGGTTTGCGTTGATTGGGGCTTCCGGGGTGAGTGGCTTGCGGAGATCTGCCGAATTGTCAGGATAACTCTGGGTTGCGGCGGGCCTCCGGCAATGCCGGAGGAGAATGCTGGGGGAGCGGTTTGGGTTGGTTGGGGATTCCTGTTTGGCGGATTGCGGACGGTTTCGGATTTGTCAGGATTTTCTGGGTTGCGGCGGGCCCCCGGCTTCGCCTTTGGCTCCACCGGGGGTAAGGCTGGGGGAGGCGGATTGCTTCATTGGGGCTGAACCGGACAGAGGTTCCGCTCGGGCTCGAGGTGGACTTCTGGAGTCCGGCTGTGGTGGTTCGCCGGTTGAAGATGGCCAAAGGAGCCGACGAGGGCGTCGGCTGCGGACCTGGGGGTCGGCCCTCCCATGGGCTGGTCTGCCGGCTTCAGGCTTCAGTCGCTTTGCCGGCAGGGCGTGTTTCGTGCGGCTTGATTCAGGACGCGGCTCCTCGTGATTAGGACTTGCTGGTGGGGCTTGCCGATCCCGTTTTCCCCGGCCCCTACTATTTTGCGGCCCGGGTCAACCAGGCCCGCAGCTCCTTGTTGGCGGTGGCGATGTCGGCCTCGCGGCCGAAGCGTTCGGTGTTGATGCCTTGCAGGCAGCTCAGCGCCAGCCGGGCCGCTCGGGTGCGCAGGGGGCCCGGGCCAGCGTCGCGGGCTACTTCCTTCAGGATCAGGTAGGCGCGCCAGCCCTCTTCCTGGCTGTCCCGGAGCTTTCTCTCTCCCTCCACCAGGGCTTGCCGCTCGGCTCCGGTCATGCGGCTCTCCTGCGCCGCGTGCAGTGCATAGCGCTGCATGAAGGACCAGAGGGTGTCGTTGAAGTAGAGTCTCTCCGGATTGGCCGCCACGTACGCGGCGAATGCGTAGCGAGCCTCCAGCCGCGCCTCGGGACTGAGTTCGGGGGCGCCCACCGCCGGCTGGAGGACTGAAGCCTCCATCGCCTGTTGAAGGCTCGCCAGCTTGCGCATGCGTTGCGCTCGGCGGGTGGCCTGAATGGCTTCGTACACCTCCGCCGACTCGCGGTAGCGGTCTTCGCGCGCCAGGCGCACCGCCAGCGCATAGCGGACCAGGCGGATGTCGGGCAAGTTCGGGTTCTGCGCCACGAACGACCGCAGCTCGTCGAGCGGCGCTTCGTTCTCCAGGATCAGGCCCAGATCCCAGCCGGACGACGCCCAGTAGATGGAGAGGTCGGCGAGTTCGCTGGGCACCATGTAGAATTCGCGGTTGCGGCCCGCCGCGTGAAGCCATAGCGCGAAGCGAAGCTGTCCCGCCACGTTGCCGGTCTTGTGATAGACACCGCACAGAGCGTAGGCGGCGGCGGCTCTTTGATCCGGGCTGGCCCGCCTGGAGCGGAACAACTCGATCAGGGGCTGCTCGGCCTCGTTGAACTCGCGGGCGAGGAAGCGCGCGGAGGCCGACATCCAAAGAAAGTCGGGATCCGTACGGATGGCTGCAGCGGCGGGGATCGACTGATCGATGGCGCGGGCGCCCGCCGGGTCGCCCATGCGGAGCGCTGTGCGCATGCTGAGAATGGCCAGCATGTTTGCTCCGCCTTCCGATTGCAGGAGGTCCTTGTGGCTGGCGAGCAGCGCCTGGATGCGCCGGTAAGTTTCGGCGGTATCGGCTGGACGCCCGAAGCGGCCGGAGTAGAGCTGGGGGGAGCGCCGCGGGTTGGTGACGAGCTGAATCGCGAAGACCGCGTGCTCCGGCGTGTCGAAGTACTCGTCCAGGTGGACCACGAGGTCCGGGCCGCCGTCGTAGCCGTAGGTGATTTGCAGGGAGGTGAGCAGCGTTTCGCGGCTCAGGTTCGAGCCGGGGCGGTTCAACTCGTCCAGATAGATCTTGCCGGCGGCCGTCCGGTTGCCTAACAGGTAATGGGTACGGGCGAGCCAGCCGCGGGCTTCGCTGGCGAACTCCCGTGTACGCGCCGTGCGCAGGAAGGCCTGGAGTTTCTGCTTCGCGCTCCGCAGCAGGGCGGGCTGGCCGGATTCGCCACCGCGCATTTCGATTTTGGCCTCGATGAGATTCACTTCCTCCCTGTCGCGAGCCGTGAGGGCGCGATCCGCGCGAGCCGCGGCGATGGCCGGGCGGAGCGGCTCCACGTCCACGAGCGGGCGATGCCTCGGCGCGTAGAACTCGGCCGGCTGCAGTTGCTGGTAAGCGGCTCGCAGGCGGGCCAGCGGGCTGCCGCCCTGGACGGCGGTCATGCCGGCAAAGGGCGCGTTCATGCGGCGGACGTTGGGATGTTCGAAACTGGCGGAGTGCCTGGCGAAGGGCAGCCAGAAGTGCGCGCTGAGGTATTCCCGAAGTTCGTCACTCCACGGGCAAGCGCCCGCGGTCACAAGAGTCAGCAGGAGCGGAATCCAGCGGCGGGCCTTCACGGTTCCACCTCCACGGAATACTCGGCCTGTTGCGCGCTGACGGCGCGGCCGAGGTACAGCCGCCCGCGCCCGCAGTAAGGCGGCAACGCGACCGAGATCTCAGAGGCACCGGCGAGCCGGGCGGGCATGTTCGGCTGGGGTAGAAAGTATTCCAGCGGAGTGGAGGAATGGAGGCGGTAGTGCGTCTCCCGTGGGCCGAGCGGGCCCGCGCTTTCGAGGTAGAGATCCACGCATTTGACGGCGGCACAGCCTCCAGGAACGACATGGACGCGGGGTGGACGGGCCGCGGGCGTTTTGCCGGCCTCGCCCAGTTCGTCCACCGTGTCCAGGACTTCGTCGGGCTGGAGAGCCCAGGTTTCGTTTTCCGATGGCCAGCGGAAGAAGACGGCTCCGGCGTTATAGCCCTTGATCTGGCGTGCGCCGCGGAGGGCGGCACGGATGGCCTCCGGCGAGGAGACGATGAGCTCAAAGGTCTCGCCAGGCTGGATGTCAGTGTAGCCGATGCGGACCTTCCGGGTGGCCCGGTAGTTGAGGACGGCCTCGTTCGCCTGGTTGCGTTCGGCGTGGAGTTCGAAGGCGGGGTTGGTGGCGAGGTCGAGGGGCTGGATGTCGCCATAGAAGTCGACGCGGTAGTTGCCGGTTTGCCCAGGGGCGGTGTTGTGGAGGAGGAGCGTGCGGCCGAACGTCGAGATGCCGATGCGGAAGCGCTTGTGGAAGCGGTTGAAGAGCGGGTCCCAGTGCTGGGGGTCGATGCGGGCAGCAATGGCGACCTGCCTGTCCTCGTAGCCGATTTTACCCAGATCGTAGAACTGCGGCACGAATTCGTCGACCTGCTCGATGACGCCGGCGATGGCGGTGCCGGGGCGGAACCAGTCGAGCAGGGCGGTGATGGAGATCTCGAGGCCGGGCGGCAGGCCTTTGCGCACGGCGGCCAGAAACGCGGCGTATTGCGGCAGGGCGGAGGTGGGGCTGTCGATGTCGAGCTGGACACCCACGACGTGGAGGTTCCGCCGGCGTGCTTCCGACTGCAGGCCGGTGAGTTCCCCGGTGAGTGCAGCAACGGCCGGCAGGCCAGGCACGCCCGGTGATTCGTAGCGGTAGACCAGCCAGTAATCGCGGGCTTGCGGGATCTCGCGGGGCAGCCACCCGTCGGCGTACCAGCGCGCGGAGGGTCCGACTCCGGGGCGGGGGTAATCGTCGAGGCGGATGCTGCCGACCTGGACATAGAGGACGTCCAGGGGTTTGCCGGAGTAGGCGGGATCGAGATCGCTGCCTCCCCAGAACCAGTAACCCGTGGTCCAAGTGGTGGGCAACGGCTGGCGGGTAGCGTGGCCGGCGAATTGGGTGAATGACGCAAGGATTATTAGAACGAAAACTGCTGAACGCACGAACGGGTTGGCTCCGATGCTCAGCGTAACAAATACGGGTCCAGTTCGACGGCGAGTTGTCGGAATTATTTAAGAAATGCGCGGCAATTCAGGAGGAGGAGGGAGCGTCCGGTAGCGGCGGGCCCTTCGGAGATGGAGCAGACGGGCGACGGCGAGGGCGACGGTTGTGGACCTTGGGGTCCACCGTCCCATCGATGGTGGACTGGGTGGCTGGATTGCAGCTGTAGTGGGAATTGTCAGGATGACTCTGGGTTGCGGCGGGCCTCCGGCCATGCCGGGGGGAATGCTGGGGGCGACGGTTTGCGTGGGTTGGGGCTTGCGGGTGAGTGGATTGCGGAGGTCTGCTGATTTGTCAGGAGGCTGCTGGTTGCGGCGGGCCCCCGGCAATGCCGGGGGGAATGCTGGGGGAGGCGGTTTGGGTGGGTTGTGGATTCCTGTTTGGCGGACTGCGGACAGATTCGGATTTGTCAGAATCTTCCGGGTTGCGGCGGGCCCCCGGCAATGCCGGGGGGAATGCTGGGGGAGGCGGCTTGCATGAGTTGGGGCTTCCTGTTTGGCGGATTGCGGACGGTTTCGGATTTGTCAGGATCTTCAGAGGTGCGGCGGGCCTCCGGCCATGCCGGGGGGAATGCTGGGGGCAGCGGCTTGCATGAGTTGGGGCTTCCTGTTTGGCGGATTGCGGACGGATTCGGATTTGTCAGGATTGCTTTGGGTTGCGGCGGGCCCCCGGCTGCGCCTTTGGGCCCACCGGGGCGTAGTTGGGCGAGCAGTGCTTCGTCTTGGGAAGCCGATGATTGGAGTCGACGAGGGCGTCGGCTGCGGACCAGGGGGTCCGCCGTCCTGTGGATTGGGGAAGCTAGGGGCTGGGTGCTTCGATGCGGCGGGCGTCGTCGCAGACGAATGGAATGATTGTGCACGCTGACAAACGCGGCGGGTTTGTTCGAAGACGAACGCAGTGGGCTTCTTCGAAGACGATTGCGGTGGTGGATGTGGCGGGTGGGTTGGTGATCTGGCTGAGGCGACAGCCCCGAGGACGTGTTTGATGCGGACGGCCCGGAGGACGGGTTTGACGCGATATCCTTTTGTCAGGAGTAGAGGGACCTGGACGCATGAAACATAACTGGATGATTGCTACTTTTGCGGCCGTGATTCTGAGCGCTGCCGCCTATTGCGCTGAAGTGCCGCAGACCGGCCAACAGGCTCCGGAGTTCTCGCTGCCTTCCCAGGAAGGCGCGAATGTTGCCTTGAAGTCGCTTCGCGGGAAATGGGTGGTGCTGTACTTCTACCCGAAGGATATGACCCAGGGGTGCACCATCGAGGCGCACAACTTCCAGCGGGATCTGGCCAAGTATGAGGCAAAGAATGCCGCGATTCTTGGCGTCAGCGTGGATTCCGTGGACAGCCATAAAGAGTTCTGCACGAAGGAAAGTTTGACGTTCAAACTGCTGGCCGATTCGGACAAGAAGGTGGTGGACGAGTACGGTTCGCTGAATCAACGCGGGATGGCCTCGCGCAATACCTTTTTGATCGACCCGAAGGGGAAGATCGCCAAGGTCTGGACTGGCGTCAGCCCGGCGAAGCACAGCGAAGAGGTGCTGGCCGCCCTGGATGAGATGAAGTAGATCGAACAGGGACGCGGGATGGCGCCCGCGTCCCTGCCCCCGCCGTTCCCGCCTGCCAACCCCTTCCCTCTCCTTTCCCGCCCCGGCTCGTCTCGCAAAAATCCCGACCCTGGCATGTCACCCCGGCCGGCGGTTCCACGCTTGTCTGGGCAGAGGGCAGAAGACTCCATGATTTGCACGGCATTCCGTGAATACGAGGTTGACGCCACCGACTTCCCAATTCACATCTCCATTTCCACCCCACAGGCGGCACCGCCCAAAGTGCAGCTCAAGATGATGACCACGTATGTCCGGCGTTCCGATGGAAAGCGGCAAAACATTGAGGTCGAAGGGAAGCTGCAGGCACCCGCGGGACCGGCCGCCTTTGAACTGCCGAGGCCCGCGGGCTTTTCCGGCGTGATCCTGTTCCGGGTGATGGCGGCCATGCCAGTGAACCAACTGTCTCCTTATGAGGTGGTCTTCCAGTCGGCGGCCCAGCGGCGGATGAAGGACAACATCTTTCCGGATGTGGTCACTCCGGTATTCGCCAACTACGCGATGCAGATCAAATGAGTCTCCGCATGAGAGTTCCCAGCGCCGGTGGGCGGCAGCTACTCTGTCCGGCGACGCGTCCCGTGAGCCGGCGGCAGCGACTGGAGGCAGGCGATGCCCGGGTTTCCGCCAAGTCCTGATATCGCAATGCAGATGCGGGCTGGATGCGGGAATAACCGTGATATTCTCTACTATCCTCGCCCAGCCCGAAGTATCGGTACCAGCTCCCATGACACCTGGTAACTGGCAGCGAATCCTAGACCTGTTCCACCGGATGCTCGATGATGCCGAGCCCGAGCGGCTGCTGGCCGAGGAGCCGGATGCGACGGTACGAGCCGAGGCGCAGCGGTTGTTTGCGCATCATCACCGGGCGGAGGACGGTTTCCTGCGGGCTCCGCTGGACGCTGTGTTCGCGGCGGCGGCGGCTCCGCGCTTTACCGCGGGCTCCCTGCTGGCCGGCCGGTTCCGCATCGTGCGACTGGCGGGCACAGGCGGCATGGGCGAGGTGTACGAAGCCGAGGATCTGCTGCTCAAGGAACGGGTCGCGTTGAAGACAATTCGCGGCGGCCACGAATGGGATCAGGAATTCGCGGCGCGCTTTCTGCGGGAGGTGCAGAGCGCGCGGCGTGTGACTCATCACAACGTGTGCCGGATCCATGAGTGCTTCCAGGATTCCGCGGTGCTGTTCCTGTCGATGGAGTTCATCGAAGGAGCCACGCTGGGCACCCTGCTGGATCTGGATCCACCCGGACTATCGCCGGACGAGAGGGCGGAGATCGCCTTGCAGGCTGGGCACGCCGTGGCTGCTATTCACGACCGGGGCCTGATTCATGGTGATTTAAAGCCGGGGAACATTCTGGTGGAACGGCCGACGGCGGGTCCGCTGCGAGCGGTGATCACGGACTTCGGCCTGGCGGGCTTCCTCAATGCGTCGAACGCGGCGGGCGGCGGGACGCACGGCTTTCTTGCTCCGGAAGTGGCGGCGGGTGGGCCGCCATCGATTGCGTCGGACCTGTATGCGTTCGGCCGGATTCTGGAACTGTTGACGCCGGGCGATCCGTTTGCGCAGCAGTGCAGGCGGGCAAGCGCCGGGGCGCGTCCGGGTTCGGTGCGGGCGTGGAGCCGAATGCGGAGTGAACCGACGTGGCGGCGGACTTTCCTGTGGTCGATCGCGGCGGTGGCGGTGACGGCGACGCCGTTGGCGTATCTGGCGGCGAGGCGATCCCCGCTGCAACTGACATCGCGCGAGCGGGCTTTGCTGAACCCGCTGGAAGGCGATCTGGGGCAGAGCATGCAGCCGTATGTGGAGTACTGCATCCGGCAGTCGTCGGTGGTGGGGCTGGTGTCCGCGCCGCCAGCTGCGACGCTGGAGCTCTCCCAGTTGTTTGCGGCCGCTCGCGCCCGGAAGGCGCGGCTGGCTTTCGCGGGGGACGCGGCGCGGAGTGAGGACACGATCCGGCTGCGCCTGACGGCGTACGAGGTTCCTTCGGAAAGGCGGCAGGCGGATGTTCAATTGAGCGGGCCGGCGGGCACTCCCCTGGCTCGGCTGGCGGGCCAGGCCGTGCGGCAGATCCGGCTGGCGCTGGGCGAGTCCGGTTCGCTGGTGGCTTCGAACTGGGATCCGGCGCAGACGGCCTCTCCATCGGCCCAGGCGGTGATCCTGTACTTCGACGCGATTCAGAAGTATGAGGCGGGCGAACCCCTGGACGCGCTGCGACTCTTCGACGAGGCGATCCGCTATGACCCGGAGTTCCCACTGGCTCACTTTGGCAGAGCACGCGCGCTTTCGAATCTGTCGCGCGAACCGGAGGCGCTGGAGGCATGCGGGCGGGCGATGACGGGGCGCGGCCATCTGGCGAGGCCGCAACAACTGTCGATTGAGGCGTTGCATTCGGTGCTGGTGAACCGTCTCGACGAGGCAGCGGGTCTTTACCGGCGGTTGCTGCTGCTCGAGCCCGAGCAGGCGGCGTGGCACCGGCAGTATGCCAATGTGGCGGCGATCTCCGGGCGTCCGGAAGATGCCATTGCCTCGGCGCGGCAGGCGGTGGATACGGACCCGGCGGGCCAGATGAACTGGAGCGCGCTGGCGCTGCTGCAGGCGGAGGCGGGCCATGCCGGCGAGGCTTTGACTGTGGTGACGCAGGCCCGGGAGAGAGGACTGAATCATCCGACGTTGTTGTGGGGCGAAGCGGAGGCGCGGGCCGTCGCCGGACATGGACCCGAGGGCCTGGATCTGCTGCGGCGCATGACTCGCGAGGGTCCTTACGAACGCCTGGCGCGGCACCAGGCGAGCCTGCTGGAGATCTGGCTGGGGCGGCTGCGGGAAGCCGCGCTGGACCTGGAGACGGACATTCCGCGCGACGAGGCCGAAGCGCACTCGCGCTGGGCATGGGAACGGCGGCTCAGACTTGCGCAGATCACCATCGATCTGGGTGACCGGAATACGGCGCTGCGATGGCTGCTGGAATTGCCGGAGCCGCCGGATGCGCCGCTGTACGCGGGACTATACCGGTCCACAGCGGTGCTGGCAGCGCAGTTGGGCGCGACCGACCTGGTGAGAAGACTTTCCGCTCGACTGGGTTCGATGCAGCAACGCTGGCCTTCGACGACGACAGAAGCGGCGTTGTGCCATGTGAGAGCCGCACAATCGCTGGCCGGGCTGACGCCGGATGTGCCGGCTGCGCGGAATGACCTGGCGCGGGGGTACGGGCTGCTGCCGGATGCGGCCATGACGCTGGACTTCGCGCGGGTGCTGCGACTGAATCGAGAACTGGAGGCGGCGCAGCCGCTGCTGAAGGATTTCGACCGGTTTCTGGGCACGCTGCTGCAACGCGACTATCCGGGGCTGGCCATTCACGCATGGCTGGAGCGGGCCGAATTACTGCAACTTCTGAATCAGCCGGCGGAGGCAGTCCTCCTCTACGGCAAGGTAGTCAACCAATGGCCGCCAGCCTCGGGCGCCAGAGCCGCCCAAACCGCTCTGCTCGCCATGGCGGCGCTGCAAGCAAGGAGAATCCAATGAGAGATCTATGGGGCATTCTTGGGCGATTTGTCGCGGCCGGAGCCGCGCCAACGGAGATCCGGGAGCTGGCTCAATTCGGCACCGTTGACTCGGTGGACCATGTCACGGTGAACAATGTGGGCATTCCTGTGGCGCAGGAAGCGATCAGGAAACTGTATCCGGGCACGATCGTGTCGATCTTCGCGGCAGGCGAGGTCATCCGGCTGATGACGATCCAGAAAGCGCTGGATGTGAACTTTTTCGACTCCGGACTGGACAATCGGGCGGCCGGGATCCCGGAGTTCTACGAATGCCTGGGGCTCTCGCTGGCCGATCATGAGTTTCGGGCGTCGATTCGAGGTGGGGATTTCGGGCAGTTCGGCGCAGTCTTCGGGGAGAGAGAACTGGACACCCTGGGGGGCTATCTGAATGCAAAGGATGAGGAGGGCAACCTGATCTCCGATCAGTTGGGAGTCCGGTTCCGGGACCGGGGTTGGGGTGGGGGGTCGTGCCGCATTGCGTTAAAGATTTACCCGGAATACGTCCATGAAAAGTAGGCTGATGCTGTGGGCCGCGGCGGGAGCGCTGGTTGTGCTCGACCGCGGCTCGGCCGTGCAGCCGCCGAAGGCTGCCGTTTTTCAGGGGCGGAGTGTGATCAATGCCGGCACGATCAAGATCTTTGAGAACAATGGCGGTCTGGACCCGCCAGATCCGCGAGGCATGGGGAGGGGGCTGGACAGCGATCCGGCCCTGTTGATCCTCGAACCCGCCATCCTGGACTCGCCGGATTTCCTCAGCGCCAATGGAGGGAACGCGGCTGGACGGTACAGTTTCGCTCAACTGGTCACTTCGCAGTCACCCAACCGGAATCGCAAGAGTCCACTGGCCGCATGGCTGAACTTCATGCGGCGGCGGCTTACGCCACAGCAGGGCGACGCACTGGAGCGGCTTTGGAGCGCCCGCGGGCGGTCTGAAGCGGCGTTTCCGCTGCGGGCGCTGGCGGTCGTCAACCGGATCGACCTGTTCAAGCCGGAAGCCAATTCCTGCGGCGAACTGCGATTCGTGTATGGCGCCTTCGGCAGCGGCGCGCGCGGAGTGGAAGTGGCGCTCGATTTCTTCGTGATCGCCGAGTTCCCGATTGCGTGCAGGGATTGGACGGAGCTCAAAGGGTGGGCCAATGGATGGTTGTCGCTGAGAACGCCGGGGGCATTGCCGGGCCAACTCGGTCCATTCCTGGATGCCACGCTGCAGAGAAAGAGTGGGTGGCGCGTCAGGACCAACCAACTGGCGAACACGGGCGGGTGGGAGTTCCGTGAATTCAGTGGACCGGAAATGGCGCCGGCGAATCTCGCGTTGACGCCGGCCGCCTCCACGTTGTGTTCGCGGGATCTGGCCGCACAGGTGCTGAAGCTGGGCAGTGCCGGTGATCCGGATAGCGTGTTCGACCAGGCGGTATACCAACCGCAGACCCAGGTTCTGCAATACCAACTCACCAATGTCTGGCTGAAGCCGCTTTTCGGCCACGGAACGGATGCGAGGTATCACTTCGCCATCCGGACTTGTGTCGGCTGCCACTCCCTGGAGACGCGCAATCCCCTGGGTGCTGAGCGGTTCACTCACATCAGGAACCGCCTGGCCGGCACGAAGAGCCTGTTGTCCGGTTTCCTGACTGGGGGAGAGTACACTTTGAGTCCGCCCCCATCCGGCTGTGCGATCCCGGCCGGCGCCAGGGAACCTGCCCGGGTTTTTGCGGATCTGTTGCGCAGGCAGCAGGTTCTGGTGAGCCTCGCGGCGGCGCGGTCAGCCGCTGACATTGCCGGGATCCCCCGGCTTTGGGATGTCCACTGATTCCGAGGTACTGAGTTCGGCGTGCAGCCAGGCGCGGGCGGCGATCCAATCCCGTTTGACGGTGCGTTCCGAGACGTCCAGGAGCCCGGCGATCTCTTCCTCCGTGAGTCCGGCGAAGAAGCGCAGTTCCACAACTCTCGCCTGGCGGGCATCGAGTTCCTTCAGCTGATCGAGAGCCTGGTCCACCGCAAGGATAGTGGTGTAATCCGATTCGGTCAGGGCCAGATGGTCGCTCAAGGGAACCCGCACCTCGCCGGCTCCGCGGCGTAGCGCGTTGCGCGCCCGGGCGTAGTCGACGAGGACCTGGCGCATCACCCGCGCGGCGGTTGCGAAGAAGTGGGTCCGATTCTGCCAGGAGATCTGGTCCTGCTTCAGCAGCTTCATGAAGGCTTCGTTGACCAGCGCAGTCGGTTGCAGGGTGTGATGGGGGCGTTCTCCGCGCAGAAGGCCCGCGGCGATGTGCTTGAGTTCGGAGTAGATGAAGGTCACCAACCTCGGGTCTGGTTCGCCATGATTTTCGGATAGCTGCCGCAACAGTTGGGTGAGTTCTCCCATCTGCCCCATCGGAACCTCCTGCTTCAAGCTTTTCAAGAGGATACACGAAGAGCCCGAAAATCACTACCCTCAGGCGGGTTAGGCGCTTTTCGCAGGCTGGCAGACGGCTGGTGAGTTCGCAGGAACGGGCACCCGGACGGGGTCCGATCCGGCGGCCGGCACGCCGCTGGCCGACACAGCAGGAATGAGCTCCGGGGAGCCGCCGGAATTCAGCAGCACCTGTTGAAGCCTGAGCAGGTCCTCGTTGATGGTTTCAGTAACTGGCCCCTGCTTAGCCCGATAGTCACCGCGGCTGAAGTACTTCTCGAGCCAGCAGTAGAGGGCGATGAACAGGTAGCGGCTGCCCATCTCGGTGATCTTCAGTTTGGATTCTCCGGTGCGGCGATTGCGCCAGGTGATGGGGATCACGGTCCAGGAGTAGCCGCGCACGATGGTCTTCAACGGGAGTTCCACGGTGAGGTTGAAGTGCGGAGAGAGGAACGGGCGGCAGCCTTCGATGACGGTGCGGCGGTAGGCCTTGAAGGCGTTGGTGAAGTCGTTGAGGGGCACCCGGAAGAGCAGGCGGAGAAACAGGTTGGCCAGCCGGTTGAACAGGAGT
Source organism: Paludibaculum sp. (assembly GCA_049841055.1). Lineage (GTDB taxonomy): Bacteria > Acidobacteriota > Terriglobia > Bryobacterales > Bryobacteraceae > Paludibaculum. The sequence continues at coordinate 26,045 of JASGIE010000071.1, read as the reverse complement.
TTGTGGCCGGGGTAGTCGATGACACCGCCGCCCCGGATGAAGCGGGAACCGAAGACGGCATCCCAGCCTTCCGAGAGCATCTGCCAGTAACGAACGACGTCGCGGCAATCGTCGGACTCGTCGGCCATCATGACAACGACGGCGTCGCCGGTGATGTGGTCGAAACCGTAAGTAATGGCGCGACCGAAGCCGTGCTCGCCCAGGTTCTGGACGGGTTTGCATTCGGGAATGCGCGTCTGGATCTCCTGGAGGAGGCTCCAGGTGGAATCGGTGCTGCCGTCATCGACGACGACAATTTCGTGGGCGATGTGGTGCAGGCGCAGTTCGAGGTGGAGGTGCTCCACCGTGGCGGCGATGCAGCCGCTTTCGTTGCGGGCCGGTATGACGACGGAGAGCAGGTGGAGCGGTGCTTGGGGGGCGGGCCGATGGGATTTCATACGCGGCTCCGATCCGAGGAGGAAGGCAGGCGGTGGGCGAAAAGGGAATCCGGAGCGAGGATGCGGCGCAGCCCCGGCCTGTAGGCGGCAGGTCGCGCCGTATCGCGGATATCGAGGACGAGAGTTCTCATAGATGCCACGCAGCCAGCGCCGAACGCGAGTTGCGGCACCTCCTTGCTGAACCATCGGCAGACCGGCGGGAATTCTCCAGTCGCACTAGCCTCGCCGCTTTCCTCGCAGCTCTTTGTCTTTATTTGCATGAGCTTAGCTCCCGGCCTGGAGTATGGAGCCACGATGCAAGGGCAGGTAGTGGAGGTAGCCGGGACCCGGCTGGCGATTTGGGATAAGTTATGGAGAAGAGGACCTGCGCATGCTAAATAGATGGTGGGCGGTGGTGCTGGCGGCGCCGCTTCTGGCCCAGATGCCGGTGAAGACGGGGATGCAGTTTAGCGATTTCTACCTGCATGATCCGTTCATTCTGCCGCACAAGGCGACACAGACCTATTACCTGTACTGCGGCGCGGGCGCCCGGATGCTGGGCGGGCAGCGCGCGGGTGTCGTCACCTACAAGAGCAAGGACATGCTCCATTGGGACGGCCCTTACAAGGTATTCGAGATTCCCGACGGCTTGTGGGCCGATCCGGCGGAGGGGGTATGGGCTCCGGAGGTCCATCTCTACAAGGGCAAATACTACCTGTTGGCCACGCTACACAACAGCAAGAAGATGCTTCCTTACGCCGATGAAGAGAAGCTGCCTGTTTACAACGGGAAGAAGGCCAAGCCTCACTGGCGTGGGACGCAGATCTTTGTCGCGGACGAGCCGGAGGGTCCGTTCGCGCCGCTGGGGAACAGCCCGGCTCCGCCGCCGGAACTGATGACGCTGGATGGCACGCTGTATGTCGAAGGTGGAGTGCCCTACATGGTCTACGCGCACGAGTGGATCCAAATCCTGGATGGAACGATGGAGGCGGTCCCGTTGAAGAAAGACCTCACCGCGCGGACAGGGGCCCCATTTGTGCTGTTCCATGCATCGGAGGCACCGTGGGTGACTGAAGCGGCGAAGAAGTCAGACAAGCCGCAGAACTATGTCACGGATGGACCGTGTCTGTTCAGAACCCATAAGGGCAAACTGCTGATGCTGTGGTCGAGTTATCGTGACGGGCTGTATGTGGAGACGGTGGCGTACTCGACGAGCGGCAAACTGCGAGGGCCGTGGAAGCAGGGCGAAGTTCTGGTGGGGAACGACAGCGGGCACGGAATGCTGTTCGAGTCGTTCGACGGACGGTTGATGATGGTGCTGCATCAGCCGTTCCGGCAGGCTCGAGGGAAGCTGTTTGAGATGGAGGATACGGGAGAGACGGTCCGGATTGTGCGGCAGATTGTGCAGTAGGTGGCTTTTCGGGCGTCCGGGTTGCCTTCCGGTTAGATAGGGATGGTGGTGACGGGGCCGTTCGGCCGGGCCGGAGTCCGGATTCCAAGGAGGTCCAACATCAGGTTGGCACGGGAGAGGACTTCGCGCAGGCGGGTTCCGAAGCTGGCGTATGCGGCAACTTCCGGGGCGTTGTAGCCGATGGCGTCAATGCCATGACGATCAGCGAGCCAGATGGCGCGCTGATTGTGGAATTCCTGGGAGACGACGGTGAGGCGCGTCTGTCCAAAGATCCAACGGGCACGCAGGATGGAGTCGCGGGTGGAGAACCCGGCCTGGTCGAGGTAGATGCGGTCCTGGGGGACCCCGGCTCGGATGAGGCTGTCGCGCATGTCCGCGGGTTCATCGTAGGTGGCGTCGCGTTTGTCGCCGCTGACCAGCAGATAACTGACCTTGCCGGCATGATAGAGCCGGGCAGCGGCCTGGATGCGATTCGTGAAGAAGGCGTTTGAGCGGCCATCGGCTAATTGGCGGGCGCACCCAAGGACCAGTCCGACGTCGCGGGATGGGATCGTGTCAGCGGAGGCGTAGGTCCGGCCTTTTGCACTGTGTTGGACCATCCACCAGGAGGAGCCCCCCCAGAGGCAGGCGATTGCCAGGAGGATTCGAATCAGACGGGGCGAGCCGTGGGGTGGAAGAATCGAGCGGATGGCCCGGAGCGGGCTGGTCATTTGATCAGTGTACGAAGTGCGATGGCGGAACGCTGGGGCACCGATGCGGGTCAGGCTGCTAGGGTGAACCTAGAGGGCGATTCATGAGCGAAGCACTGAGAGAGAAGGCGATGCGTTTCCGGGCACTGCACGATGGACCAGGGGCGTTCATCATTCCTAACCCCTGGGATACTGCGTCGGCAAAGATTCTGGCTGGACTGGGATTTCCGGCACTGGCGACGTCGAGTGCGGCGTGCGCGGTGGGGTTGGGCCGCAGAGACGGGGGGATCACGCGAGAGCAGGCGCTGGCGCATGCGGCGGTGATCGCGGAGGCGACCGACCTGCCGGTTTCGGCGGATCTGGAGAAGGGATTTGGGGATTCCCCGGAAGCCGTTGCCGAGACGATCCGTCATGCGGCGGAATCGGGCGTGGTGGGCTGCACAATTGAAGATACGACGGGGCGGCCGGAGGGTCCGCTCTATGACTATTCGCTGGCGGTGGAGCGGATTGCGGCGGCGGCGGAAGCGGCGCGGGGTCTGGGATTCCCCTTTGTCCTGACGGCGCGCACACACAACCTGATGTTCGCGGAGCCACGGCTGGACGAGACGATCCGCAGATTGCAGGCTTTTGAAACCGTGGGAGCGGATGTATTGTTCGCACCGGGGCTTCCGGATCTGACGGCGGTGAGAGCGGTCTGCTCAGCGGTGTCGAAGCCCTTCAATTTCATGGTAGGTATCCCAGGGAAGTCGTTTTCCGCGGAAGAACTGGCGGAAGCGGGGGTGCGACGCATCAGTCTGGCGACGTCGCTCTACCGCGCCGCCATGACGGCGCTGATCGAAACCGCGCGCGGCGTTCGGGCAACGGGGGAGTTCGGGTTTGTCGATCGGGTGGCGAGTACGGGCGACATCTGCAAGATCATGGGGATCTAGCGGGTAACCGGAGTCACGGCAGCCCCCGCGGAGGGTGGCCACGCTGGACGATCTTCAACGAAACAGCCCAGCGTGGATAGCCCCCAGGGGACTCAGGAGCGGCCTGGTTCGCGCAGCCACTCTTCCAGGTGGGTGGTGCTGATCTGTGCTGAGTTGTCGTGAGGCACCAGACCGGTATCGGGGATGACGGCTCCGAAGTAGCCGTACTGGGGGGCGGTCACAATTTCGCGAGGATCATTGCGGGTAGCCAGATCCAGGCGGAGAGCCTCTTCGAAAGTGAAGCGGTCGGGTCCGGCAATCTCAAGCACACCATTGAGAGGCGCGCCTTCCGCCATGACCGCAAGGGCGGCAGCCACGTCGCCGGCGGCGATGGGTTGGATGAAGGCGGCGGGGGCGCGCACCTTCCCGTCGACGGTGGAGTAGTCGGCGATGCGTTGCAGGAACTCGAAGAACTGGGTGGCCTGCACGATGGAGTAGGGTACTGGGGATTCGTGAATGAGCTGCTCCTGTGCGATCTTTGCCCGATAGTAGGGAATTTGCGGAAGGCGCTGGGTGCCCACAATCGAGAGAGCGATGTGGTGTCCGACTCCGGCTGCTGCCTCGAAGGCGAGCAGGTTTTTCGTCGAGGTGGTGAAGAACTCCATCACCGCGTTCTCCTCATAAGAGGGCGAGTCGGTGACATCGACCACGACCGCGGCTCCCGCGAGGACTTCGGCCAGACCCTGACTCGTCATGGTATTGACGCCGGTTCGGGGCGAGGCTGGAATTGCCTCGTGGCCGTGCGCGCGCAAGAGGGCGACGAGCCGGGTGCCGATGAGCCCGCCGCCGCCGATGACTACGATCTTCCTGGACATGGTAATGCTCCTTGCATAAACCCTAGTTTGAGGTGTTTCGCCAGTAAAGACCGGGTGGGGGGACGAGTTGTGACAAGTTTCTGCGGGAGGAGCAGGAGCGAGCCACGGGCCGGGTCGCATCCAGCGGCGTCGCGGCATGTACAAAACGCCGAATGGCGCTCGCATGCACGCAGGCTATGAAGAGGATGCGACGTCGAATGGTGTTGCCGCCCGGTTGGACCGGCATCCAGGATGGTTCCTGGCAAAGATTCGAAGGATTGGGGGCGAATCAGGGACCGAGAGCCCCGAAGAATGCCAGGCTCGGAGCAAAGAAGTACTCACCGCCCTTCAGGGTCACCAGGCGGCCCACCTCACATTCGGTCTCTCCGGCTGAGGCGTCGCCCCAACGCAACGGCCACTTTTGCTTCGTGACAACCTTCCCCTGACCGATCAGGGGATCCTGCCCGACCCGTGGTTTGGGCGAATCGACGAAGTTCGCCCATCTCTTCTGGACCTCGCCAAACTGGACGTGGATATCGCGCTGGAAACTCAGGAAGAGCAGTCCGTTGCCTCGCTCGGGCGGCTCAACTCCTTCCTGTGTTGGGTCGTGGCTGCCGTATGGCACGCCGCGCCGGACCATTCGGCTCTCTTTGTTCCGGTCAGGATTCATTTTGCGAATGTGCGCGTGGAATGGACATCGGGCGCCGACGGGATCCTGGGTGAAGTCGAAGTGGTCGTCGGGCAGGGGTAAGCCGAGAGGCTCGTGCGAATCCACCAGGGGAGTGCCATCCCGAAACCTGCCGATCATCATGGCTCCGGCCCGTCCGGTATCGTTTCCATTGAGACCAATCGCCGTGGCGATGCTTGTTTCCGCGTCTCGAAACGCCTTCACATTCTGCTCCAGCTTCCTGTAGACGAGGAACGACCCGAAAGCCAGTTCGTTCCCTGCGAGCGCGTCCCGGAACAGTATCCTCGACGGCCCTTCCGCGGCCGGGTCTACCGCGAAGAAGTTTGTCTGGCTAATGCCGTCGGCGAAGCCGAAGTGCTCGATCGCCTTGCCGGACCGGTAGAGGTTCCTGCCCCATTCGTCGCCGAGAACGGTGCCAAATCCGCTAATCTCCGACTTTGCGTCGGCTACGGCGAGTTCCAGTTGTGCTCGATCCGAACAGGCCAGCAGCAGCATGGCGTCCTGGCGCTCAAAGTACTGTGGTTCCCATTCCGTGCGTGGAGGATCGGCCAAGGCCCAACCGGTGTGCTCCATGCCAAGCAGGAACCAGTTGAGGAGCCCGCTGTCGGCGTCGGGATCGAGGAATGCTCCCTGCAGAACACTCCATGGGTAACCGAGTTTGAGGTAACCCCATACCGACAGAAACAGGTTCCCAAACACCTCCCGGCCACCTGTTTCGTTCCTCCGGGCCGACTGGCGGCTCTGCTCCTGCGCGGAGGTCACTGTTTTTCCGGCAAAGGCCCGGAAGGCAGCCCTGTCCTCGGGGTTGGATCGGAGGGAGATCAGAATCAGTGCTGTGTGGTCACGCCCATGCCCTTTCAAAATGTTGCCCTGGAGCTGCTCCAGGAGCTTCCGGCAAGTCTCGGATTCAGGGTCGATTGGCTGGCCCAAATCGATTTGCATATCGGTTCCTGCACAGTAAGCGAAAATCGTGCGAAAAAGAGGGCACATGCCCCTATTTGGGATTGATTCCCGCTACTACTGGCAGGGTGGGCAGCGGTGGTAATCCCGAAGTAGTGAAATCAGGAGATGTAGGAAATGGAGTGGCCACTGGATCTTGACTTGCCGAAACCTTCTGAATACCATGTGTGTACTCCGGCAACGAAAATACTGAAACTGCTCAAAGAACAGGGGACAGTTATGGTGCATCGAGACAGTGAAGAATCCAGTGCAAATGAGCCGCTTCCTGGGGATGCCAATGGCCAAGATTTACTGGCTACGGAGCTATATCCAGAGCTTCGCATGCATTGCCGCGGCAAGAATGCGGCGGGAACGTTCGGATCACACTCTGCAGGCAACTGCTTCTTGTCAATGAGCTGTATCTTCAGATGCTGAGAAAGGCCGGCTCCACGCGGACCGATCGGAATCATTTTCTCTTTGCCGCCTCCCAAGCGATGCATCGACTGCTGGTGGACCACGCCCGCGCGAAGGGTATCCCAGAAGCGGGGTGGAGGCTGGAACCGTCTCGAATTTCAAGCTGATCAGGGGCCGTCGTCCTCGGACACGACAAATTCTCATCCTGGAATCGGACCAGCTTCTTACGTCATTGGCAAAAGACGAGCCCCGGATGGCCCGTGTTGTGGAGCTAAAGTTCTTCGGCGGCCTTACGTTTACTGAAATTGGAAGTGTCCTCAAAATCGACGAGCGGACCGCGAAGCGCGACTGGACACTGGCGCGGGCCTGGCTTCGAGGCAAGATGAATCTGAATGACCGCAGCGGAGTGGGAGAGGATCAAATCGATATTTGACGCGGCGCTAAATGTCGCAAAGCCGGAGCGTTCCGCCTGGCTGGAGGCTGCATGCTCGGGCTCCGAGGGAGCTTCGCCTCACAATCGAGGAACTGCTGCGGTCTTATGAGAGCTCCTCGAATCTGGATCCTCATGCATTGACGGAAATGCCGGTGTTTGCCCCGGGCCAGACGGTCGCTGGTCGATTCCGGGTCATCCGGCTGATTGCGCGCGGGGGCATGGGAGAAGTCTATGAAGTGCGGGACTCGACGCTGAACGGCTTGCGGGTTGCACTCAAGACGATTCGAACCGAGCTCACCAACCAGCAACACGCATACGATCGCTTCAAGCGGGAAGTGTGGGTCGCCCGGGAAGTCGCCCATGAAAATGTCTGCCGGATCTTCGACCTCGTCGAGCATCGTGACATCGGTCCCTCCGGTGAGGAGAGAGCGGTGCCGTGTCTCACGATGCGGCTGCTGGAGGGGCGGACTCTCGCGGCCGAACTTGCCGGCCGGCGTCCGCTCAACCCAGCTCAGGCGATCGTATTGATTCGCCAGATCGTCACAGCGCTGGAAGCAATGCATGCCAAAGGCATCGCGCATCGCGACATAAAGCCTTCGAACATCATGCTGCTTCCATCTTCGGAAAATGAATGCCCTCGGGTTGTCGTCATGGATTTCGGACTTGCCAGACCACTTACGGAGCGATCATTTCTCTGGGAAACCCGGGGCGAGACCGGCGCCGGGGCGCCGTATTTCATTGCGCCAGAGGTTCTTTGCGGGCAGGAAGGCGGACTTGCAGTCGATATCTACGCTCTGGGTCTGGTGATCGACGAGATGGTGACTTCCACCCCGGCATTCCAGTCCGAATCGATGGAGGAGCTGTTCTGGAAGAAGTTGCACGCCGAGCCGATATCTCCCGAGCAGCGTAATCCTGACCTTCCCGCGCATTGGGCCAGGACGATTCTGAACTGTATTCAGCGCGAACCATCGGCTCGTCCCGGCAGCGTCAGTGAAGTTCTAGCACTACTGGTAACTCCCTCAGAACCTGCGTCCAAGGAAGTTCAGAAGATCGAGCCGCCCGAACCCGCTCAGCCGGCCGAGCCGTTCCTGAACAGACGCAGACTCGTTGGCTCGCTTCTAGGTGTTGCGTCCGCGCTCGCCACTGGAGTGGCGGCAGTGGTCACAAACGGATCGGGGCGGATTGACGCTTCAGTGCTGGTTTATCCGATTGAAAACCGGTCTGGCGATCCGAAGTTTGATTATCTGTGTTCCGGCCTGGCGCAACAGTTGATGCGCAGGCTGCTGAATGTGGAAGGGCTGCACATCTACCCCGTGCGTGGCCGCACCGCTCTTCCGCCGTCCATCGCGGAAATTGGCCGCTTCTCCCTGGAGGGAGATCTCCAGCAGGTCCAAGGTCAAATTCACCTCATATTCAAGTTGCTGGACAATCAGACCCGGGAGCTGATCTGGACGGATCAACTGGAACGAAGAGCAGAAGATGCTCTTTCTCTCGAGAATGATCTTTGTGAAAGAGTAGCATTCGCGCTGGACCGGGGAATGAACCGCGACCACGGCCTGAGCACCGCGATCCGAACGGGCTCGCGGACCCTGGGCGCCCCTGTGCGCCACTGGCTGGGTGTCGGCGTGGCCGGACTGGGCCCTCAGCCCACCTCGAACTCCACGGCGTTTACCGAATACATGATTGGCAGGCAGCTGTGGCAGACGCGCAAGCTGGCAGATACTCTGTCCGCGATCGAGCATCTGCAAGCCGCCATCACCCATGATCCCGGGTTCGCCCTCGCATACGCCGCGCTCTCCGACACTCAGCATACGCTGCTGACTTACAACCACGGGGAAACGCCGGCACTGATGCAAGCCGCCCTGAAACACGCGCAGCAGGCGGCTACGCTGGCGCCAGCCCTGCCTGAAGTGCAGGTGACTCTGGGTGCGGCATACCAAATGCTCTGGGAATGGCCGAGGGCTGAGTCCGCCTATGTTCGAGCGATCCAGACACAGCCGAAACTTGGACAAGGGCACCACTGGTATGCGGGACTTCTGCTTCAGTTCGGCCGTTTTGACGAGGCACTGGATCGGGCCAGAGCAGGTATCACGCAGGACCCGCTGGACTATGCCGGCCGCTCCGCTTACGGATTGTACCTTTGGTACGCCGGCAAGCCTAGGGAAGCCGCCCAGCATCTGGAGACGCTCCTTCGTGAGACGGACATGCGCCATGCCCATACAGTGCTCGGCCAGGTCTATGCCTCACTTTCCGCGGCGACGCGCGAGCCCGAGGCCACCGACTTCTTTGTGAAAAGTCTCGGCGAGGCCGGCATGGTGCGAACAAGAGAGCTCGAAGAGGCGGGCGGCCAGGATTCCGCCGGTTTTCTCAAATGGTCCGACATTATGTTCGTCCAGGCCCACGCCGCACGCCGGGACAGGGCTTCCGCTCAACGTTATGTTCAGCGTCTGGAGAAGGGTTTGGCCGCTGGAAAGATATCGGCCTCAGCGGTGGCGTGGGGTCACGCCGCCACCGGAAACTTCGATCGAGTGCTGGACCTGCTGAGGCTTGGTTTGGAGCGCCATGAACGCGAAATGCTGTACGTAAAAGTGGCGCCCTTGTTTCAACCAATCAGAACAGACTCCCGCTTCGGGGCTATCGTGCGCCGAATGGGGCTGTGAAGTTGAATTAGCGATAAAGGAGAAGATGCGCATGGCCGTATGGAATTATGTGATCGAGGTCACTCACGTTGACCAGGACGGCGTCGCGAGCCCCACAGTCATGGTGGGTGGGCCCCATGACCTGGCGTTCAGTGCGATTCAGGGCACGCTGGAATTTGCCCTTACCGAGCTTCCGGTCTTGGAGGGGGATCCGAATGCGGTGCGTTTGAAGCTGACGCTGCGTGACAAGCCCTGACCCCATGGGGGGCGCTCCCGTCCCACCAGACCATTCCATCGACTCGCGGCACACCCCGCAACTGCGTCAGGCGTGGCTGGAGCTTTCGACCGGTGCGTGGGCGTCCGCGCACCGGTTGTGCGACGGCGTGCTTGCGGAAGCGCCGAATCATCCAGAGGCCCTTCATGTCAAGGCCCTTGGGCTGTGGGGAGAAGGCGATCTAGGTGGCGCCATTCAATCGCTCTCGCTCTCGGCCAGAGTGGAGCCAAATGCCCACAACCGGCTCAGCGACCTGGGTGTTCTTCACGTCCAAAATCAGAGCTGGCAGGACGCGCTCGAGTGCTTCGGTCTCTGTCAAGAACTGCAGCCGGATGAACCCACGGTTCTCCAGGGACAGGCTGAATCGCTCAGCCGCCTCGGCCGGTTCCAGGAGGCTACCCTCGCCGCCCGGCAATGGTTGAGAGTGGCGCCGGCGGACCATGCCGCCTCCCGGCTGCTTGCTTATTGCCTGGCCTCGGAAGGGCGTCTTGATGAGGCGTTCTCGACGGCTGAGCAGAATCTGAAGGAATGCCCGGATTCCGAATCCACGTTGACCCTGCTTGACGCGATCTGCCAAAAACGGCGCCGCTTCGAACCGGCTCTCACGTATGCCCAAACCGCCGCCCGGCTTCATCCAGACTCGGCGGCAGCCGCTGCGCGCCTGGCGGCGGCTTGTTGGAATGTGGGCGACAGTGAGGGGGCTCAGGCCGCCCGAAGCAGGGCCCTGAGCCTCGGTGTGACCGATCCGGAGTTAGGGGCCAGCCTGGACTGGCTGGCCTTGCACGATCCCCATCAAACCGCGGAAAGCCTGCTTGAGTGTCATCGGGCTTCGGTCAGGACGTGGTGCGGCCCGGATTCCGCCTCACTCCCCCATCGAAATACCCCTGATCCCGCCCGGCGGATCCGAGTGGGCTACCTGAGCGGTGAATTCGTCTCGAATGCGGCGTACTGGTTCCTGCTGCCCTGGCTCCGATGCCACGACCCCGCTCAGGTTGAGACCTTCTACTACATGGCGCATCCGCAACGAGACCGCGCGACTGCACAGTATCGAGAGATTGCACACAATTGGAGGGACGTCTCGTCTCTCAAGACCGATGCGCTAGCCCGCCAGATTCAGAGCGACTCTATCGACATATTGGTCGATCTTTCCGGGCATTTCGGCACCAATCGGCTTTCGGTATTCAACAGGAGACCAGCCCCTGTGCAATTCTCGTATCCGAACTACCCGGGTACAACCGGACTTTCCGCCATCGACTACATTCTCACAGACATCTGGACCACACCACCCGGCAGCGAGGGCGAGTATGTGGAGACGCCATACCGACTGCCCTCCGGATACTTTGTCTACCATGCGCCGGGCGAAGGATCCGGGAGCCTCCCGCCGCCCGTTCAGATCAACGGATTCATTACCTTTGGCCTCTTCCAGCGACCTGGGAAACTGCACCCGGCAGTTTGGAACACGGTTGCGGCCACACTCCACCAGGTGCCGGAGTCACGGCTCCTGATTCACTTTGCCTCCGCCGAACTGGATGATCCGAACAGCCAGCAAGTAGCCCGCCTGCTGGCGGAGCTGAGTCTTCGAGGTGTCGCTGCCAATCGGGTGAGGTTCCGAGGAACCCGAGCAATGGAGGCGCATCTCGCAACGGTTGCCGAAGCTGACATCGCCCTCGACAGCTTTCCCTATACGGGCCAGACGACCACCTGCGGCTGCCTCTGGATGGGCGTCCCGGTCGTCACGCTGCGAGGCCACTTTCATGCCGCTCGTGTCACTCCAGCCATCCTGGACCGAATGGGCTTAGGCCAACTGGCAGCATCGAGCGAGGAGGGATACGTCAAAACCGCTGTGAACCTGGCGTCTGATCCGCAAACGCTATTTGACCTTCGCTCTAATCTTCGAACAAGGATGCAGAACAGTTGCCTCACCGGTGGGGACCGTCTTGCGCGCGAAATTGAAGGCGCGTACCGCGAAGCCTGGGTCCGTTGGTGCAATCGTGTACGTGATCAGGGTGCAGACTGATCCAGGCATGGAATAGACACTCCCGAGGCTTAAAGGAGAGCGAATTCGAGGTCCAAAAGAGGCTTTGCGCCGGTTGGGCCGGTAAGGGTCAGGAGCCACGTGGAATCGGTCCCCGCTGTGGAGAGCTGAAAAGTGAGAAACGGGCAGCAGAGGCGCTCGAAGTTGATCCATTCGGCCGTTTCCTGAAGGCTGATGGCGGTTCCATCCAAGTGGAAGGTGTAGCCCTCGGCCAGTTCGTCACGTCGGCGCACGGCCGAGCGGAGGAGTTGAAATAGACCGGCATAGCGGGCCCGGTGGGCTGCTGGAATCGCATGGGGGTTGCACGCAATAACCGGCTCGGGTTCTCCCGAAGCTTGAATGGACAGGCAGAGCAGCCCAAGCAAGAGAGTGATAGCTGCTGTCAAAGTTGGGCTCCGAATGGAATCATGTGGCCGGTTGCTCGATGGGGGCACCACGCCGGTCGCGCCTGTAGCGGGCAGGAGGCAAACCGAATTCTCGTTTGAACGCGCGATTGAACGCGGCCTCCGATTCGTAACCGACTTCAGCCGCGATTTCGGCGACGCCCTTTGGCGTCCGCACCAGCGAGCGGGCCGCCAGTTGCAGCCGCCAGCGTGTGAGGTAGGTCATGGGGGGCTCGGACAGGTATCGTGTGAAGCGCTCGACCAGGGCGGAGCGGGAGACACCCACCTCCTTTGCGAGATCGGCAATGGTCCACGGGTGGTGGGCCTGGCGATGCATGAGGCTGAGACTCCGGCCGACAACGGGATCGCGGGCACCGGAGAGCCATCCGGTTTCTTCCTCCGGCAGGCTGGCTATGTAGCGCCGGAGGATGTCGACGAAGAGAGCTTCCGAGAGCTTGGCGAGCATTGCTTCGCTTCCTACCCTGCAGGAAGAAGCCTCTTCGACCAGTTGCAGGATGGAGCTTTCGAGCCACTGCCCGGAGGAATCGGTCCGGACGTTCACCTTCAGGACAGGCGGCAGTCCGTTGAGGATGGGGCGGCTGAGCTGGGGATCGCAACCCATGAATCCGCAGACAAGCCGGGTGCGTGAACCACCGCCGCCGGCCTGCAGCCGCGTGAGGTCGCGCGCCAGAACTTTGCGCTGAACTACCGAGGTTTCCAAGGTCTGGATGGATTCCCGTTCGCTGGTGAGCACATGGGAGTCTCCGTGAGGAAAGACCACGACATCCCCGGGGACGAGGGGCACCACGGAACCATCCATGTGGGCAAACGCTCCGCCGTCGATCACCAGGTGATAGATGACCAGATGAGGAGATCCTGGCGACAGAATCGCGGAGAGCTGCCGGGAGGCAGGAGTATCAACGCCCCAGGGCGCGGAGAATTCGGCGTTGAAGTACAGTGCGCCGTTCAGCTTGACCCCGTTTAGAATATCCGAAAAAGCGTCCATGATCCCCTCTGGACTCTAGGCAAAGTTGCCTGGTTGACCGGCAAATCAAAGCACCGGTTTCGGATTCCCGAGCAAAAACTGGCGACGCCAGAGCATGGTGGAATCCGCTTCGGACCTGCACAATTGTATCCATGCGCGGCGAGACCGGGCAACCTTCCAGGAGCAGAGTTGATGGCCGCGGGGCACACCCAGACGGCCACCAGCCGAAGGACTGGAGAGGGGCCGGATTCCAGGCGCGCAGTTGAACCTGACTCCCAGGAAGAGGAGCGTCAGGTCTTGCGTTACGCACCCGGATGTTCCGGAAGCGATCGCGTTCCAGCGAATGATTGCCAGAGGAAGTACACCGCGGGGTAATCCTGCGTATTAAAGCAAGCCGGTTTGCCTGCATTCCAGACAGACCGAATACACCTCAGGCCACCAGCAACATGCCCAGCGTTCGGAGGAATGTTGGCTTCACTACACACGGAGAGGCAGTAGTCGATGTTTAAAGCAATTTGGATTCAGCGTGCGCTGATGTTACTCGGCGCCATGTCAGTCACAGTTCTGGCCCAGGATGCGACGAAGGCGGGCCAGTGGAAGACCTGGGTGATCCCGTCGGGCAATGAACACGGAGTGCCGGCGCCGCCGGATGCGGAGGAATCGCGCGGGGAACTGGAGTGGTTGCGCGAGATCGCAAAGGAATCGGATCCGCGAATTGTGGAACAGATGAGGTTCTGGGACTCGGGTCCGGCGTCGTACCGCTGGATGGACCTGATCACGAAGCGGCAGAGTGCCGGCCAGCCGGTGGGGCGCTCCATGGTGCACGCGTACACCTATGTTTCACTCGCCATTTACGATGCCACGGTGGCCGCCTGGAATGCGAAGTACGCGTACAACCGGACACGTCCTTCGCGGGTGGACCCTTCGATACAGTCCCGGGTACCGATTCCGCCAAGCCCGTCTTATCCGTCGGACTATGCAGCCACGGCGGCGGCTGCCGCCGCGGTGATGGCCTACCTCGTGCCGGCGGAGGCAGCCTACTTTCACGGACTGGCGGAAGAAGCCGGCAAGTCGCGGTTGTACGCCGGCGTGGAGTACCCGTCAGACTATCTTGCCGGATGGGAACTGGGCTTGCGCGTGGCCGAGCAGGTGATCGCGAAACTCCGGGCAGACGGATCCGACCTGGTCTGGTCAGGCACAGTGCCGACAGGCGCCTGCCTGTGGACGGGCAGCAATCCAGGAAACATCGCGGCCGCCAACTGGAAGCCCTTGTTGCTGAGTTCGCCCTCGGAATTCCGCCCACAGCCACCGCCTGCCTGCACTTCCGCCGAAGTGCAAGCAGATCTGGCGGCGGTAAAGAGTTTTCCACGGGCGCTGACAACAGCCAACCTGAATACCAATGCCCGCGCGCTCTACTGGCAGACACCGGAAGGCGTTTTTCCCTGGGCCTTCGCGCAACTGAGCCGGTGGATCCTCGAGGACAAGCTGGAATTGAATCCACCCAAGGCTGCACGAGCCTACGCTTTGCTGGGCGCAGCGGGCTTTGACGCCTTTATTGCCAGCCAGGACGCAAAATTCGCCTATTGGTTTCCGCGCCCCGCCCAACTGGACCCGTCCCTGGCGCCGCTATTCCCCGCGCCGAACTTCCCTTCTTATCCATCGAATCACTCCACGTTCTCGACGGCGCGCTCCGAAATGCTGGCTTATCTGTTTCCTGACCGCGCCCAGATGATCCGGGCCATGGGTAAGGAAGCAGGCGACTCGCGCATCTGGGCGGGGATTCACTTCGAAATGGACAACCAGGCCGGCGTGACGCTTGGCCACAACATCGCCCAGAAGTTCGTTGCGTGGGCGGAGAACGATGGGTCGCGGCAGTAGCCAGGCGCCATTCCAAAGGAAAGGAACAATATGCAGAATACAGCTACCCAAACAAAGAACAGTCCCGAGTTTGATGCCTTGAAGGCACGACTGAAGACGACATGGATGACCGGCAACTACGATCTCTTCTCGCGCTTCATGCAGAAGGGAGCGGAGGAGTTCTTCGCCCGGCTTGGCGTCGCACCGGGCGCACAATTGCTGGATGTGGGCTGCGGAGCCGGTCAACTGGCGCTGATTGCAGCCAGGAACGGGGCGCGAGTCACCGGTTGTGATATCGCGACGAACTGGCTGGAGCAAGCCAGAGCGCGAGCGGCTGCGGAGGGTGTGGCCGCGACATTCGAAGAAGGTGACGCGGAGGCGCTCCCCTATCGCAGCGAGCAGTTTGACGTTGTCGTGAGCCTGGTCGGCGCGATGTTTGCGCCAAGGCCGGAGCGGGTGGCTGCCGAACTGATCCGGGTGTGCCGGCCAGGTGGGCTCATCGCGATGGCTAACTGGACACCGGGTGGCTTCGTCGGACAGATGTTCAAAACGATTGCAAGGCACATTGCCCCTTCGGGCATGCCATCGCCGGTGTTGTGGGGGGACGAGGCCAGCGTCCGAGAGCGGCTGATGCATGGTGTGGCCGATCTGGACTGCACACGCCGTTCCTACCGGTTCGAGTATCCCTTTCAACCGGCTGAAGTCGTAGAGTTCTTCCGTGAGAACTACGGGCCGATGACTAGGGCTTTTGCGTCGATTGACGCTGAAGCACAGCAGACTCTGCGAAATGAGCTCGTCCAGCTCTGGTCGGCTCACAACCAGGCCTCGGACGGATGGACGAGTGTGGATGCTGAGTACCTGGAAGTAGTCGCAACTCGCGGCTGGTAGCAGGAGTCTACACCGTACTCTCCGAGAAGTGAGGGTGAAACCAACGTGGGCCCATCGCCAATTCTGAATGGAGTTGCCACCAGGATGGCGACGGGCCTACGGTTGCCGTAGATGTCAGCGATGGCTGTCATGGCCGATTGGCAAATCTCCGACCGCGGTGCGATGATTTAGGAGAGTGACCGCCGAAATGCGCAGGCGGGCAAGCGGGACTGCCGCGTTGCCCCTGCGACGGTCAGGGCCGCATTGCTTTGCGCTGCTCCTGACGGTGTCGACCCTTCTGCCGTTGAATAGCGTTGAGTCGAAAGCCGCCCAGGCAGCGCAGCTCCCACTGCCGGTTGTGATCTCCGTGCCCGACACGCCACCAGGCAGCATGGCACAAATCCGGATGACGCTACGCGCGCCTCGCCCTCTGGCGAGCGGATCGCTGACCGTGGACCTCGATCCATTGACGTTTGGGGCTGCGACCGCGGTCGACGTCTTAAGCGCCTACGGCGACCAGGATGGGCGTCGCGCGGTTGAAGCAACATCATCTGGAAATCACTTTCGCTTCGCCCCTGGGGGGAGTTGGGCGTTTGCCGGGCATGCCTATCCTGACGATTCTCGCGCCGCTGCTCCCCAGTGCCAGGATAGGCGACACCGGAACAATTAAGGTGGGCTTCTCAGGCAAGCCGTGGAAGGACGTGCAGGGCTATCAGTTCGTGCCGGAAGCGGAGACCGGGAAGGTGAGAGTCGGAGACAGCCTGGTGATCGAGGCAGTGACGCCAGGCGGGGGACTGCTGCCGGCCGGGACCCGGGTCCGGCTCAGCGGGCGAGGATTCACACCCCAGTCTTCCGTGCAAATCGGCTCTGTCGCCTTAACGCAGGTGACGCAGCGCGACTCCGAGGAGCTGGAAGTCACACTGGCAACTGCTGCCGATCTGACGGCCAAGCGGGTGGTGGTGAGGAATGCCGATGGGGCTGTCGCCGATTTCTATCCAGCTCTCCGTGGGGAGATCAATCCAGGCTTTCAGGACTTAGGGATTCAACCCATCTTTCCGAGCCGGACCGACTCCGCAGCCACTGGGTGGCCGATGGTGCAGAATGCGTCGAACGAACCGGTTGAATTGACATACATGGCGAGGATTGGAGCGGGCGTCTACCTGCGCTACCCCACGGCGACCGGCCGCCTGGGGCCTGGAGAGATCGCGGCGGGTCCGCCCATTTCATTCGCGAACAGCGTGAGCTCCTCATCAGCTTTAAGCCTGTCAGCTTCGAAGCCGGTGAGGATGATGTCCCTGCGAGTGGCTGGTCCAGAGGAAGGGAGCCCAGCCGGCGCAATGATTCCCATCGCGGCATCGGCGATTGCGCCCGTACTGCGAGAAACCTGGGCGGACGGAAAACCGAGTTGTTTCGAGGGCCCGTCTGGCGGCGATGCAACGGACGCGGCCTGTGTGGCATGGCTCGCGGGCCCAACCAGGCCGAATCCGCTGACATTGAACGTAGCGGCGTCGGCGTCCCCCGTGCTGGTGAGTGCTTCCGCCACGACCGCGGACGGGAATCCGTGGTTGTCGGTTTCGCCCGAGCATGCAACAGTCTGCGGAGTGTCTTCCGAATGCGGTGCGACGGCGTTCAGTGTTCGGATGAACCCGTCGATGCTCGAGCCGGGTGAATACTCTGGCGCTGTCACGGTCACAGCCGAAGGGTCCGCCTATCCTACACGGACGGTGCCCGTGGTTCTGCGGGTGGCGAATAGCCTCATTTCGGTGAATCCCGTGGGCAGTGTGATCTTCAGCGTGGATTCCGAGGGTAGAGGAGCAACGCCGGTTGAACTCAAAGTGGCCAGTAGCGGCGCTCCGGCGAAGATCTCGGTCAAGGTGCAAGGGGACGCAAAAGGGGGCGACTGGCTGACGGTCAGCCCGTCGGAGGCTATGACGCCAGCGACGCTGCACGGTGTCTGCTGATCCATACAGGTTGCCCCCGGGCGCTTACTCAGCACTGAGCTACATTCGGATTGCGGGAGAGGCCAATGGCGTGGCCAGGCTGGCGGGACTCTACCGACCAATCCAGCGCCTAAACCCGCAATCGCTGCCGGCGCTGGCGCCAATCCTGCTGTTTTCTGGATGGAATCCGGCACAGGTGCTCCGGGGAAGAGGTTCTTCACCACCGGGCCGTATGACGGACCCGAACCCGATGTGATTTCACCACCGAAGACGGTGGAGCTTGGCTCACGGGGAACTGACGAAGGACTCTTCGCGGGTCCAGGGGATTGCTGGTATTATGCACAGGCCGACAGCATGCCGGCCGGCGTCTATCGAGGCGAGATTGTGTTGTCCTCAGTCGCGCATGCGGACTACCTGCCAGCGCACATTGCGGTGACTCTAGTGGTGTGGAGCGGGCGCAGAACTTGCCGTGTCGGTTGCACCCGACGCGTTGCGAATGACGATTCCCAGCGGAAGACTCGCCAGCCACGGGGTGCGGCGAGAGAGTTCCCATAATTCGCGTGAGCAGCATGGGGTTGCCCATCGGTTCGACCGCGACGACCTCAGACCACGGGGTGAACCCGGCTGGCTGAAGGTGACTGGCGGATCATACGGAGAGATGTGCGCGTCGGTGGACGCCCGGGATCTGCCGCCTGGGGAGTATGAAGGTGCCGTTCGGATCAACGCACCTGCAAGCTCGCAGAATGTAGTCACCGTTCCCGTTTGGTTGAAGGTCACACCTGCGCTGCCCCCAGTATTGAGTGGAGGCGCCCCCCCCCTGGGTTTCACAATCGTCAATGCGGCCTCGCGGGCTGTCCAGGCGGTGGCTCCCGGAGAGATTGTTTCCGTGCTGGGTATGAATCTGGGTCCGGCCGGCGAGGCGTGGGCAGGCGCCGATGCCGGGGGCAATCTGCCTGTTGAGGCAGCCGGAGTGCGCCTGCTGATTGACGGAATCCCTGCCCCACTGATCTCTGCGTCGCAGTCGGAGATTCTGGCAATGGCGCCATTCGAGATCGAAGGCCGGCCCTTTGTCGAGGTGAGGTTGGAGTTTCAAGGTGTACGCACCGTCCTCGGCGGTGTGCCTGTTGCCGCATCCGCGCCTGGCCTCTATACGGCCGACTCAACCGGGCAAGGGCAGGCTAAGGCCTTGAATTGCGACGGATCAGAGAACTCTTCGAGGAGCCCGGCAAATCCAGGCAGCGTGATCACACTTCTGGCTACGGGGTTGGGAGCAACCACGCCGCCGGGTGAGACGGGTTCGATCGCTGACGGTGGGCGAAAATCTCTGGTCCTGCCGCTGTTGGCCACAATTGGCGGCACGGATGCCGTTGTGGTGGATGTCAGGCAAGTTGCGGGTCAACCCGAAGGGCTATTCGAGGTCGAAGTGCTTGTACCGGAAGCTGTGGCTTCAGGGCCCGCGGTTCCGGTAGTGCTGCGCGCGGGCACGGCATCGAGTGCCGATGGAGTGACGATCGCAGTGAGGTAGTGTTCCGTAATCTCGCCGGGGACTTGAAGCCCATTTGCGGGCGATTCACTGCCCGAACCCGTGAGCCAGTGTTCGCCGGATAAAGTCCGCTTTAGCCGTGGTATACGCTCCCGGATCACCCGGGTGGAGCCGGGCGAGATCGCGTTTGAGAATCGAATACTCGGCGCGAAGATCCTGCCGGCCCCGGAGTGTGTCGCGGAAGGCCAGGTAGTCCCGCCACTCGCCACTGCCATACAGAACGACGTGCAGGTGAATTGTGCGGACCTCAGGCGTGGATTCGAGGATGAAGAGGTGGCCCCCTGTCTCTGCGCGAATGCCGCGATACAGGAAGCCGAGGGACGTGAGCCGCGGAATCAGATGCGGCATTGCGTCGAAGGAGGCAACGGCCACCGCGAGGTCGAGAATCGGCTTTGCGGGCAACCCGGGGACGGAAGTACTACCGACGTGCTGGATGTCTACAATGAGCTCCTCTGACGCAATTCGGATGGTGTGGCAGGCATCGGCAGCCGGCGCAGCCCAGGCGGGGTCGTGGTCCACCACTTCGACGGTATGGCGTTTGAGTCCTAGCATTTGCTCCAGCCGATCCCAGAATAGTCGCAAGTCGGCATCAAGGCGCGGCTGTTTCCAATGCTGGGAGATCTCGTGAGACGGCACGGTCCACTGGAGCTTGAACAACCCCAGATACTCGCCTCAACAATCGCGGGGAATTCCTGAAGCTTTGGTGTCTATGCAAGAGAGGAACGAATGGACACGTCCCGGGTTGCCTGTCGTCCGGCCAGACGCCGGATTTTGAATCTGCTTGGGCTGCTCATCTCGCTTTGTGCAATGCAAAGGCAGTCATTTGCCTGCATCTGCTTTGCGAGGCCACTCTGCAGCGGGGACTCTACATCAGGCGCAAAGCGAAGCGGTGCCTCAAACCCAACGGAACAGTTCCGAGAAAGATTGTCGGCTTTGCGCCTGATGTAGAGTCCCGCTGCAGAGTGGCCTCGCAAAGCAGATGCAGGCAAATGACTGCCTTTTGCGTGCACAAAGCGATGGCGGCCCAAGCAGATCAAAATCCAGCATCCAGCCGGACGAGCACATGTCCATTCATTGTCTCTGCATAGACCAAAACTTGCAGGAATTCCCCCGCGATGAGGCGAGTATCTGAGATGTGCGTGGACCGTGCCGTCTCACGAGATCTCCCAGCATTGGAAACAGCCGCCTTAATACGACTTCACTAGAGCAAATGCTAGGACTCAAACGCCATACCGGTCCGATGATGACAACGAGGCCCCGCCCTCGTCCTCACTGCAATGTTCTGCCGCACCATCCGATACATGCAGAGGAGCTCATTGCAACATCCAGCACATCGTGGTGCTCTACCCATCCCCGGGTTGCCCGCAAAGCCGATTCTCGACCTCGCGGTGGCCGTTGCCCTCCTTCGACGCGATGGCGTCCGCGGCTCACGTGCCTATAGCAGCATGGCGGCGGGGCCACCTCTTGCAGATCCATCAAATGCCACGCCTGAGTCCGCGCGATTCACCTGCACATGGTGTATCAGGGCGGTGGGCGAGTGGGCGGGACTACCTATTGCACAACGTCCGGGGCCGGCAGGATCTCGCGCCGAGTATTCAATTCTCAACGCGAGATCTGGCCCGGTGATCCGGGAGCATCCACGGCTAAAGCGACTTATCAGGCGAACACTAGCTAGCGGGTTTGGGCAGTGAATCGCCCGCAAATGGGCTTCAAGTCCCCGGCGAGAGGTGCCGGAAGCGCTCCTCACTGCGATCGTCACCATCGGCACTCGATGCCGTGCCCGCGCGCCGGTCGCCGGGAACCGCCGGGCCCTGAAGCCGGCGGGCTTCCCCCGGTGGAGCAGCTCGACCTCGATGGCCCTTCGGGTGACAAGAACTGCCTGACATCCACCACAACGGCATCCGTGCCGCCAATTGTGGCCAACAGCGGCAGGACCAGAGATTTTCGCCCACCGTCAGCGATCGAACCCGTCTCACCCGGCGGCGTGGTTGCTCCCGAGACCCCGTAGCCAGAAGTGTGATCGCGCTCCTGGATCTCGAAGGTCTCTGATCCATCGCAATTCAAGGCCTTGGCCGGTTGAGTGGGCGGTTGTCGAGGGCCGGCGCGGATGCGGCGACGGGCGCGCAAAAGGGCTCCGCCTGGACAAGGGCCGGCCTTCGATTGGCGCCATTACCAGATCTCCGACTGCGACGCGGATCAAGTGGGCGGGATTCCGTCAATCAGCAGGCGTCCGAGCCTGGCGCAGGTGCCCCGAGCCGTGGCAGGCCTCACCGCGATTGCATCTCTGCCACGCGGAACGATTGCTTACCCAGGGAGCCGCCGTGGACACCCGCGAGGCCGCATTGACGATTGTGAAACCCAGGGGGCGCCTCCACTGCTGGGGGCAGCGCAGGTGTGACCTTCAAGGTCTAACTACATTCTCGAGCTTGCAGGTGCGTTGATCCGAACGGCACCTTCATACTCCCCCAGGCGGCAGATCTGCCGGGCGTCCACCGACGCGCAGCATGTCTCCCGTATGATCCGCCAGTCACATTGGTGAGGTCGTCGCGGTCGAACCGATCGGCAACCCCATGTGCTCAGCGCGAATTATGGACTCTTCGCGCGCCCGTGGGAATCGTCGTCCGCGTCGGGTGACCGACACGGCAAGTTGGCCAGCTCCACACCACGAGAGTCACCGCAATGTGCGCTGGCAGGTCATCCGCATGCGCCACTGAGGACGAACGCGATCTCGCCTGGACCGCCGGCATGCTGTCGGCCTGTGCAGATCCGTCCTGGACCTGAAGAGTCCTTCGTCGTCGCTCCACCGTGGTGAACGACACCGTCGGGTTGA
This sequence comes from Paludibaculum sp., assembly GCA_049841055.1. Lineage (GTDB taxonomy): Bacteria > Acidobacteriota > Terriglobia > Bryobacterales > Bryobacteraceae > Paludibaculum. Next base: position 3,940 of record JASGIE010000071.1, on the reverse strand, counting down.
TCGCCCGGTGGTGAAACCTGTTCCCGGAGCGCCTGTGCCCAGAAAACAGCAGGATTGGCGCCAGCGCTGGTAGTGATTGCGGGTTTAGGCACTCGGATTGGCTCGGTGAAAGAACGCCCCCGCCAGGTCCGGCCACGCCGCACTCTGCGCAATCCGGAGGTGGCTCCATGCTGAGTTGCCGGGGGCAACTGGGATGGATGCACAGACACCGTCAGCGTCGCTAGCATCGTCCCTCCAGAGACGAGCTGGTCCCCTGCTGACCGAGATCCTTGGCAGACGCGCTTATGGCCACTTGGCGTTGTCTCTCTCGGAATCCCACGTGAAGATGCGGCAGGGCTGCCCCACGGTGCGCGATGGAGGCTATTCGCCACGCAAGCACGGGCACCGTCCGTGTGGTAGCCGGCTGTCAGCCGTGACAGCGCCAGAGTATTCACCCGGCTCGAGCATCGACGGGTTCGAGTCCGAACGCTGAACGCCGTCGGCACCGCATTCGGAACACTCCGCAGACTGTTCGTGCTCGGGCGAAACCGACAAGACCAGCGGATTCCCGTCCGCGGTCGTCGCGAGCGCTCGCCTGTGGACGCCTCGTTGAATGTCAGCGAGGATCCGGCCTGCGGGTTGGGCCCGCGGAGCCATGCCGCACCATGGCCGGCGACGGGCCCTCGGATGCGTTTCCGTCCGCCCAGGTTTCTCGCAGTACAGGCGCAATCGCCGATGCCGCGATGGGAATCATTGCGCCGGCTGGGCTCCCTTGTTCTGGACCGGCCGCTCGCAGGGGACATCATCCTGCCACCGGCTTGCGAAGCTGACAGCTGAGAAGCTTGATCAGAGCACTCTCGCGAATGAAATGGGCGGAGCCCTGTCTCCAGGCCCCAGGCGGCCGGTCGCCGTGGGGTAGCGCAGGTAGACGCCGCTGTTCGCCATGTATGGAACCGGTTGGTTCGACGCATTAGCCATCGGCCACCCAGTGGGCTCCGTGCCGGCTGCATCAGGTTGAATCCCTAAGTCTGAAAGCATCAATCTGCCGGCGAGAACTGAGTGAATGGGCGACAGGCATCCCTCACCACCACCCGCTTGGCCGTCAGATCGGCAGCAGTTGCCAGTGTGACTTCCAGCTCCTCGGAGTTGTCGCGCTGCGTCCACCTGCGTTAAGGCGACAGAGCCGATTGCACGGAAGACTGGGGTGTGAATCCTCGCCCGCTGAGCACAGAGTCGCCCGCGGCGTGCGCGTCTCCTCGATCACCAGGCTCTTGTCCCGACTCTCGCCCCGGGTCTCCGCTTCCGGCACGAACTGATAGCCCTGCACGTATTCACGGCTTGCCTGAGAAGCCCACCTTAATTGTTCCGGTGTCGCCTATACCTGGCACTCGGACGCGCGAGAATCGTCAGGATAGGCATGCCCGGCAAACGCCCAAGGTCCTGATGTTGCTCAACCGCGCGACGCCTGGCACCGTAGGCACTTAAGCATCGACCGCGGTCGCGGCCCCAACATTCCAATGATCGAGGTCCACGGTCGCGATCCGCTCGCCGAGGGCGAGGCGCGCGTAGCCGGATTTGTGCCATGCTGCACCTGGTAGGCATGTCGGCGGCAGAAAGACGCGACCGGCAGATGGGGAGCTGCGCTGCCTGGGCGGCTTTGACTCAACGCTGTCAACGGCAGAGGTGCCACACCGTCAGGAGCAGCGCGAAGCAATGCAGGTCCTGACCGTCGCAGGGCGACGCGGGCGGCTTGCCCCCACCTCGTTGGCGGTGGCTGCCCTAACAGCGGTGGAGTTTGCCAATGGCCATGACGGCCGTCGCTGACATCTACGGCAACCGGTGGGCCCATCGCCATCCTGGTGGCAACTCCATCAGAATTGGCGATGGGCCCACGTTGGTTTCACCCCTGCACTTCTCGGAGAGTACGTGTAGCTACCAGGCCGCGGATTGCTCCAGGTACTCAGCATCCACACTCGTCCATCCCAGTTCGAGGCCTGGTTAGTGAGCCGGACCGGAGCTAGAACGAGCAGAGTCTGCTGTGCTTCAGCGTCGATGCACGAAGGCCTAGTCGGCCGTCTAGCGGAAGAACTCTACGACTCGTGAAAGGGATACCGAACCGGTGGAACAGCGGTGTAGTCCAGATCGGCCACACCATGCATCACAAGTCGGACGCTGGCCTCGTCCCCCCCACAACACCGGCGATGGCATGCCCGAAGGGGCAATGTGCTTTGCAATCGTTTTGAACATCTGTCGAGCGAAGCCACCCCGTGTCCGGTTGAGTCGCGATGAGCCCACCTGGCCGCAGGCCGGATCAGTTGGCGGCCACCGCTCCGGCCTTGGCGCAAACATCGGCGCCGACCAGGCTCACGAGAACGTGGACGCTGCGATGGGGAGCGCCTCCGCGTCACCTTCTTGTCGAATGTCGCGCGGCGCGCCCTCCGCGGCCGCTCGCGCTCTGGGCTTGCTCACCGTCGTCGCGATGTCGCGACCGTGATCGAGCACCGGCTCCGCAGCCCATCCAGCAATTGTGCGCCCGGTGCGACGCCGAGCCGGGACCCCGCTCCTTCTGCATGAAGCGCGAGAAGAGATCAGTAGTTGCCGGTCATCATGTCGTCTTCGTCGTGCCTTCAAGGCATCGAACTCGGGACTGTTCGTTTGGGTAGCTGTATTCTGCATCCCTCTTCCTTTGGAATGGCGCCTGGCTACTGCCGCGACCCATCGTTCTCCGCCCCACGCAACGAACTTCTGGCGATGTTGTGGCCAAGCGTCAGGCTGTCCATTTCGAAGTCCCGCCCAGATGCGCAAGTCGCCTGCTCGTCTCCTCGTGGCCGGATCGTCTGGGCGCGGTAGGGAAGCGATCACCCAGCATTTCGGAGCGCGCCGTCGAGAACGTGGAGTCAGGCGCGGGGAATAGCAGGCGCCAGGGAGCGGGTTCGGTTGGGGCGCGGAAACCGATGATTTACGTCCCTGGCTGGCAATAAAGGCGTAGAAAGCCCGCTGCGCCCCCGCAAAGCGTAGCTGGGTTGGGGTAACTCGATTCCAGCTTGTCCTCGGAGTCCGCCGCTCAGTTGCGCGAAGGCCCAGGGAGCAGTTTTCGGTGTCTGCCGGGCCGCGCGGGCATCGATTATCGGTCGCTGTCAGCGCCCGTGGAAAACTCTTTACCGCCGCCATCTTGCACTTCGGCGGATGAGGCGGTGGGTGTGGGCGGAATTCCGAGGGCGTGGAACAAGGGCTTCCAGTTGGCGGCCGCGATGATTGCTGCCCGTCCACAGGCAGGCGCTGCTCGGGCGGTCTCGGACCATCAAGTGCCCGCTCGCGATCACCTGCTCGGCCGCGCGCTTCTCCATCCGCATAGTCTGACGGGTACTCCACGTAGACCGCGACTTGCCGGGCTTCCGCCAGTCCGTGAAAGTAGGCCGAGGTAGGCCATCGCCGTGGCTGCGGTGGCGTCCGACGGATAAGACGGGCTTGGCGGAATCGGTACCCAGAGGTCAAGGGTAAGGCCCCCGCGAAGGACGTGTCGCGCGTACTTGGCCAAGTAGCGGTAGGCGCATGGCGAGTGAAACATAGGTGTACGCGTAGCCATGGAGCGCCCCTCGGCGTTCTCCGCTTCGTGATCAGGTCGTCCAGCGGGTGCGACACCGGAACCCGAGTCCGGGAACCTGAGTCTGTTCCACGATTCGCAAGTCGATTCCTTTGCGAGATCTCGCGCAACCAGCTCCAGTTCCCCCGCGCGATTCCTCCGCATCCGGCGGCGCCGCACTCCGTGTTCCGTCCGACGGGATCACCCATCCACTGGCCCGCCTTCGTGTCGTCCTGGGCCAGAACTGTGACTGACATGGCGCCTGAATCCAATCCTTTGACATTTGGCTTACTGCCTCTCCGTGTGTAGTGAAGCCAACGTCTCCGAACGCTGGAGGTGCCTGTCAGATTATGAGTGTTCCTCATTAACCTTGGCGAT
>JASGIE010000070.1:0-39945 GCA_049841055.1 Paludibaculum sp. | reverse complement strand
CGTATTGCTAAGGTTAATAGGGAAACACGATAGAATCCGAACAGCACCTGTCTCGCACACATTCGGCTGACGATCTGGCGCAACTCCCGGACGTTGCCGGGATACTCCAGGCCAAGCAGGTAACTCTTCACCTGATCATCCAATCCGCACTCCGGCTCACCTGCTCGCAACTCCCGCATGAAATGGCTGACAAGAGGCAGAATATCCTGCCGCCGTTGACGCAGCGAAGGCAACGAAATGACAGACCCGGCGACACGGTAGTAGAGATCCGTTCGGAATTCGCCTCGGCCCACCGCGGACTTCAGATCTCGATTCGTCGCGCAGATAAGCCGGAATGCCGTCCTTCGCCATCTGTTCCCGCCGACAGGTTTGTACGTTCCTTCCTGAATCACGCGCAGCAACTGCGCCTGCAACGGCAAAGGAAGTTCACCCACCTCGTCGAGAAAGAGGTGTCCCTGTTCGCAATCGAAAACGCCCCATCCCGGCGGCTGACCGCCGACGTGTAAGCGCCCCGTTCGTGGCCAAAGCTGGCCGCCCGATAGTTCGGGCACTATCGTGGAACAATCCACTACCACCAAGTCGCCCTTCGCTTCGGCGCAAGTCGAGCGTGTGGATGAGACGGGCCGCCAATTCCTTACCCGTACCGCTTTCGCCTTGCAGCAGGCAGGGTCCCTGGCTATACCGCGCCACCTCGATCAATTCCCGCAAAGCCGCTGCCCAACTCCGGCTCCCACCCACCATGTGATCCCGCACCAGGCTTGATTCGAGATCCGCTTCGATGCGGTCCCAACGCTGGAGCCTGTCTGCTACGTCTTGCGCGGCACTCCTGGAGCCACCCCACCAGATGACGTCCGAGGCGCCGCTCTCCATCAGGCTCCAGCAAAGCGACGCCGGCGGGGCGTGCTCGTCCAACGACACCGCCAGGATGCGGGCCGCGTCACGGCCGCCCTCGCGCAGTGCGGTTTGCAGTGATTTCTCCTGTCCGGCGAAGAACAGAAGACCCAGCGGAGCCGGGCGCTCACAAAGCACAATTCCACACTTGCGGAGTTGAGCCAACACTTGGGTGTTTGCCGACTCGTAGGATTCGGGTACGAATCCGTGCGCCTTCGTACCCCCATCGGAATCTTGCCCCTCGGATTCTGAGTTGAGTAGGTCTATGTCACAGCGGTGACACGAGGAAAGCCAATGGACCACAGTCTATGGAATACCAATTGTGTCAACAACCTTAATCCGTGATATTACGCACAAGCATCGCAGAGAGCATGAACTCCAAATAGCCAGGGCAACCACCACCTGGCAGTGAGATGACCATTCCGGTCCGCTTTGCCAGGTCCAGAATCCTCCTGCCCGGATTGCGATCGGGAACTACCGGCGCCCCGCAAGCGGCACAGGCAAACACCGGGATTGTTGACGCCTCTCCCCCGTGCTTGCCCGGAGTTTTTCAATTCCAAAACAGCATCCCTCACCTGTTTGGGTGAAGTCTTTCAATTTGTAGCGCTCCCAACACGCCATAGGGCCTTACTCAATGCAGAATAGGTGGAAAGGAATGTGTCATCCAGGCATGAGAAACTCATGCAAACCAAGTCATTTGGTAATAGCATATTTGCATGCGATACTCCGTTTTTGGTGTACTTACGTTAATGTTGTTGGGAACTTTCCCACTTTTGAGCCAGAATAAGACTCCTCCATCCAAATTGGTGTTTCCAGCCAAGACCGGAGATGTCCCATACGATCACGCTGCTCACGCTAAACGCGAACGAAACGCCTGCATAATCTGTCACCCAAGGCTTTTCGAACAGAAGGCAAAAGCAGTGGTCGGATTCAAGACACCCCACAAGAAGTTCGAGGATGCCAAAGCATCCTGCGGCTCCTGCCACCATGAAGGAGGCATTGCTTTTCCGACCAAAGGGAATTGCACCAACAGCAAGTGCCATACCAAGGCAGGCTGATCCCTTCAGCTCAATAATCCCCCGGCTCGACCGGCCGCAACGGCTCGAAGACGGAACCCGGCCGCACTCAAAGGTTCAGTGCGTTCGTGCCGACTCTTCCTTCTTGGCCGCTCGCCGCGGTCGTGTCACCGGCAGTCAACCTGCGGGCATGAGCGCAACGCCGTCGCTGCGACTTGACGCACGGTCTCGAGAGACGTATCGGAGTACAGGCGACCCTCATTCTCCACCGCCCGCATGGCTTCCAGCCAGCGCCAACTGGACCGCCTCCACGATGCGCGCCGACGAGATACCCGCCTCCGCCAGCAACTCGTTGCCGTTGCCGCTACGTGGAATTTCGCTCACCGCCAGTTTGTAGACCCTCGACGGCTCCTGCGCCAGCGCAGTCAATACGGCGTCACCGAGCCCGCCGTGACGGTAGTGATCTTCGACGGTAATGACGATTCCGCCGGCAGCCTTTGCCGATGCTTTCAATTCAGCGGCATCGATCGGCTGAATGCTGAACAGATCGATCACTCGAACCAGAATCCCCTCGCGTCTCAGTTGCTCGTAGGCCGCAAGCGCCTCGAAAACCGTGACGCCGGCAGCCACAATCAACGCGCGGTCCGTCTCCGATTTTCTCAGCACCTTGCACTCCCCAATAGCGAAATGCTCATTGGCGTCATACAGAACCGGCACGGCCGGCCGCCCCAGGCGCAGATAGCGGGGCCAGGATGAGCCGCGGCCAGCGCCGTCGCCCGCCACGCACTGGTGGCGTCAGCCGGATAGAGAACGGTGAAGCCGGGCTCCGCGCACATCATCGCCAGATCCTCCAACCCCATCTGCGACGGCCCATCTTCCCCAATCGACACACCAGCGTGCGTGCCGGCAATCTTGATGTTGAGTTTGCTGATGGCCGCCATGCGGATGAAGTCATAGGCCCGTGTCAGGAAACAGGCAAACGTCGCCACAAACGGCACTTTGCGACGAGCCGCCAGCCCCATCGCGACACCCACCATGTTTTGCTCGGCGATGTATCCTTGCAGGAATCGGGCTGCCGCCACCTTTTCAAACTCCTCACTATAAGTGGAGTTTTTGACATCCCCGTCCACGACAACAATGGCCTTATTGCGCGCGCCAATCTCCGCCAATGCGCTCCCAAATCCTTCCCGCGTCGCCGCCGCGTCCAACTTGGGCTGATAGGATGGCGCGACATCGTCGACACGGATATGCGGCATCCTCGGAATCTCGGCGCCATGGCCCTCAATCCGAATACTCGGCTCCCATTCCATCAGCGAGTCGCCCATCAGACGAGTCAGCTCCGCAATCACCTTCTCCGCCCGGCCCGCATCCAGGGCTCGTCCATGCCAGTGTTCATCGCCTTCGATGCCAGGCAGACCTTTGCCTTTGATCGTCCGGGCCAGCGCCGCCGTCGGCCGGCCACGTGTCTTCAAGGCACTGCGGTAGGCGGCCAGCAACTGGCTGGGGCTGTGTCCGTCCACCACCGCCACATTCCATCCGAAGGCGGACCACCGCGCCACATGCGCGTCCATATTGTGGCGCAGCATCGTGTGCTGGCTCTGGCCAAGACCATTCACGTCGACCGTGACGCAGAGATTGTCCAACTGATGATGGGCCGCCCACGCCGCCGCTTCCCAGACCGATCCCTCGGCCGCTTCGCCATCCCCCATCAACACATAAACCCGCTGGCCCGTCTGCTCAAGGTTTTTGGCGCTCAGGGCGATTCCGGCGGCGGCGGATAGCCCCTGCCCCAACGACCCCGTCGCTACCGGCACGAACGGTAGCCGCGGCGTCGGATGACCTTCGAGCTCCGATCCGAACTTGCGCAACGTCCAGAGCCGCTCGCGAGGGAATGCTCCTGCTTCGGCCCAGGCCGCGTACAGCAGCGGAGCCGCGTGCCCCTTCGAGAGAATAAACATGTCATTCTGCTCGGCCTGCGGATTCTTGGGATCGAATCGCATGACCGCGAAAAACAGCGTGGAGACAATCTCGGCGGCTGAAGCGCAACTGGTGGGATGGCCGCTGCCCGCGGCGGTAGTCGCGCGGACAGAGTCGATCCGCAGGGCAGCAGCCTTCCGGGCGAGCAGTTGCGTCTGCTCAGTGGCTAGTTCTGCGGCAACTTTCTGAGTGGACATCGTGCACATCTGCGCTGCAAGTGGGATTCCACAGGAATCTCCGCCACGCGCGCAGCCCACCCAACCGCAACGACGACCCAGTCTTCGCCTTTTGACCCCTGGCTCAGTCCCGGGATCACCCCGACAGGAGCCCTGCGCCGCACGACCGCCGTCCACAGCGCCCAGCGGCATCTTGGTGAATGGGCGTGCCAGGCGAATAGATTGAATCGCGGCGGTGGGGCCAGGGACGGCCGCCCCTGCTTTCACGCGGCCACGCCAGGTGCGCCATCGGCCGGCCCCGACTCGCCTGCCTCGCCCTACCCGTAGATATCGGAACTCTTTTCAGCCAGCCCGGAAAGTTTTACCATTGGATGTCAACGGGTCTGCGCATTAATCGCGCGTATTTCCGTACAATCGGAGCAGGTTGCCGGCTCATGAGCGGCGCGCTGGCTCCCTGTGCGCAGCCTCAACACAGGAATACGCTGAGGTACTCCGCGGGAACCTGGCCCGCCAGCCACACCGATTCATTGCCCTGATAAAACGTGATGCCGCTGTCATACGCTCGTGCGGCGTCGACGAGCAGAATCGCCGGGCGGGCGTCCTTCCGCCGGCCGGCCAGTTCCGCAGTCTCTACATCAAGCGAAAGATGAACGTGCTGCCGTCCCATGGGCCTGAGCCCCTCGGACAGAATCGACGTCAGAACCGCGTTTGCGGTGCCGTGGTAGAGAACATCCGGGGGCCGAAGCGGAACGCGTTCTACGGCTTCCGGAACCGAATGTCCGTACAATGCCCGGATACGACCGTTGGCCATCTCGTGCCGGCGCTTCGGTGAGGACTCGATCATCGCGCGGAGCTCGCCTTCATCCGAGCTGTTCCACTCCGCGCGTTTCCGGAGCGCCCCCACCAAGGCATCCACTGCGACCCACCCCTCGGGGTCGAGCTGCAAATGGTATTCTTCCGGGGCATGCCTGAGGGCGTGCGAGACCACTTTGCTCAGCGCGGAATTGTGAGGTGGCGGCATGCTTTGTCAGCGTGCTCCTGCGGCGTGTAGCGGTGCATTCAATAGAAACATGGGTTGACCGAGCCTGGCTCGGGTAACCTGTGCCCTGTGGCATCGCATCGCCCGCGGTCGCACCGGATCACGGAGACGTTTGCGTACACCACCTGCAGTCCTGCCGGCGCTTCCAGTCCGTAACGCTCCTCCACCGAGTATCCCGCCTTCGTGGCTTTGATGGAATACTTTCCCGGGGTCAGGGAGGAGAATGAGTACATGCCCTTCGCATCAGTAACCTCGTGACCGCAGACCCGGCCGTAGGGACAGAACAAAATTACGTCAACGCCAGACAGTGCCGTGTGGTTCGCGAGCTCGATGCTTCCCGACAGCGTGCCAGTGCGGTCGCCGGCGGGCAGGAATTGTATATCGGCGACACCTAGCGGCCCGGACTCGCAATTTGCCGACACTTCCGGGATCGAAACCGCGAGAGCGCCTAATGACTTGGTCTCTCCCGGTGATACCTCAATCGCGCTGACCGACTTCCAACTGAAACCGGGATAGGCGGAATCGAGTCGATAGCGGCCGGCTGCCAGATCAGGAAACGTGAACACGCCGTCGTCATTAGTTCGCTGTTTGTAGCGCAGAACCAGAGTCTGGCTCAGAGCGAAGGACAACGACTGCCCGCGGCAAAGGGGCGCCGGAGGCATCCACAAGCTTCCCGGATAACTCGGCACCGGCGGCGTGCAGGCTGGCAACCGACAGGAGTAGTGCCGTCATTAGCCGGCAATGTCTAATCTGACTTCCCACCGCGAACCTCTAAGCAGAGTATTTCGAACACATTGTTCCCGGGCAGCCAATCCTGGCCAACGTTCTGGAGTAATTCCCTGGAACGCTCTGGCGCACGGAGCACTCCTGCCGCACGCGACGAGGAACCGCGCAGGTACCTCATCAGTCCTCGCAAATCGGTCCGAGGAACTTCGGATCCTTGCGCCGGTGAGCCGGATCGCAGTCACCCCTGACACAGGATTCCAGTTGGACCGGCCCCGTCAGGTCAATCGCAGACCGGCCCGTGCTACAAATCCTTCTTTGGTCAATGAGTAGTGACGAGCGCCTTTCGCGATCACAGAGTAGTAGCCCGGTTTGAGGCCGCGAAAGAGAAACTCACCATTCGCATTCGTTCTCGCCAGACCGCAAATCTGTCCACCCTTACACGACAACTCGACGACCACGTTGGCGATGGGCTTATCCTTCTTGTTTACGAATGCTCCAGCCAGATCACCTGTGTCCGCAGTGGATGCCAGGATACTTCCATCCTGCAGATGAAGCAGGTGGGAGTCGCAACCGGAGAACAGGCCCACCTGTAGCTCGATAGGAGCCAGGACTCTCGCCTCCTCGGCGGGAAGGTTAACCACACGAATCGACTTGTTGCTGAAGGTGGTGGAAATCACCTCCAGCCTGAAATTGCCCGCCGGCAGGTCGAGGAACTTGAATGCTCCATCGTTATCCGTCAAGCCGCGGGATCGTCGGATTGCATCCGATTCCGATTGCAGGAATACAAACACCCCCGGAATCGGGGCGCCCGTCGCATCTACCAGCTTGACGGAGAGGCTACCCGCGAAACAGGAACCTGTCCCGGCACCGAACTGCGAGCAGAACGACGCACATCGCCACTCTTCTCAGTCTGCATTTCCCACTCCCGCGAGGCATCTGCAGGAATTATATCCCCGCTGCAATGCCGGCAGTCGATCCGTATTTCGCCGTAACCTCGTAGAGTGAAGGCCTGAAATCCGCAATTCTTTCGCGGCTTCCATCCTGCCTTTTCCTCATAGTCCCCAGAGTCCGCAGCCTGCTGGTGCACCAGAACCCGCTCACGCCGCCTGAAGCACCAGCACCCAATCCTGAAACGTAGGTGGATTGGGCACAGTCCACTCCCCCTCCGCGGAAGGCTTCACTTCGCCCAGCTTATGCACGCGGCCATCGCTGGGATTGAAGAACAACGCGCTGTAAGCTTTGCCGGATTCTAGCAGCCTCACCTTTGGCGGATTCCACATCGGCGGCATAAAGACGATGCGCAGTTCTCCGGGAATGCCCGCAGCGTACGGCCGCATGTAGTTCGGTTTGGCCGAATGCGGCTCCACCCACTCCTGGTGCGGTTCAAGGCGATGCCAGGGATACTGCATCAGGAACTGCTTGCTGAGACCCAGTTGCCGCGAGCCCGGAAGCTGAGCAGCGACATCCCAGGGCGTATCGCCCCACGATCGGCCATGCGGGGAAGGTCCGTACGGCGTCTCCCGCGTATTCACCTGCCAGATCCCATTCGCGCCATAGGTATGGCCCGCCGCGCCGCTGAGCACACAACTCCAGAACATGAACCGCTGGATCTCCTGGCGGCTGGCCTCCAGGATCCCTTCATAGCAAACCTCGCCATTGATCACCGGCATCAGCGGCGTGCGGGCAACCGCTCCCGTCACCTTCTCAATCGTGTTCGGAATGCTGTCCCGGTCGCCGTGTCCCGTCTGCAGCATGTCAAAGTCGAGCACAGCCGCGTCGTCGACGGAATCCCGCGCGGTGGAACTCGGGTGGATGGTGATGATCCTGCGATACGGGTCAATCTGGCGGACATAGCGCGCGACCTCGGTCCAGCCTGCCCGCTGCGCCGCGCTATCCTCCTTCGGCGTCTTTGACAGGTAGTAAGGCATCGTCCCCTCTCCGGCGAGACACCACACCACCGGCAGCGCTCCCCAGCGCGCGACCAGATAACGCCAATGCTGCTTCATCCTCTGCATGCCCATCTGCGGCAGAAAGTACCCCCAGCACCCGACAATACAGGGCACCAGGCCCGAATCCACCAGATGTTGGATCCGCACATCCGCCATGTCGAAATAGGCGGGACGGATCGCACGGAACTCCGGCTCCCACGCCGATCCGGCTTCGTTGAACCCCCGCGGATCGAAACTTGGCATGTCGGGATAAAGTCCGGCCACGATCTGGACAACGTTGAACCCCTTCTGCCGCCGGTCCGCCGCCAGGGCTTGAAAATCTTCCGGATACCGCAGCCTGCTGGTGAGCCCCATCCACCACGTGTCGCCGAGCCAGAAGAACGGCGTTCCGTCCGCATGCTGGAAATGCCGGCGATCCGGCCCCACCGAAATGGCACCGCGCTTCAACAGCTCATTGCTGCCGCGGTAAGGCTCCACGTCAAGCGTACCGCGCACGTCGTGCAGGTCCCGATTGCCTCCATCCGAACAGACGGTGCGCCAGGTATAGCGGCCTTCAGCGGGCGGAGCGAAACGAACCCGCCAGCTCTGGTCACCCGCCCAGAACGCGGGCACCACAAACTGGTGGCCCGCCTTGTCGACAAAAACAACATCCAGATCGATCGAGAAGGGATCCGGGTATTGCTTGCCCGAAGAGAACTGCCATTCCGCGGGCCGCCGCACCGTGCCCGCCCGGCTCTGTCCGGAACTCACCGGGGCGGCGAGCAGGCCGGCGGAAGAAAGCAGGCTTCGACGGGAGATCGGCATTCGGTGATGATATCCCAGCCGGCGGCAGCCGACGCACTGACAGGTCGGGCCCCGACGTCATCCCAACTACTCACTCCGCAGTGCACAACTCGGATCCAATCTGGACGCCCGGCGGGCAGGCACATACCCGGCCAGGGCTGCAATGCCCGCCAGCAGCACGAGCACCCCGCCGAATGTCAGCGGATCCGTCAGCGTCACTCCGAACAGCAGGCCACGCATGGCGCGGGCAGCCACCCAGGACAGCGGCACCCCCACTGCCAGCCCCGCCAGGGCCAGCCGGACGGTCTGCGCCAGGATGCTCAATTGCAGGTCGCCCGACGAAGCGCCAAGCGCCATCCTGATGCCAAGCTCCTGCCGCCGCTGGCTGACGGAATACGAAATCACCCCGTAAATCCCGAGCGACGCCAGAATCAATCCGAACATCGCAAAGCCCGCCAGCAGCGAGACCACGAACCGCCGCGAGAACACCGAGTGATCGACCAACTGCTGCATCGTACGGAACTCCGCCGCCGGCATCCGGGGATCGAAAGCTCGCAACGCCCTCCGCACTTCCGGTGCAAGCTCTGCCGGCGCACGCGCGCCCCGCACCACAAGATCTACTGAGCTGAAGTCCGCCATCTGGCGGATGGGCAGGTACATTTCGGAAGCGAACTCCGTCTCGAGCCCGAAGTACCGCACGCCGCCCACGACACCGACGACCCGCCAGGCATTCGGCCCCGAAGTGCGGATCTGCCGTCCGAGGGGATCTTCGCCCGGCCAGAGAGTCCTGGCCAGCATCTCATTGATGAGGATCACCGGTTCCGACGAGGAATTGTCGGCGGCCGTGAAAACGCGGCCCGAGCGCAGTGCAATCTTCATCGTCCGAAGATAGCCGTCATCCACAATCCGGACCAGCGCATTCGGCCGCTCGCCCTTGCGGTAGGTGCGCGTGGCATCTCCGAGGCTCCACAGGCGCCAGCCATAGTTGTCCCCCAGGGGCAACGCATCCGTGAGTCCAACCTGCTCGACGCCAGGCACGGAACGCACCGATTCCAGCACTCCTTCGAAGTAACTCAGCTTCCGCTGGTAGGTCGCGTACGAGCGGCCTGGATCGATCCGCAGAGCCATGATGTTGTTTGTTTCGAAACCTAACTCCACGTCAAGAACCCGCACGAGGCTGCGCACCAGCAGTCCTGCGCCCGTCAGCAGCACACACGCCAGCGCTACTTCACAAACCACCAGGGAATTCCGCAACCAGCCGCGTTCCCTGCCCCCGGAGGCACCACGGCCGCTTTCCTTCAAGTCACTCTGCGGCTCCGGGGCGGAGGCCTGAAGCGCCGGTGCAAGCCCGAACAGGATTCCGGTCGCTACCGCCATCGCCGCGGTGAACGACAGCGCCAATGAATCGACCCCGATGGCCTGCAACAAGGGAATCGCAGTGCCTTCCACACGGGCCATCAGGCTCGTTCCGCCAACGGCCAGCACGAGCCCCAAGAACGCACCGCAGCACGAGAGAACGACACTCTCGATCAGCATCTGACGGATCAGGTGTCCACGGCTGGCGCCCAGGGCGATTCTGATCGCCATCTCCTTCCGCCGGGCCGACGCCCGCGCCAGCAGCAGATTGGAGAGATTCGCGCAGACCAGCAACATCAGGAACCCCACGGATCCAGCCAGCACCAGCAGGGCGTAGTGAAACCGGCCGCTGATGTGGTCTCGCAACGTGCTCAGGCGCGGCTGGAAGCCGTTCCGCCGGGAATCTTCCGAACGCCCAGCCATAATGCGCTCTCCAATCAGCGTCGCTTCCGCCTGCGCCGCCCGCAGGTCCACCCCAGGCTTCAGTCGCCCGACCAGGGCCAGCGTATTGCCCCGCCGGTTCGTCTCCTGACTCAGTGGGTACGGCACAAACAGATCGGCGCGAGTGCCCGGCGCGAAGGTGGCGGCAAAATCGAAAGTACTCGGAAGAACCCCCACTATGGTCGCTGGCGTCCCATCCAGCGTGATCGCGCGGCCGATCACATTCGGATCCGTCGCAAAACGCCGCTTCCACAGACCGTGGCTCAGGATAACCGTCTTGGCTGCGTTCCAGCGGCACTCCTCAGCGGTGAACGACCGCCCCATCCGCGGTCGCACTCCCAGCAGCCGGAAGAATTCCTCCGTGACAGGCACACCGGTCAAACGCTCCGGTTCTCCCGCACCCGTCAACTGCAGGTCACCGGCGCCGTAGAAAGGCGAGTAGGCGGCCACGCCCGAGAGCGACTGCGTTTGTGCCAGCAGATCCTGCAGGTTGCCCACCTGAACTGTTTGAGCCGACAGGTTTGCGGAATCTCCGTTCGCAATCCAAACCAGGCGTCCGGGATCAGCAAAAGGCAGCGGGCGCAGCAGAAGTGTGTTGAGCACCGAAAAGACTGTCGAACTCGCCCCTACGCCGAGCCCTATGATGAGGATCGCGAACGTTGTGAGCACCGCATCGCGACGCATAGCTCTGAATGTGTAACGGAGGTCTCGGACCAGTGTCTCCAGCGTCGGCAGCCCGCGGCTGTCCCGGTGCAACTCCCGCGTCTGCTCAAGTCCACCCAGCCGCACCAGCGCCAACCGGCGCGCTTCGTCGGAAGACATGCCTCTCCGCAGGTTGTCCTCGATCGCCAGCTCCAGGTGTTGCCTTAACTCCGCCTCGAAGTCTTTGTCCCTCTCGTACCATCGAAGAACAGAGCGGATCCTCGCAAAGAACTCCCGAATACTCGGCACTACATACCTCCCCCGGCATGTTTCACAATCGGCGCCATCCCATCCGCCATCTCACCTTGGAACAGATCGGGCCGCTCTGACGGATTGGCCTTCATGTGGCATTCACACATGAGAATGGCACGTCTCCTGTGGTATTGCCACAGAAAGTGAGAATGACTGTGTAACATCTGTGGAACGCCGCTCCCGGAGCTTCGATAGCTATCGCTCGAGGTGTCTGATCACCCATCGCTCCTTCGGCCACCCGGCCCGTGCGTACAGACACGGCGAAAGAGCGGTAAGGAATGCCCGAACACTGGGCTTCGGCGCGCATCCAACCAAATATGTCAGTCAACGAAGAACTCCGCGAGCACACCGAGCACGCACACGATGATTTCAGCCGCAAAGCCGGCGCCGGCATGGCCATCATCGCCGCCCTGCTCGCTGTCGTCGCCGTCTACGGTCATCTCATGACGACCGAGGAACTGCTCGCACAACAGAAAGCATCCGACCAGTGGGCCTTCTTCCAGGCGAAATCACTCCGCCGATATCGAGTCGGAGGTCGCCCGGGACCTCCTCAAAGCGACTCCGGGCGAGCGTGCGGAATCCGCCTCCGCCAAATACGAATCGAACCTGGCCAAGTACGAGAAGGAAGGAGAGGAGATCAAGGAGAAAGCGGAGGAACTCAGCAAGGAGAGCGACCTCTCCGGCCGTCGCGCCCTCAGGCTCCACATCGGCGAGATCTTCCTCGAGATGGCCATCGTGTTCTCTTCGCTCGCCATCCTTACCCGCAAATACCTCTTCTGGTACTCGGGCATCGCCAGCGCGGCCATCGGCTCAGCCATCAGCGCAACGGCTTTCCTGATCCTCCATTGACAGGTCGCGGGCCGCCGGCGCCCCTAGGTGCCTTCGAACTTCGCGTCCGTCATCACATAGCGCGCATACCGGTAGTCGCGGATCCGGACGACGCGGCCGTCCTCCCAATCGATGAGCACGAAGTAGTCCGGGGTCGCGGATGTCTGCCCTGGATTCGTGACCAGAATCGCGGGGCGCCCCTCCACCTCGCCCTTCTGAACCCGCCAATCGAAGAGTGCGCCGTAGCGGTGGAAGTAGCTCCCCCACCTGCACGGCGCCCCGGTTCTGCGCGACACCCACCACATCCAGCCGCACATCTTCGGCCAGCAACGCGCGGAGCCGGTCAAAATCACGCGCCGCAAAGTGCGCCACGTAGTTCTCCAGCAGCAACGACTCCGACCGGTCGAGCGGCGGCCCTCCGTCCTCCATGGATGGTCCCAGCCGTTGTAGCGTCGTTCTGCCCCGGTTGAGAGCTCCCTTGATCGCCGGCACACTGGTCTCCAGAATCTCCGCGATCTCCGCCAGGGAATGGCCCAGTACGTCTTTGAGGATGACCGCTCCACGCTGCGGCGGCGTGAGCTTCATGAACAGCGATAGTCCCAGCTTCGCCGTCTCCTGCGCCTCGACCGGAGTTGCCTCGGCCGCCAGCTCATGGTGTTCCTCCAGCGCTTCCCCGAAGCGCCGCGCATAGCTGCGCGTATAGTCGATCGCTTTGTTATGCGCGATCCGGAACAGCCAGCTCCGCAGGTTCGCGATACCCTGTGTTTGCGGCAGCAGGTAGAACGCCTTCGCCAGCGTGTCCTGCACAACATCCTCTCCATCTATGACGGAGCCTGTCATCCGCGCGCAGTAACGGTGCAACTCCGGCCGGATTTCTTTCACCAGCTTCTCGAACTCCGCGCGGGCCGCCGCGATAGCGGGCCTTCCATTGATTTCGTCCATATTTGGGGCCAGTGCGTGCTGTACCTATGACCATAACGAATCAGCCCACCGAAAGGATCCGGCCGCGCCCGAAGAAGCCCGCCGCTCCATCTCCGGCTCGCCCGGATCCTTCCGGCCTTCTGAATCGTCTTCGCATCGAGGGTGCAACAATGAAACCAATTCTTGAATCCATTGCCGCGATTACGCGGACCACGAACTTTCTTCTCCCCCTGTGCCTGGACGACCTGACCCAGGCGGACGCCTGCCAGCGCATCCGCAACGGCGCCGGTCCCTCCATCGCCTGGGAAGTGGGCCACATGCTCGATTTCCGCGTGAAGATCATGGGACTGCTCGGCTCTCCAAAGGAGAGTCCGTACACAGCGCGCTTCACCGATGCAGGCGCGAAAGACGGCAAGGACTACCCCGCGATCGCGGACTTCCAGCGCCAATGGGACGGCATCGCGCTCGAACTGGAAGCGGCATTGGAAACCGCGACGGACGAAGCGTTGAGCAAAAAGGTGCCAGGCGGCCCCCATGGAGAACAAACGGCCTTGGCCTTCATCCAGTTCCTCACCTGGCACGAGGCCTATCACATCGGTGCAATCGGCACCATCCGTAAGGAACTCGGCTATGCCGGCCCGGCCGAACGAGTCGGGGTGAGGCCGGCAGCATAAGGCGAAATCCGGCAGGTGCCCCATGCGGTGCCTGCCCGCTTCCCACCCATTGCCTCAACGGCACCTCGGCTAGCAGGAGAGAGGATCCTCAAAACCGCTGCGCACCGGAATCAGCGCAGTTTTTCGCTTGACTTCACTATATCCATTCATGATATATCATAAGTGGATTATGAATCAAAAGGAGCAGCCGCTCTCCCCCAACGTCTTCTACATTCTTCTGGCGTTGAGCCAGGGTGAACTCCATGGCTATGCCATCATGCAGCAGACTCGAGCCCTTTCCGATGGCGCGGTTCGGCTTGGGCCGGCGACTTTGTACACAACCATACAGCGGCTGCTCGATTACGGCCTGATCGAGGAAGTGGAAGGCCCGGACGATGCGGACAGCCGGAGGCGCTACTACCGGATCTCCTCCACAGGCAGCACTGCCGTTCGACAGGAACTCGATCGAATGGAAGCCGCCCTGAAGAAGGCCCGCATGATGCGGCTCAGAACCTCGGAGCCCCGGTCATGAACCCGCTGCTCCGTTGGAACTGCGCCGTCTACAACTTGCTGCTCGTGCTCTATCCGCCGGAAGTGCGCGAGCGCTTCGGCGCCGAGATAGGCGGACACTTTCCACCGGCAACTCCTGGACGCGTGGGCGGAAGAGCGGGCAAGCGGCATCTTCCGCGTCTGGGCACTCGTGATACCAGAGCTGTTCCTCATCGCCGCACCGGGTCAACTGATGCGGCCGGCGCTGCTGCTGCCCGCCGCCGCTGTTCTGGTCTCCGGCCCCATCTTTCTCTCTCTGATTTGGGCGCTGCAGCATCCGCTTGTGCTCAGCGCCTGGTATCACCACTTGTTTGGCGGCGTACGCCGCTAATGGAAAGGACCAGCCAATGAACAAACGGGCGCTACTGTGCCTGCTGGGGTTTGCTCTCTCGGTTGGGCTGACGGCCCAGGTGAGTCAAAGCGCCAATGTATCCGGGACGTGGCAGATCGAGTACCACGACAAGAACGGCAAGGAAGTCGACACACCCATGATCAGCCTGATGCAATCGGGCGCGCGGCTGGAGGGTGTCTTCGGCAACCAGCACTGGAAAGTGCAAGGCACTCTTGGTGGGCGACCGGATCCAGTTCTCGTTCAGCCCGCCGAAGCATCCTGAGGTCACAGTCCGCTACGAAGGCACGCTGGAGGCGGCCAACCGGATGCGCGGCAGCATGGCGAGCGAGGTGCAGTCGGGCACGTTCACGGCGGTCAGGAAGTAGCAGAATCGGCAAGGCTCTCACCGGGCCTGCGGAGCGCCTCACGCGGGGCGTTCTGCGGGCCCGGTTTTGCATGAGGAACGGCATCTGCGTCCATGCCTCCACCGGCCTCCGCGGGGATCAATAGAATAGGAGGCGATTCGCTCCGGCCCCAGCGGAGCGAGGGAGGCAGTTGTATGCGCAGTATCCTCAAACTTCTTGCTCCCGCCCTGGCGGCAGCTTCGATGATGGCGTCCGCACAGACGCCGGCCGCACCCCAGGCGGGCACCCCGCCTCCAGTCCGCATGGCTCCGCCGAAAGCCGGCATCTGTCCCCTACCCATCCTATCCGCCTTACCCGCCTTGAATGATGCTTCGTTCTTTGCGCGGCAGGACGTGCCCCACGGCAAACTCGAGCAGGTGCCCTATAAGAACTTCGCCGGCACGGACAAGCGCATGCACGTCTACCTGCCGCCCAACTTTGAGAAGAGCGAAGCCACACGCTATCCCGTCCTCTACCTCAACCACGGCGGTGGCGACGACGACTCTAAATGGTCGGCCACGGACGGCCGCGGCGGCAGCGCCCACCTCATCCTCGACAACCTCATTGCCGCGGGCAAGGCCAAACCCATGATCGTCGTCATGCCGAACACCCGCGGCTGTGCCAGCGCCACGCCCTCCGCCCCCGGCAAGGACGATGCCTGCACACAGGAGTACCTCAAGGACATCATCCCGCTCATCGACAGTCGCTACCGCACACGGGCTGACCGCACCGGCCGCGCCCTAGCCGGACTGTCCATGGGCGGTTTCGTGGTGTTGCACACGGGTATGCCGCACCTCGACACCTTCAGCGAACTCTACGTCTACAGCTCCGGCCACATCACCGAAGCGACACTCAATCAATTCGCCGAAAACTTCGCCTCGATCCTGAAGGACCCCGCCACCAACGACCTCTTTCGCGTGCCCTACTACATGGCCGCCGGCGAAACGGACATTGCCTTGAGGAACGGCCAGAGGGACATGGCGCTCTTCAACCAGAACGGCATCCGCAACTTCTGGGTGCTCAGTTCCGGCGGCCACGAGTGGGCCAACTGGCGGCGCTACCTCCACCAGACCGCCCAGATCATGTTCCCGGAATGCCCCGGGAACTAGGCGCAGCGGCAATTGCTATTCCGCGGCGCTCGCCATCGCTACTATCGGAAGATCTCGAACCCCTGCCGTACAGGTAAGCATCTGCTAACTGTTAGTAAGCGAGTGCTAACTCACAATGCGAACTCCAAGGAACCAACGAGACTACTGGCAGGCCGGGGACCCACCCTCCAAGCGCATGATCCTACAGGAGGCGCTCCGTCTCTTCGCCCGCCAGGGGGTCGATTCCGTGACGGTGAGGGAGATTGGCGACAAGGCCGGCTACACCAACGCGGCCCTGTTCAAGTTCTTCCCCACCAAGGATTCGCTCGCGTTATATCTCTTTGAACGCTGCTACTTGGCAATGTATGAGGATCTCTCGGCCGCCGTCGAATCCGAGACGGCCTTCCTCCCCCGGTTTCACGCTCTCATCGCCGCCTTCACTGCCCAGCTCGAACGGGACCCCGATGCTTTCCTCTTTGTCCAGGATCAGTTGCGGAACATGTGGCCGCGAGTCTCCAGTAGTACGCGAAGGCACACGATCCTGGGCCTGATTCGGCGCACGCTCGAACAGGGTCTCCAGGAGAACAACGTCCGCTCCACAGCCGATCTCACACTGCTGGTCGCCACCATCGTAGGCACCATACAGCAGTTCGCCCGAATGCTCAGTTTCGGTGAGTTTTCCAAGCCTGCTGGCAAGTGGACCGCCGAACTGGAGCAGATTCTACTGCGCGCGGTTGCTCCGTAATCCTCCGCCCACGCAAGGCCAATCACTAAGCGCCGGAAGCTGCAAAGGACTCCCATGCCCAAAAACAAAAACCAGATCTTCGTCTTAGGAGCAACAGGCTTCGTCGGGAAAGTGGTCATCCAGGAGGCCGGAAGACAGGGCCTTTCCGTAAAAACCCTGATACGAGATCCCGGCCGGGCCGGCGAGTTGATGGCAGCTGGCGCCCAACTGATCACTGGCGATGCCACCACCCCCGAATCGTGGATTGGCGCCGCCGCCGGTTGCGGCGTCCTGATCGACCTGATGCAGCCGAATCTGCCGGAACGCATCGGACTCCAGGCCATCCGTGCCGTAGCGGCACGCCGCATCTCCGCCATGTCCGCACTCTTGAAGCACCTGGATCGGATTCCGGCGGACGAGCGGCCTCCTCTGATCTCCGTCAGCGGACTGGACGATCTGATGCCAGACGCGCAGGGCGTGGTTCACGCGAATTCCCCACTACGTCCCAAGCCGGCTGGGTTTGGGCATATCGGCATCCCCGTGCGGCAAGTGGTAGAGCAGTCTCAAATAGCGCGGACCTTCGCATACCTTGGAACTGTCTACGGACCAGGGAAATCGTTCGAAACCTCAATCTTTCCTCAGATCGCAAGAAGCCGGTTCCGGATCCCCGGAGGCGGCAACAATCGAATGCCTCTGGTGCACGTCGAGGATGCGGCCCGCGCGCTTGTGCATCTAGCCACTCTGCCGGAAGCGACACTCGAAGGCCGGTCCTTCATAGTGGCGGATGGATCCAATGTGACGTTCCGCGAGTTCTGCAACCATTCGGCCCGCCTTCTGGGCGCCAAGGCACCTGGGGGCGTTCCGAAGTGGCTGGCCTCCTTGGTCATGGGATCGGTTCTGTGTGAGACCCTGACCAGTGATATCGGCGCGGATCCAGCCGGCCTGACATCCTCGGGGTTCGCTTTCGGTATCCCTCCTGCGCGGAGGGATTGCCGCCCACTCTTGCCCGCTTGGGCTACGCATTGCACGAGTCGGCGCAACCATCAAGCCCTCCTGCGGATCCTCCGGTGCGAAACAAGGCAGAATCGATGGTATGACCAGGAGAGAATTCGCCGGCGCCGCCGCCGGCGCCATCGCATCGGCCGGGAAGCAACAGGCAGCCGTCCGCCGTCCCAATCTCATCTACGTCTTCGCTGACCAGTTGGGACTGCATCATTGCGGCTATGGGGGCGACGAGCACGCGCGCACCCCCAACATCGACAGACTCGCCGCCGAGGGCTTTAGCTTCAGCGATGCCATCGCCGCTTCTCCGGTCTGTGCCCCCTATCGCGCGACCCTGATGACCGGCAAATACCAATCCTCCACCGGCATGGTCATCAACGAGCTGCGCCTCAGCCCCGCCCACGAATGTTTCGGGCACGTCCTGACCCAGGCCGGCTACCAGACGGGCTACATCGGCAAATGGCACATGTGGGCCAACGAGCTCGGCCATCACGACGAAACCCGCAATGGTTTCGTGCCCCCCGGTCCCTACCGCCTTGGCTTCGACGGTCTCTGGGCCGGCTACAACTTCAACCACACCTATTACAACTCGCCCTATTTCGGAAACACCTCGCGTCGCGAGACCCACAAGATCTACGAGCCGGACTCCCAGACCAATATGGCCATCGATTGGATCCGCTCCGCCGCGAAGAAACCCGATCCCTTCGCCATGTTCCTCTCCTGGGGTCCGCCGCACGACCCCTGGGGTTGGGACAACGTTCCGCCGGAGTACGCCGAGATGTTCCGCGGCCGGAAGCTGCCCGTCCGGCCCAACTACTCGGAACGGCGCGATCCCTACGCCGACGAATGGGCCACTCCGCCGCCGCGTTACTTCCAGGACCTGCCTCAATTCATGCAGGCCTACTATGCTCAGACCGCCAACATCGACTGGAACCTCGGACGTCTCGTCAAGGCCCTCGACGAATCCGGAGCCGCCAACGACACCATCCTGGTCTTCACCTCCGACCACGGCGAGATGTTCGGCTCGCACGGCCGCCGCGCCAAGTACATCTTCTACGAGGAGGCAGCCCGCGTGCCCTTCCTCATCCGCTGGCCCGGGCGCACGCCCGCGGGCAAAGCCTCCGATGCCTGCTTCCATTCCCCCGACATCATGCCCACCCTACTCGACATGATGAACCTGCGCATCCCGCGCGCCGTTGAAGGCGCCAGTTTCGGCGGCCTCGCCCTGGGCAAAAACGTCAAGGTCCCAGGCACGGCGTTTCTCCAGGGGATGGGCACCACCGCCGCGTGGAAAGACGGCACCGAATGGCGCGGCCTCCGCGATCAGCGCTACACTTACGCGACCTACCGCGTCGATGGCAAGGAACTCCTCTTCGACAACCGCAAGGACCCGTATCAGATGAAAAACCTGGCCGAAGACCGCGGCCAGGCCGCGCTCGTCTCCCACTACCGCGATCGCCTGCTGCGCTGGCGCAAGGACCACAACGACGTGTTTCAGGCTTGCACCTGGTACGAGAGCCGCTGGACAAAGGACCGCAATATCGTCGATACAGCCACCGGCGTCAAACACGATCTCAATGCACTGCGCGAGATCCAGAGCAAGCATTTACCGGCCGCCTGATCAATTCGACTCATCACAAAATACTAGTAGCCCGGCCCGATGCTTCAACTCAATATTCCGGATTTCCACATCTGAAATAAGAACACACTGTGGCCGTCGCTACAATTTGTAACGCCCAAAAAGAGAACGCTTACATTTTCAAAATGAGGCGTCTGACAAATGCCCCTGTTGTGGCATACTTTCAACCAAATTCCGGCATGCGGAATTAGGAGTCGGGAGATAGCCTCTGTCCCGGGCATGAGGGGCAGGGGCCCGGAACCCTCGAAATCGGGGCTTTCGTGCCCCGGGCGCCGCGCCTCGAACCGCGCGGCGCCCTCGCCTTCCGCCTTGGCCTTTTTGCCTTGAAATCCTCAAAACCCTGTACTACTATGCTCTGGCATGTTACGGGTCCTGGGTCGAGCGAATCTCGTGCGCTGCCTGCCGGTTTCAATCCATGTTCGATTGGCGCCAACAGTGACAGTCAGCTCGAAAACATATCCGCCGCCCCATGGCCGCCAAAGCATGGATGAAGTGAGTCTGGTCCGACACACGGGCAAACAGGGGTAATTCATGAAGTCTTATCGTGTTGCGGCGTTAGTAGCGTTCTTGCTCTTGGCAGTGTTGCCAATTGCATACTCCCAAACGGTTACAGGTCAGATCACCGGGCGCCTTGTGGATGCTGGCGGCTCAGTGATCATAGGCGCAAAAGTCCAGCTCGCCAACGACCTGACAAAACTAGTGCGAGAATTCAGCACGGATTCAAGCGGAGCCTTCGTCTTTACCAACGTGGTACCCGGCAGCTACAGTATTCGCGTAGCGCAGCCCGGATTCAAAACCTACGAGCAGAGGGGCCTCACCGTGGCCGGCCTCGAAAGAGTCGCGCTGCCGGAAATCACCCTGCAGGTAGGCGATGTCAGCACGTCTGTGGAAGTACAGGCCCAGGCAGTTCACGTGGCGACCGACAGTTCCGATCGCCGCGTCAGTGTGACCACCACCCAGATTGAAGACACGGTCACCAAGGGCAGAAACTACATGGCGCTCATGGGCACTCTGCCCGGCGTCCAGGACCTCAATCAGAACGACTCCCGCGGTTGGGGCACCGGCAGCCCGACCATCATGGGCGGCCAGTCCGGTCAGAAGATGCTCACCCTCGACGGCGCTGCGGCCCAGGACTCCGGCAATCGCGACTTCGGCTATATCGCGCCCAGCGTCGACGCCATCGGCGAAGTCCAGGTCCTGACCGCAAACTTCAATGCTGAGTACGGCGCCCGCTCCGGCGGTCAGATGAACGTCATGATCAAGAGCGGCACCAACTCGTTCCACGGCACGGGGTATGCGTTCCTCCGGCACGAGAAACTCAACGCCAACGAGTTCTTCAACAACAAGACCGGCGTCGCCCGCCCGCGTTACCGCTATCAGAACATCGGCGGCACCATCGGCGGCCCGTTCATCATTCCGGGCACCAATTTCAATAAGGACCACAATAAACTCTTCTGGTTCTTCTCCTACGACTACCTGCACACCAAGAACGTCACGGCACCCAACCGCTATACGATGCCGACGGCCCTGGAACGCGCCGGCGACTTCTCCGCCACCACAACCACCACCGGCACGGTCATCCCGATCAGGGATCCTCTCTCCGGCGCTCAGTTCCCCGGCAACAAGATTCCCTCCTCGCGCCTCGACCGCACGGGTCTCGCGATGATGAACCTCTTCCCGTTGCCCAACACCGTGGATCCCACCGGCCAGCGCCAGTACAACGCGGAGTTCGTCAACCCCTTCACTCAGCCGCGACACGACCGCATCCTGCGCGTCGACTATCCCATCAGCTCCAAGGCCACGTCGTATGTCCGCCTGTTGCAGGATTACACCGGCAACGACGGTTACGGCCAGATTCTCGGCGCTCTCGGCGATGGCTGGCGGCAGTTCCCTCACGGCTATGACATCCCGTCTGCGGGCGCCGTCGCAGCGCTCATCTACACCTTCCGTCCGAATCTGATCAACGAAACAAGCTGGGGCATCAACCGCGGCCACCAGATGAATACGCCGACGGATCCGGAGCTTTATAAGAACAGCCAGTTGCCGTTCACCGATGCCGCGGGCACCATCCCGCTCACCCGTCTGTCGGCCTCGAACTATCTCAATCTCCGGCCGGCCATCAACCTCGGCTTCCCGAACTCCTTCAGTGCCCAGTCGGCTGGCCTCACTGTCACCAACGGTCCGCAGTACGGCTTCGACAGCCGCTGGCCCTTCGATGGCACCGACCAGTTGCAGACCATCAGCAACAACCTCACCTGGGTCAAGGGCCGCCACAATCTGAAAATGGGCATCTACCTCGAACGGATGTCCCGCAACGTCAGCGTCTATTCCACCTACAACATCGCCGGCACCTACTACTTCGGCTCCGACACAGCCAGCCCGGTCGATACCAACTACCCGTACTCCAACATGGCCACCGGCGCCTTCTTCGCGTACGGCGAAGACAGTGTGAAGCAGGTCAACCACTCGCGCTATACCCAGGTCGATTGGTTCGTGCAGGATAGCTGGAAGGTCTCCTCCCGGTTGACCTTGGACCTCGGCATGCGCTTCCAGCGGATGGGCGCTTTGCACACCGACGGCCAGCGCCTCGGCCTCTTCGACACCTCCGTTTACAGCGCGGCCAAAGCCGGCCAGCCGCTGTACCCGGCGATGCAGGACGGCAAGAAGGTCTCCATCAACCCGGCTACCGGCGCAGTCTACCCCTACGTCCTTCAGGGCACCTTCGATCCCAAGAGCTTCTCCGGCTCTCCCTTCAGCGGCGTTAAGGACTACAAGGGCAGCTTCCGGACACTCCGCCCATCACGCTGGGCCCGCGCGTCGGCTTCGCCTACGACGTGTTCGGCAACGGCAAGATGGCCATCCGCGGCGGCTTCGGCATCTTCTACGACCGCGCCTACACCGTCGACTACATCGGCGCCCAGGGCGTCGGCACCTGCCCCTTGGCCGCTCCGCCCGACTTCCTCGCCCCCATCCTGCTCAACACCACCTTCTCGGCTATGCAGGGCGCCCAGAGCCTCTTCACGCCGCAGAACATCCAGGGCGGCTCGCCCGATCACCTCCCCCCCACCACCTACAACTGGAGCTTCGGTGTCCAGCAGGACATCGGCTGGGGTCTGATCCTCGACGTCGCCTACGTCGGCAACTCCTACCACCACGGCTATAACTACAACTGGGAAGACCTCAACGCCGTCCGTCCGTTCACCACCTGGACACCCCAGGGCGGCACCAACAAGACGTTCGTCGATCCCACCAGCTCCAGCGGCGCCCTTTACAGCACGAATCTCATCCGCTCCATGACCGGACTGAAGGGTGTCGGCCAGGTGCCGGTTTTCATGAACGTCGGCGCGTCGAACTACAACTCGCTGCAGATCCAGGTCAACCGCCGCATCGGCCGCAAGCTCACCTTCAGCACGAACTACACGTGGTCGAAGACCCTGCTCTACGCCCACCAGCAGTTCACCGATGACGTCCTTACCAAGAACGTCACCAGCAACCGGCCGCATGCGTTTAACGCCAACTTCGGCTACTCGCTGCCGACCCTGCCCGGCGCAAACCGGCTGGTCAAGCAGATCACCGACGGCTGGCGTTTCACCGGCACCGCGCAGATCTTCTCCGGCGCCGCCATGGCGCCCAGTTGCGGCTACACCGCCAACCCGGTCGGTTGGCCCAACGGCACCCCCACCGGCGGCGTCCTGTTCCGCTGCCAGATGACCGATCCCACCATGAACGGCGTTTGGCTCCCCAGCGGCGCCAAGCCGTCCGATGTGGGTTCCACCGCGGATCCCAAGCTCTGGTACCCGATGAACGTCAACAATTTCCAGTTGCCTGTCATTACGACTGCGTTCACCGGCCGCGGCATCCAGGGCAACATGCCCCCGACGCTCACCTACGGCCCGGGCCTCGAACTGTTCAACCTGTCCCTGATGAAGGAATTCCGTTTCTCCGAATCCAAGCGGATGGAATTCAAGATTGAGACGATCAACGCCTTGAATCACTTCAACCCGGCCAACCCGAACATGACGATCACCCGCAACTACACCACCGGCGTCAACACCAATTCGGCGTTCGGCACCATCCAGGGCACCCAGTACAACAGCCGCCGCGCCATCCTGTCGCTGCGCTACGTGTTCTAAACCCTGGTCAGTCCTGTCTGCTCCAACGCCCGCCGCGCCCCATACGGGTCGGCGGGCGTTTCGCATTCAGCCCCAACACCCTCCCATTCGTGCCGTACCTCCATTCCCGTTACACTCGAAACAGCGGCCCGCCTGGGGGTTCATGCGCCGGGCCGAAGGAGAGGGCGAGGATGCAAGAGTACGACGCAATCGTAATCGGTTCCGGTCCGGCCGGCGAAAAAGGAGCGGCCACCGCCGCCGCGCTGGGCAAGCGCGTCGCCATGATCGAAAAGAACACGGCGCTCGGCGGCGCTTCCGCCAACACCGGAACCCTGCCCAGTAAGACCCTGCGGGAAACCGCCCTCGCCCTCACCGGCATGCGGGCACGCAACCTCTATGGCGTGGACCTTTCCCTCCGCCGCGAAGCCAACATCCGCGACGTGATGTACCACGAGACCCAGGTCAAAGCCCGCGAACGCGCCCGCGTCCTCGACAACATCCGCCAGCGCGGCGTTGACCTCTACGCCGGCGGGGCCCGCTTCCTCGACCCCAACACCATCGAAACCGGCCGCGTCCAACTCCGCGCCGAAAAGATCCTCATCGCCACCGGTTCCTCCCCCTTCCGCCCGCCGGAATTCAAATTCGAGGACGACCGCATCCACGACTCCGACGAACTCCTCGAAATCGAGTGGATCCCCAAAACCCTCGCCGTCATCGGCGCCGGCGTCATCGGCACCGAATACGCCTGCACCTTCGCCGCCCTCGGCTGCGAGGTCCATCTCCTCGACGGCCGCGATACCCTCCTCCCCTTCCTCGACCGCGAAGTCTCCCTCGCCCTCGAAAAATCGCTGGCGATGGACCTCCGCATCCAATTCCACAAGAGCGTGATGGTCAGGAGCTGCGATTCCAGCCAGCCAGGCCAGATCCACCTGGAAACCGATTCCGGCCTCAAACTCTCGGTCGACCAGGTCCTCGTCGCCGCCGGACGCACCAGCAACACCGCCAGCCTGAACCTCGAGGCCGCGGGCGTCGTCCTCGGCAAACGCGGCATCATCCCCGTAAACCAGCAATATCAGACCAACGTCCCCCACATCTACGCCGCCGGCGATGTCATCGGCTTCCCTGCCCTCTCCTCCACCAGCGCCGCCCAGGGCCGCCTCGCCATGGGCCACGCCTTCGGCTTCCTCGAGAAATCCCGCATGGCCGCCCTGCTGCCCACCGGCATCTACACCATCCCCGAAATCAGCATGGTCGGTGAAACCGAGGAGACCCTCAAAGCCAAGGGCATCGAGTACCTCGTCGGCCGCGCCGACTACTCGGAAAACGCCCGCGGCCAGATCATCGGCGACTGCAACGGCTTCCTGAAACTCCTCTTCCGTAAGTCCGACTTGAAACTCCTCGGCGTCCACGTCATCGGAGAGCTCGCCTCCGAACTCGCCCATACCGGCATGATGGTGATGCTCGCCGATGGCGGAGCCGAACTCCTCGATCGCGCCTGCTTCAACTACCCCACTCTCGGCGATCTCTACGAAACGGCATCCCACGACGTCGTCCTCCAGTGCGACCTCGCCCTGCGCCAGAGCCTCCAGGGCGACTGAGAGCGGTTACACCCGCGGCCTGAAAGGCCCCTCCGGCATGCTACAACTGGCATAATGCCTTTTTCTGGTAGTGATGTAAGTCAATCTGATCGATCCCAACAGAGAGTGGACGTCGAGTTAATCCGGTATATCAATCTCAAGCTGGCAGCGTTGGGCCAGCCCACCAGCAAATCCACAGCGGACCCCTACTTCCTCGAAATGGCCGGCCCCCTGCTCAGAAACTACTATCAGAAGGATCAGTTGCTGGGTGGCCAGTTGTGCCAGGCCGACACGCGCATCCAGGCGTTCCTCGATTCCTACCTCGCCGAACTCTGCCCCAACGGCGCACCCAAACTGCCCGCCAACACCTTCGTTCTGGACCGCCCCGGCCTCGCCCGCGCCATGTCGCTGCCCGTCGACGCCGATTCCTTCTCCTCGCCCTACCTGCAGTCCTATCGCATCGCCCAGGGCGTCCTCCACAACCCGCGCAGCGACCGCCGCACCACCCAGGGCCTCTTCCATATCGTCGAGGGCGGCCTGCCCGTACCCGCCGATAAACTCGAAGCCCCGAAACAAGCCTTTGCCATCCTGTTGCGCGAAGCCCTCCGCCCGCCCGCCGAGGTCCTCGAACTGCCCTTCACCGCCAACCAGGAAGACAAGGACCGCCTCTTTGTATCCCTCCTGCTCCGCCCCATCGTCTGCCCCGCCACCGGACGCGATCCGCAGAAGACGATGGAGATCCGCTTCTTCGCGCCCGCCAGCCTCGTCAGCAATCTCGACTTCGTCGAAAGCATCTTCGGCAACGCCGGCGACCCCTACCTGCCCGAGAACAACGCCGCTCTCGACGTCCATCATTGGACCGGACACACCGGATGCGTCATCCTCGCCCCGCACCTCGTCGGCCTGAGCAAGAAGGACCTCGGCCTGCCCCACTACGACCAGGCCACCGAACGCCAGCGCCGTGACGAAATGTGCTGGCGCAACGAAGACGAACCCTACAACGGCGGCCGCGCCTTCAAGATCGCCTGCCGCGACCACCGCGGCGTCATGGTCACCATCATCGCCGACAACTACTACGGCTATTGCAAGAAGGAAGTCAAAACCCAGATCAGCTTCGCCGCCAACCTCTACGGCCTCTCCGAAGAGGAACACGCCGGCGGCGCCATCGCCTTCCCTGCCTACGTCCTCGGCCAGGAGTTCAATGAGGACCGCGCCGTCCAACTCAAGAAAAGCACCATCGACGATGTCCTCCGCCTGCTCGACGGCCGGATCCACGTGAAGCCAGAAGGCTACGCCGTCGACGCCCGCTACCCCGAGATCCTCTATCTCCCGGAACACGCCGAGTTCAACGTCCAGGGCGGCTACGTCAAGTGGATGCGCGAGGACGGCGAACACCGCCTCACGCTGCGCGTCGGCGAAACCTACGTCCTTCCCTCCGGCTACCGCCTCCGCCTCGAAAAACAGATGAAAGGCTACGCCTGGCGCCTCGTCGGTGTCGTCGCCCACGGCACCCTCTGCCACAAGCCCTGCACCGTCTCCGGTGGTGGCAAGTCCGAAATCTCAAAGTCCATCGCCAACGCCTTGCTCGAAGGACCCGTCTTCGTCAGCGACTACCACCACGACATGGACGAAGTCGAGCGGATCCTCGCCATGGACTTCTCCGACATCTACAAGCAGCCCCAGCCCGACAGCCGCGCCAAACGCCCGATCCTCAGCCCCGAGCGCTCGCTCGGCTCCGTCATCCGCCTCATCACGCCCTCTTCCGAATACTCCGCCGCCCACAACAACTGGCTCCGCGGCCTGCCCCAAACCATCCGCCAGCTCGTCTTCACCGTCAAGCGCTACTACCGCCAGGAATGGGGTGACAACTGGCGTGAGTTTTTCACCGTCGACCGCATCAACGGCTTCCTCGGCCACGAGCTCAAGTACCGCAACCAGAAACTCGTCGGCAACTACCTCCGCGTCGGCTTCGATCCCGACGGCTCCTGGCGCATCTATAAACTCCGCCCCGACTTCAACCCCGCCGACAAAGTCCAGGTGGAAGACGACATCACCGCCTCCGTCGTCGTCCCGCGCAACTCCCTGCGCGACTTCGATACGAAGTATCCCAACCAGAGCGCCAAGCTCGTCACCAACTGCGAGTCGTTTCTCTTCCAACGACCCGACGACGCCGTCATCCGCGGCTTCGACGCCCAGGCCGAGGCCGACCTCGCCACCCCCAGCACCTTCATCTCCAACTTCGAACCCCTCAGCCGCGATCAGGCCCGCGAACTCGTCGACCACGTCGTCCAGTTCGACCGCTACACCCTGCCCATGAAGCGCCTGCTCTTCGACTTCGTCAACAGCGCCGAAGGCAGCTTCGTGGTCTCCTCCGCCAACGCCCGCGTCATCGACGGCAAACCCTCCAAGAATCCGCGCTACCTGCAGAAGGTACCCACCCTCGTCAATCCGCGCGACGCTTACCTCGCCGAAGTCTGCGCCCGCCTGAACCGCGCCGTGCCTTCTGACGACGCCGTCCACTTCCCCGTCAATGCCGTCCTCGCCGGCCGCCGCGGCAATCCGGCGGACACCAAAATCGGCCTCCCGCCGCTCGCCGTCTACAACCCCATCCACTATCAGGAACTGCCTGAGCTGTTCATGGACTTCATCTGCAGCCTCACCGGCAAGTCCCCCTCCACGACGGGCTTCGGCAGCGAGGGCGCGCTCACCAAAGGCCCCTTCAACGCCGTCTGGCCGGTCATCGATCTCAACAACGCGCTCGTCTCGTTCATCCTCACCGAGTACGCTGGCTTCACCACCGCCGCCGGCTACGTCGGCCCCAAATATAAGGTGGATCACGACATCAGCATGCTCGTCCCCGAGGTCTGGTGCCGTATGCGCGTCGACGAACGCGACCCGAAATTCCTCATCGAAAACGGCTACCTGGAAAAACTCGAGGACTTCGAACACGACGGCCGCAGTGTCCTGGCCAGCCGCCTCGGCTACCGTATCACCTCCCTCTTCGTCGACCGCTTCCTCGGCCGCATCTTCGAAACCCCCGACGCCGTCTTCACCGAGGAACTCCTCCGCCACCGAACAGCAAGGCCCCGCGGACTTCGCCGCCGGCATCAATGCCATCGTCGAAGCCCAACAGCGCGTCGCCCTCAACTACTTCGAGGACGGCAGCGTCGACGCCGCCTGCCCGCCGCTCAAGGCCCTCCTCCATATCATGGTCCATGGCCATTTCGAAGGCATGACCATCGAGGATCCCCGCCTGCGCTCGCTCTTTACCCGCGAATCCCTCCTGGCCAGCGACTGGTACCGCCAGCGCCTCGCCGTGAAACAGCAGCGCGACATCGCCCTCTGGAAACGCCACGTCCGCGAGCTCGAAGCCTTCCTGCCCCGTGCCGCCGCCCAGCAGTTCGACGTCGACGCCCGCCTCGCGGAAGCCCGCCTCCAGCTGGCCCGCGTCAGCGCCCCCCGCTTACCTGGACGAACTCACCGGCACCATCGGAGCCGACCCGTTCACACTCCAGATCCCCAACTAACCGTTCGTCCAAACGCAGAGCCGCGCCGCGCCCACACCGGGTCCGGCGCGGTTTCACGTGTGGGGATGTAAACTTCGCCTTCTCCTATTGCAAGGCCATAGGTCTTGCCGTACGTTTGTATTGGCATCCCATATGGGCAGGAAACCGGTGAAAAGCGAAGTCTGGCAGGGCACCCTCGCCCTCATGATCCTCAAAACCCTGGAAGGCCTCGGCCCGCTCCACGGTTACGGCGTGGCTCGCCGCATCGAACAGACCAGTGGCGACCGTCTGGTGCTCAACTACGGCACCATCTACCCCGCCCTGCTCAAACTCGAACAGGAAGGCTACATCTCCTCCGAATGGGGCGTCTCCGACAACAACCGCAAAGCCAAGTTCTACAGACTCACCGCCGCCGGCAAACGCCAGGTCGCCCGCGAACAGCGCGAGTGGCAGGAAACCACCGATATCATCGCCCGCTTCTTTGAGCCCGGAGGCGAGACGCTATGAGAACCCTACGCGCGGTCTTTCACCGCCTCGCCGGCCGCCTCCTGCGCTCGCGGCGCGAGCGCGAGTTCCAGTTGGAACTCGAAGCCCACCTCCAGATGCACATCGACGACAACCTGCACGCCGGCATGACACCGGACGAAGCCCGCCGCCACGCTCTTCTCATGCTCGGCGGCCTCGAGCCGCTCAAGGAATCCATGCGCGACCGCTGGACCATCGCCTGGCTCGAAACCTGGTGGCAGGATGTCCGCTACAGCTTCCGCGGCCTGCTCCGCAATGCCGGCTATTCCACCACCGCCGCCCTCTCCATCGCCCTTGGCATCGGGGCCAGTGTCTCCATCTTCACCGTCGCCGATGGCGTCCTCCTGCGGCCGCTTCCTTACAAGGATCCTGCCCGCCTCATGATGATCTGGGAGGCAAACCACAAAACCGTCAAATCCGAGCAGAACGTCGTCTCCCCCGCCAACTACCTCGACTGGAAAGCCCGCACCCGCACCTTTGAGCAGATGGCCGCCGTCCGCTACGTCAACTCCGTCCTCTCCGACGGCCATCGGGCCGAAGAGCTGAAGAAGCAGGCGATGACCGCCAACCTGCTCCCCATGCTCGGCGTCCAGCCCTATCGCGGCCGCTTCTTCACGGAAGAGGAGGACCGGCCCGGCCGCGACACCGTGGTCCTCATCAGCCATCGCCTCTGGCAGTCCTGGTTCGGCGGCGACGAATCCGTCCTGGGCCGCAAGGTGATGATCAACTCCACGCCGCGCACCATCATCGGCATCATGCCGCCAGGCTTCTATTTCCGCAATCGCGAAACCGATCTGTGGGAGCCCTTCGGCATCGATCCCGCCCGGAACTACCGTCAGACCTCTGGCCGCTACATTCTCGTCGCTGGACGCCTCAAACCCGGCGCCACCCGCGATCAGGCCCAGGCCGAGTTGGCCGCCATCGCCGGCCAGTTGGAATCCGCCAATCCCGAGTTCAACAAGAACTGGACCGTCAACGTCGAGTCCTTGCGCGATTCGCTCGTCGGCAAGACGCGCACCTCCCTCCTCGTTCTACTGGGCTCCGTGGGCCTGCTTCTCCTCGTGGCGTGTGCCAATGTCGCCAACCTCATGCTCGCCCGCTGCACCAGCCGCCAGCGCGAGATGGCCGTCCGCGCCTCCATGGGTGCCGGCCGCTGGCGCGTCATCCGCCAACTCCTCACCGAGAGTGTCCTGCTCTCCTTCCTCGGCGGGGCCGCCGGCGTCCTGCTCGCCCGCTGGATGGTCATCGGCCTCCTCGCCTTTGCACCCAAAATGCTCACCGACGCATCCGACATCCGCATGGATGCGCGCATCCTGCTCTTCGCTGTCGGCTTGTCTACACTCACCGGCATCCTCTTCGGCTTCGCCCCGGCCTGGACCACCACGCGTTTCAACCTCTTCGACGCCATGCGCCAAAGCGGAGGCACGGTCTCCCGGCGCGGAAACCTCCGCGCCTGGCTCGTGGGCGCCGAGGTCGCGCTATCTGTCATCCTGCTGACAGGTGCCGGTCTGCTCTTCCAGAGCCTCACCGGCCTCCAGGCCGTGCCGTCCGGCCTGCAACCGGAAAACCTCTTGACCTTCCGCGTATCCCTGCCCGCCGCCCGCTACCAGCCGCCCTACCGTAGGACCATCTTCTTCGCCCAGCTCCTCGACCGTCTCCGCCAGTTACCCGGAGTGCAATCCACCAGCGCCGTCAGTTTCCTCCCCTTCGACGCCATCGCCGCCGGCACCGGCACCACCATTCAAGGCCGTCCCCTTCCACGCCCCGGAGAAGAGTTGATCTCGGTGATCCGCACCGTCATGCCTGGCTACTTCCACACCATGGGCATCCCCGTGAAAGAGGGCCGCGACTTCTCAGCCGCGGACAATGAAGAGAAGTCTCCCATGCGTTTCATCGTCAATGAGGCGTATGCGAAAAAGTACCTCCAGGGCAGCGACCCGCTCAACACGTCCATCAATGCCTTCATGGGCGACTCGAACCCTTACGGCCGGATCATCGGTGTGGTGGGCGACGTGAAAGAGGGCTCACTCGACAAGCCCGCTCAACCCACCATCTACTATCCGCACGCCCGTCTGATCTACAGCGGCATGACGATCCTGATCAAAGCCGGCGCGGACCCGCGAACTCTCATCGAGCCCGCGCGCCGCATTGTCCAGGAACTCGATCCCGCCCAGCCCCTCGCCGAAATCCGCACCATGGACGAGGTCCTGGGCGAAACCCTCTCCCGCCAGCGTTTCAGCGCGCTATTGCTGGTGGGCTTCTCGGCGCTCTCACTCATTCTGGCGGCGGTCGGAGTCTACGGAGTCCTGGCCTATTCGGTAACGGAACGAACCCGCGAAATCGGCCTCCGGCTGGCCCTGGGCGCGGGCCCTGCCCGGATCACGGCCCAGGTGGTAGCGGCCGGAGCCCGTTTCGTCCTGGCCGGAACGCTAGCCGGAATAGCGGGAGCCTTAGCCCTGGCGGGCCTCCTGCGAGGCCTTCTCTTCGGAGTGGAACCCCGCGATCCAGCCACCTTTGCAGCCGTGCCCGCGGTCCTTCTGGCGGTAGCGTTAATAGCCGCCTACTTCCCGGCCCGTCGAGCCGGCCGCCTCGACCCCATGTCAGCCCTCCGCATGGACTAGCAGCACCACGAACCACGACCGTAAGGGAGTGGTCCCCACGCTAGCGAACCGCGCACGTCAGTAAGCGGGCACCACTGCGAACCGCGACTGGAAAGGAGCGGGCCACGGACAGGACACCGCGACAGGCAAGGAGTCCCCATGGCCCTGCGGGCCGCAAAAGTGGATGAAAGCCCCATCGGGCCAGCAATACGGTAAGGCGGACCCCCTGGTCTGCGGTCGACCCCCAGGTCGACCACGCGGAGCCGCATAGTCACCCGCCGGCCCTGACTTTCAACGGAGCGGGCCACGGACTGAACACCTTCGCGTCTTCACAGGAGTCCCCATGGCCCTGCGGGCCGCAAAAGTGGATGAAAGCCCCATCGGGCCAGCAATACGGTAAGGCGGACCCCCTGGTCTGCGGTCGACCCCCAGGTCGACCACGCGGAGCCGCATAGTCACCCGCCGGCCCTGACTTTCAACGGAGCGGGCCACGGACTGAACACCTTCGCGTCTTCACAGGAGTCCCCATGGCCCTGCCGGCCGGGAAAGCGGAGGAACCCGCCCAAGCATACCCGAAGCGTAAGCGACGGGCTACCCGCCCACCCGCACTCGCACCCTCCGCCCCCGCGCCACAAACCTCAACCGGAACCAAGCGGGCCCCTATTCAGAGCGGGCCCCCTTCCACCCCTAATACAACACTCTCGTCCGAATCGTCCCCGGAACCTCATCCAGCAATTGTTTCAACTGCAACGTCTCCGCCTTCTCGTCCGACTCGACATCAATCACCACATACCCCATCTGCGGATTCGTCTGCAGATACTGGCCGGCGATATTAATCTCCTGCTTCGAGAACACCGCATTGATCGCCGACAGCACACCCGGTTGATTCCGGTGGATGTGCAGCAGCCGGTGCAGCCCGGGATGCTCCGGCAGCGCAACCTCCGGGAAATTCACGGCACTCAGCGTCGACCCGTTATTGCTGTACTTGATCAGCTTCTCCGCCACCTCGACGCCGATATTCTCCTGCGCTTCAGCCGTGCTCCCACCCACATGCGGCGTCAGCAGGACATGGTCCAGCCCGCGCAACGGCGACCGGAACTCTTCCCCCGCCGTCTTCGGCTCTTCCGGAAACACGTCGATCGCCGCCCCGCCGACATGGCCGCTCCGCAAAGCCACCACCAGCGCATCGATATCCACCACGGTCCCGCGCGCATTGTTGATCAGCTTCGCGCCGGGCTTCATGGCCGCAATCTGCGCCGCGCCAAACAACCCCATCGTCTGCGGCGTCTCGGGCACATGCAGCGTCACCACGTCGGAGGACTGCAGCAGCATCTCCAGCGTCGGCACCGGACGCGCATTGCCCAACGCCAGCTTCGTCTCGATGTCGTAGTACAGCACGCGCATACCGAGCGCCTCGGCCAGCAGGCCCACTTGCGTCCCGATATGCCCGTACCCCACAATACCCAGCGTCTTCCCGCGCACTTCATTCGAACCCGTCGCGGTCTTGATCCACTCCCCACGATGAGCGGCCGCATTGCGCGAAGGAATGCCCCTCATCAGCAACACCACCTCGGCCATCACGAGTTCAGCCACGCTGCGCGTATTCGAGAACGGCGCGTTGAACACCGGAATCCCGCGCTCCAGCGCCGCGTTGAGATCCACCTGGTTTGTGCCGATACAGAAGCAGCCAACACCGGTCAATCGTGGTGCGGCTTCAATCACCTCGCGCGTCAGCTGTGTCGCCGACCGGATCCCCACAAAGTAGGCGTCGCTCATGGCGGCGGCCAGATCATCTGGCCCCAGCGACTTCGGATGCGACTCGATCCAGGAATACCCATCGGCGCGAAACGCGGCTTCGGCGCTAGGGTGCAGTCCTTCCAGCAGAAGAATCTTGATGCGGCTCTTGTCCAGGGATGTTTTGCTCATGCGGGCGGTGTACTACTAGGATAACCCGCCGCCGCCATCGGCCCGTGCACAAGCCCCGCGCCATGTCGAAAATCTCCCGCCCGTCTACCCGAAGCAGTGCCGGATCTTCACCAGCAGATTCCGATGATGCGTGTAGGGAATCACGCCCAAATTCTGCAACCGCCGCTCGGCGAATACGAGCGGGACCCAATCGGGAATTCACCAAAAACAAGCGGGCCCAGAGACTCTACGCCTGCTCCACCCGCAACCCCTCTTCCGCCACAGCCCACTCATACACCCGCCCCGGCCCCTGTCTCAGCACTGCTTTCATGCGCCCCGCCGCCTCTTCATCCTTCGCCAGCAGCATCAGGAACCCGCCGCCGCCGGCCCCCGCCAGCTTAGCCCCCGCCAGGTACGGCTGCAGTGCCCCCAGCACCTGGTTGATCGGAGCGTTCGTCGTATGCGGATCCAACTGCTGGTTCAACAGCCAGTGCCGCTGCATCAACTCCCCTAGGTAGCCCCATTCACCTTCCCGCATCGCGTACGCCATCTCAACCGCCAGTGTCTTGATGCTGTGCAGCACCTGCACCACCCCCACTTCCCTGGCCAGGTACCCGCCCACCACCTGCGTCAAGAGCCCCTTCGCAATTCTGCGAATCCCGGTGTAATGCAGCACAAACCGCCGCTGGAACTCCTCCTGGCGCTGCGCGCTCCACCCCACCGGCTGCACCCGCAGCCGCTGCCGCAGCCCCGGACCCGAGCTGATCAGCTTCGCGCCAGGAAAAATCCCGCCCGCCTGATCCTGCCAGCCGCCGCCGGTCGTCATCCTCTGCTCCAGCGTCATCACCTGATCGCTCAGCTCCGCGTCCGTCGGTGTAGACCCTGCCAGTTCAGCCAGCGCACGCAGCACCGTCGCGGCCAGAATGCTGCTCGTCCCCAACCCGGAGCCCATCGGCAGATCGACCGCCGTTCGAATCTCTAACCCCAACCCATTCCAACCCAGCATCCTCAAGGCCACGCGAGGAATCGAGAACGGATCGCCGGGAGCCGGAGGCCGCAGCACCTCCTCGGCGCTTCGAAATTCCGCTCGTTCTCCATCCGCGATGCACCGCACCAGCGGTTCGTCCAGCACGCGCACCGAAGTCCGGATCGGATACCCGCCGTCCAGCGCCAGCGACAGGTTCAGCACGGTCCCGCCCCAGTCAAAGCAGAACGGAGGAGTGTCCGACCAGCCGCCGCCGAGATCGATGCGCGGCGGCGCCGACACGTGCACCTCCCGGAATTTCGGCGCCCTCTGCGACAACAGCGGCTCGATACCCGCCGGTGTCGACGCTTCCACCGCGGCGCGCACACACCGGAACGCCGAATCGTGGGCCTCACCGGCTTCCTCCGCCAGTCCGGCCTGGCCCAGAAACAGGCTCGCCTGAAAATGCCGGCTCGCCGCCTCGGTCAGTTGCCCGCGTTCCAGAGTAGCGGCATCCGCGGCCAGTGCCCGCCCCGTCGCGGCCAGCGCGGGAATACCCGGAGACAACGCCAGCATCGGCCGGATGTCGGAACCATCCCGAGCCAGGGCCATGGCCGTACGCTGCCACCCGGTCTGCATGCGCGCAGCTCGTGCCTCGGCCAGCGCGGCCGCGTCGGCGCCCTGTTCACTCGCCGCCAGCGACAGCTTCGCCATCGCTCGCCACGCCGCCACATCGAATTCGGGAGGATGCAGGCCCATCAGCCACTGCGCGCACTTCCACGCCGATTCCAGATCGGAGCAGCCGAACAGCGAAGCATTCCACAAACTCCGCTGCCCCTCGGCCACACCTGGCCACACTTCTTCGGCGTCCAGTTCCAGACCGGCCAGCACCTGAACGATCGGCCGTCCGAACCACGTCGCCGTCGCATCGGCCATCGGACGTTCCGGATGATCCGCCACTCCATAAACATGGAACACCACGCCAGGCGCCGTGCCCGGCCGCCTCACCGGAATCTGGTGGACAATCACACCTTCCGGAATCTCTACCGCCGAGCGCAGACCCGTCAACCCGCGCAGCACCGCGCCCTGCGCCGCTCGCACCGGCACATCCAGGTTGCACTCAATCGCCATCGCCCCTGAATCCAGCCGGCAGCCCGCTCCAAACACACTGTCAATCACCACGCCGGCCGACTCCACCCCCGACGCCGCGATCGAACCCGTGCGCCGCTGGCCTCGATAAACGCCCGCCAGCCCCGCATCCCGCAGCGCCACACCCTGCAGTGCTCCATCGGAGCCGATATGCTGCAACCGCCCCGGGACCAGCGAACAATGGAACGCCAGCCCCTGCAAGACCACCGCCAGATGACGCAAGGCGGCCGGCGCATTGGCCGCGGGCGCCCATTGGCCCGTCAGCGCCGTCGTCACATGTTGGTACAGGTCGAGGAACGGCCGGGCTCCACCTACCTCGGCAAGAATTCCGTGATCCGTCAGCCACCGGCCGAAGCTATAGCGGATGCCCGCCAGCTCACTCAGCCGGGCGCAGGAGGCCGCATCAAAAGCCAGCAAACCTGTATCGATCGCCGCCGTCCCATCCGCCGTCAGCGCGCCCGCGGCTTCCATCTCGGCGCGTGTTGGTTTGCTCAAAAACGCATACACCCGCCCCGACTCATCCACCGAATAAACTCCATGCTCCGCCGCGCGCTCCGCCGGCAGGACGATCGCCGCCCCGCGAATGCCCGGCCGGTCCCACGACAGCGCCCCATCGTCGAGATCGATGAGAACATCGCCTGCGCAGACAACAATTCCACTGCGAATTCGGGCCGCCCAGGCGGTGGACGAGGCCAGGATCTCGTCGAATGCCGTGCTCGGGCCGCCCCACGGCGTGTGCGCCGGCAGAGGAGCGAAAAGCCGGCCTGACAGCGCATATTGCGGCAGACGGCGCGGATCGCCGCCGCCCTGGATGATCAGCACGCGCCGCTGTTCCCACCACGCTTCCAGCGAAGCCGGTTCCGGCTGTTCGTTGAGCAGGGTCCCTTCGGCCAATATGCGCAGCGCGTTCAAAGTCGCGCCGCCGCTGCCCAACCGGCTGTCGTCGAGATCCGGCGCAGTCAGATAAAGGACGCCCGCGGGCAACCGGCCCTCCATCCTGCGCCGCACAATCTCCTCGGAAAACTTCTCCGCCTGCCGCGCCGAGCCCGCCGTCACCACCACCGCATCCCACCACGGGTCCTGGGTGCTGGCCGAGGCTATGCGCGCGACATACCGCGACCGCGCCCACTGCGCCGCCGCTTCCACCCCGTTTGTCTCTGCCTGGCGAGCCGGATCAGTGTCTGGCATGGAGAGAAAGAAAGCCTTCGCCAAACGTTAAGATTGCTGCAAATGTATGCATGGCAAGCCCGCAATTATAGCGAAACATTGTGTATTACGTTCGCATAACGGCCTGTGCCGCCCGCCGGCTCGACTCCCTCACAATCAGCCGCGGGGGGATCAGGATATGACTCGGTTTGACCGCCGTCTTCGCTTCTATGCATTGCACCAGCAGGCCCGCGGCCTCTTCTCCCAGCAACCCGCTGCTCTGGTCGATCGTGGAAAGCGGCACCCTGAGTTGATCGGAATAGTGCACATTCCCCGCCCCGATAATCGCCACATCGGAAGGAACATTCAGTCCGGATTCCAGCACCGCCTGGATCGCCCCCGCCGCCACCGGGTCGTTATAGCAGAACACCGCATCCGGGCGGAATGGCAACGACAGCAGATGCTGCATCGCCGTGAAGCCCGACATGTCGCCGCCCCCCGCCTGCACCACATACTCCGGCCGGAACTCGACCC
Source organism: Paludibaculum sp. (assembly GCA_049841055.1). Classification (GTDB taxonomy): domain Bacteria; phylum Acidobacteriota; class Terriglobia; order Bryobacterales; family Bryobacteraceae; genus Paludibaculum. The sequence continues at coordinate 2,480 of JASGIE010000070.1, read as the reverse complement.
CGCCTTTGCTCAACGCGCGTTTGTAGCCGCGCAGCCGTCCGGCGCTATTGGCCGTGGCCGGACCCCGCAAATGCGCCACCCGCCGGCACCCCTGCGCCAGCAGGTGAGCCGTGGCCATCTCTCCGAGTTCCTCATCGCGCACACCCACATAGTTCGCATCCAGGCCCGCCGGCAGCCTGTCGATCAGCACATAGGGCGTTGCCCTCGACTGAAACGCGTCGTGCCCGTTCAGCTTCCAGTTCGGCAGGGCCGTCGCGATGATCAGCCCGTCAATGTGCCTGGCAATCAGCAGATCCACCTGTCGCCGTTCCGCGGCCGGGTTCTCGTCTGTATTCGAAATGACAACCTGATACCCCAGCGGATCCAGGCGCCGGGCAATCCCCTTCGCCACCTCGGCGAAGAAGGAATGCATCAGGTCGGGGATCACGACGCCCACCATATAGGTGCGCCGCGTGGCGAGGCTGCGCGCAATCCAGTTGGGTTCGTAGTTGAGTTCCCGAGCGCGCTTCAGCACGCGCTCCCGCGTTTCCTCGCTGATATCGCTGTGGTTGCGCAGCGCCTTGGACACGGTCATCAGCGAGACGCCCAGGTCCACGGCAATATCCTTCATGCGCGTCGCCATGTAGTAACTATAGCGATAAAGTGACTGAACCGATGCGGGAAAGCTGGGTTAAAGTTGAGGCAGGATGAGTACAGATTACAAGAAGGGCATCGTGGCCAAGGGCCGTACACTCGGCGTTATCGGCGCCGGAGTCATGGGCCGTACACTGATTCAGGGACTGGTCGAGAGCGGCGTCATTGAACGCGACCGCATCTGGGCTTCCGCCAAAACACAGGCCAGTTGCGCCAAAGTCTCGGCGGAATTGGGCATTCCCGTGGAGACGGACTACTCGGCTCGCGTGCCCGGCGCGGACCTCCTGCTGCTGTGTGTGAAGCCCGCCCAGTCGGCCAGGGTTCTCGACCGGATCCGTCAATCCAACGTAAGGCAGGATACACTTCTGGTGTCCATCATGGCCGGGGTTGGCACCCCCCAATTGGAGGCCATGCTGGGCACGGCGAACCCGTGGATCCGGGCTATGCCCAACACGCCGTGCGTCGTTCGGGAAGGCATGACGGTAGTATGCGGCGGTACACATGCCACGGAAACCCACATCGCCCGCGCGCAACGCATCTTCGAGGCGGTGGGGCGCTGCGCCACGGTCGATGAAAACCACTTCAACGCCATCACGGCGCTGAGCGGCAGCGGCCCGGCTTATCTGTACCTTGTCATGGAAGCCCTTGCGGATGCAGGAGTTAGGGTCGGATTGCCGCGCCAGTTGGCGCTCACGCTGGTCGCTCAAACCATGCTCGGCGCGGCTCGCATGGTGCAGGTAACCGGGCGGCATCCGGCTGCTTTGCGGGACGATGTGACCACTCCGGCGGGGTGTACGATTGCGGGGTTGCTGATGCTGGAGGATGGGAAGATCCGGTCGGTTCTGGCGCGGGCCATCGAAGAAGCGGCGAAGACCGCCGCCCACCTGGCTCCTGCCCTGCCGAAGGACAAGAGCCACGGGTGAGCGGTTACTTGACCAAAGCAACTAAGTTAGTTGACGCAGTCAACTAATTTTAGTGTGCCAATCACCGTCAAATTAGAACATTAACTTCATCCCGAACTGCATAATGCGCGGGTCGCGGGCGGAGGTGATGATGCCGAAGGTCGAGCTGATGTTCAGGCCGTTGGTACCCGGCGAAAAGCTGACGTTCGGATTTCCGAGATTGCGGTGGTTGACGAAGTTGAACGCCTCGGCGCGGAACTGAAGCCGGACGCGTTCGGCGATCCGGGTGTCCTTGATCATCGACAGGTCGAAGTTGACGATGCCCGGTCCGCGGACATCCGGCAAAGTCCGGCTGACGTTGCCGTAGGTGAAGTTCGGCGGGTTGATGAACGCGGTGGTGTCGAACCAGCGGTCCGAGGTCGGGTTGTCGAGCTTGGCGCTGACGCCCGTTGAGTTGGGCCGATTGGCGAGGAAGTTGTTCGCGCCGCGCACCGCCAGGGGCAGGCCGCCCTGGAGTGTGGCGATGACGTTCAACTGCCAGCCGCCCATGATGCGATCGGCGAAGCCGTTGCTGGAGGCAAAGCGCTTGCCTTTGCCGAAGGGCAGTTCGTAGATGCCGCTGAGCACGAGCCGCTGGGAGACATCGGTGGGATCGATGGAGCGTTCCGCACGGCGGTTGAACTTGCCGTTCTGGTAGCCGTTGTCGCTGCCGACTTCGACCGCGCCGAAGTTGGAGGGCACCACTTCGCTGTCGCTGATGAGCTTGCCGAAGGTGTACGACGCCAGAATGGCGAAGCCGTTGTCGAGGCGGCGTTCGGCCGTCGCGAGCAGGGCGTGGTAATTGGAGCCGCCGAGGTGAGGCAGCCGGACGCTGACTCCGGTGTAGTAGGGATAGGGTTTCAGCGACTGGGAGCGGGTGATGGTGGAGCCGCCGAGCGAGCCGCT
>JASGIE010000069.1:0-128496 GCA_049841055.1 Paludibaculum sp. | reverse complement strand
GCCTTCGGCATCGACATCGTTGGAGACCTCGGCCGGCGGAAGGACGATGTCGCCGCCGGGCGGGAAGAGGCAGGAGGCGGGCTTCATGAAGCTGCCGGGCTCCTCGGGTTGGACGGCGTTGATGTCCTCGGCGTGGCTCTTGTAGTTGAGGCCGATGCACCAGATCTTCGGTGGGACGAACGGCAGTTGGGGCGTGATGCCGGAGAGCGGCTCGCCTTCGATGCCGCGCAGGTCGCGGAGGGGCGTGAGGTCGCCGGACTGAATCAGGCTGAGCAGATCGGCGGGCAGGGCTGCGCCGCGCTTCGCATTGATTTCGCTGAAGAGGACGGCGGCGCCGTCGTGGAGCACGGCCAGGGCCGTGCTGGGTGTTCATCAGTTTCATAAGCTTCTCGCGATGTCGACCAGGTCGGAAAAGAGGCCGTAGGCGGTTTGATCGAGGCCGGGCTTGAGGGTGAAGACGCCGAGTTTGCCCAGTAGATCGGTTTCGAGGACGAGCAGATTGGAGGTGCCGCGCATGGAGGCGAGGATGTCGTCCTTGTCGAGCACTTCAGCGCGGACCCTGAGTTTGACGGCGTCGGCGGAGCGTTCGGCACGGGCGATGAGGGCGACCGTCTTGCCGGTGGCTTCGATCTCGGCGAGTTTTTCGGGGGTGAGTTTGCCGATGCCGCGGCGGTCGATCTGCTGAGGAGTGATGCGGGCGTCCATGATCACGTTGGCGAGGGCGGCGGCCTTGCAGGCGGAGTCCCAGCCGTCGATGTCGAAGATGGGGTCGGCTTCGGCGACGCCGGAGGGCGCAGGGCAATTCCTCGATGCCTTCCTCCAGAGTGAGTCCTCGGCTCATGGCGGCGAGGATCACCTTGCGTGGTGGAAATGAAGACTCCGGCGAAAGCCTTCGATTCTGACCCCCGGAAGATTGTTGCGGACGAGGTTATAGACGGGCGTGCCGTCCATGATGGTGGCTTCGTAGCGGAATTCGAGTCCGGCGCGGCGGGCCTCCTCGCGGAGCGCGGCGTAGGCAAAGGCGACGAGCCCTTTGTTGGCGGTGATCGCGTGCATACCGTGCTGGAAGGCGCAGCGGATGTGCGTAATGGCGGGCTCGCCGGATTCCGGGTTCAGCGGCGTGAGTTCGATGGCGATTTCGGCACGGGCCCTGGAGAGGAATTCCTCAATGGAACTGGGGGCGGCGGGGCCGAAGGCGGGTTCGACGGGCAGACCCTTCAGATCGTAAGCCGAACCGTGGCGGGCGGTATGCACCGCCACGATGCGGAAGGGATAGGCGGAACGTTTCTGTTCGAAGAGGAGGCGCGCAAAGGCGCGCCCCACATTGCCATAACCGATGATTGCGACTCTCAAAACTCTAGCTTCTCAATGAGGGCGTTGAGTTCAGTGTCGAGGGTTGTGTGGCGTTTGCGCAACTCGCTCTGGCGGTCGCGGAGTTGAGCGAGGGTGGTGTCGAGTTTAGCGAGCTCGGCTGCATAGCGGTTGACCTGGGCTTCCTGGCCGGCGATGCGGCTGAGGGAGTGATGTTCTGGCGGATGCGGTCCTGGTCGCGGCTGATCTCGGCGACCTGGGTGTCGATCTGGCGCAGTTCGTTGTCGGCTGCGGCGATGTCGGCCTTCTTGGCGGCGATGGCTTCGAGCTGTTTGCGGGCGGCCGGGGTGAGCTGCTTGTTCTGGATGTAGTCGGCGAGGACATCCGGCGTGAGCGAGCTGACCATGATGGTCTGCTGGAGTTCGCGTTCCTGGACGACGGCGAGCTTGGCGTTGCCCTTGGCGGCGAGCTTCACGTTGAAGCGGTATTTGTTGGCGCTGGTTTCGTCGGCCTTGGGGCTGAGGAGCTTCTGGGTGGAGTCGACGGGGTGCTCGATGACCAGGGTCTTCTCCTTGGCGTCGGCGTTGTCGATGGTGTAGGTGGTCGTTGTGACGATGGCGCTGTTGGTGATGAGGATGCCGCGATTGGCTTTGAAGGAGCGAATGAGGTCGCTGGTGGTTTCAAAGTTGGTGGTGACGCGGGTGCCCTGGTCGACGGAGTAGCTGATGAGGCGCTTTTCGCCGGCCTTGAGGGTATCCATGAGCGCTTCGCCGGAGTAGCCGCCGGCCTGATAGACGGTGATGGGGCCGCCGTCGAGGGTCTTGCCGGTGATGTTGGTGATTTCGGCGGCATTGCGCGGATTGAGCTGCGAACGGTCGGAGTAGACCAGGAGTTTGCGAGCGCCGATCTTCTGCTGGAGGAAAGGCAGGAGCATGGATTCGCCCTTTTTCGCGGTGACCGGCGTGGAGAAGCGGTATTCGAAGAGTTCGCCGGCTTCGCGGGCTTCGGTGTTGATGTTGAGTGCGCCGGAGCCGGCGGAGAGCATCATGGCCTCGGCGGCAGGGGCTGGGGCGGCGGCCATGGCTGGGGCGAAGGCGCGATTGGACTTGGCTCGTTCGGCCCGCAGACTGCCAACGGCGCCTGCGTCGGCGCGCATGTCGGCTTCCTTCTTCATGGCGCTTTCGTAGAGGACGGGCGCGACAGGTTGGTCGTCGGGCAGGGAGACTTCGGGCCTCGTGAGGAACTTGGGTTCGTAGAGACGGCTGATGAAGGAGACCGGACGGCCGCTGACGACGGTGAGGTCGACGTTCGTCCAGTCTTCTCCGGAGGCGTTGTCGACGATGGCCCAGCCTTCGAGGGTGGAATCGCCGGTGTCGGCCAGGGCGAGGCGGTAGCTGGACTTCCAGACGGCGGCGGGGATCAGGTAGCGGGCTGTGAGCTTGCCGGCGGAGGCGCTGTCGATGAAGACGGCGCGTTTGTCCCTGGAGCGGGACTGGGCGATGGCGGCAAGGGCGTCGACGAACTGCTGCTGCAGTTTGGCGTCGGTGAGTTTGAGACCCTGGGCGGCTTCGAGGTCGATGAGGCGCATTTCCCCGGAGTCGGTGAGGAGCGTGAGTTCCTGACGCTGGCCCTGCTGGGGCAGCGGCGCGAGGCGGCCGCTGATGATGACGCCGCCGAGGGAGGCTCCGCCGTATTTGAGTTCGATGTGGGCGCCCCGCCAGCGATCGAGCAACTGGACGAGGGGCATCTCCTCCCGGATCTGGATGCCCTGGCCGGCGAGTTTCCGCTGCAGGGGTTCGCTGAGTTCGTAGCGGATGCGGGAGACGCCGCCCCTGGCGTCGACGACGAGCGATTTGAGGACGTCGTCCATCTCCGAGGCCTGGAAGTCGAGGCGGCCCGGTTCTCCTGCTTTTACTTCGCCCGAGCGCTCATAGTAGGCAACTCCGTTCTTATAAAGGATGACCTTGGTCACCGGCAAATCCGCCGCCTGAATCAGGCTGGCTGAGAGAAAAATGGCGAGCGCTTGTTTCATGACGCCTCCCCTATCTAGATGGTATGTTCAGAGGGCGCACCCATGGCGAACCTCTCGCTACTCCTGGTGGACGACGAACTACCGCTGCTGAACCTGCTCCGCAAGTATCTGGAGCGGCAGGGCTATGCGGTGGACGTCTGCGATACCGGCCAGGCTGCTATCCAGAAATGCCGCCAGAGCCCTTGTCCCTTTCAAATAGTTGTTCTCGACCTGCGTCTGCCGGACATGCCGGGCGAGGCGGTGATGGAAGTGTTGCTGCGGGAATCCGAGACGCTGCGAGTGCTGATCTCGAGCGGGATGCCTTTCAGTAATGAGGTGGTGGAGGAGTCGCAGAGGCACCGGGTCGGCTCGTTGTTGAAGCCGTTTGTGCCGAAGCAGTTGATGGCGGCGATTGGGGCGCTGGCGCCGGCTGGGAAGGCGGCGGGCAAGGGCTGATGGGGCCGGCGGGTGGACTCGCAGTTTGCGGCATTCGGACATTTCGCTTGAGTGTCTGAGCTGGGGGCATAGTTCTTTCCTCGTGGCCGACCAGGGGGTCGTCCGCGGACCAGGGGGTCCGCCGTCCCGATTGGTTGGGGCGTTTGGGTGGTTCGATTGGATTGAGGGGTGGGTGTGGGGTGTCGACTCCTTGCGTGATGGCTCGGTGGTGGTTCGTCTCCTCGTGGCCGACCAGGGGGTCGTCCGCGGACCAGGGGGTCCGCCGTCCTGATTGGTTGCGGCCTTTGGTTGGATTGGGGGGGACTCCCCACCATTAGTCAAATGGTTTCTTGAGGGGTTCTTGCTGAGCTGGTATGGGGGATCCTCCCCCATGCCCCCTGGGATTTGTCGCTTTCGGGCAGACTGAATCTTGCGGCGGGGCGGCTTGGACCGCCCCGCTCAGTCCGCACTTGCGGCAGCGCTCGGGTTCCATCCCTGGAGAGCCCTATCCTCTGCGCAAGCGTTTTCGATTGTAGCTCCGACCTACTCCGTTGTCCGCCCCATTCGCCGCGCTGGATCGTACTTCGTTCCGGTGGTCAGCATCGACACCAGAACGGCCAGTAATCGGTCTCCGACGCCGCGTAGTGCCCGGCCATGGGAGTGGCCTTTCGCTCGCAGTGCCGCGTAGTGCTCTTTACTTCGCGGATCGGCTTGCATGCTGACTCTGGACCAGTGATACAGTGCGTTGCGCAGCCGTTGATTGCAGCTTTGCCTCATCAGGACACATTTGCGCTTGCCGCTCTGTCGGGTAACCGGCGCTGAACCGGCATAGCTCCGCAGAGCATGGTAGTCTCGTTCTGCGAGCGCCTGAGAGGCCTCGGCGAGCATCGTGGCGGTGATGACCCGGCCAACTCCCGGCAAGGAAAGCAGGACCGCCACGTCACGATGCTCGCTAAATTCCCCTTCGGTGCTCATCTGCTCCAGTAGCACTTCCATGCGGCTTTGCAGGTCCTTGCGTTGCCGCATCAGTAAACGCAGCATCGGCAAGATCAGCAGAACATGCTCGGCAGCCGCCTCGGCCGCGCCTGGTGCGAGCCTCAGCGCGGGCACGTTGACCGCCGCCCGCACCGCTGCCGCATCCAGACGACGAATCCGGTGAATTTTCAGCAAGTGGTCCAACTTCGATTTCGACAGCTTGGCGGCTTTCACCGGAAGCGGGGCCAGTTCGACCAACTCCCAGAACCAGGGCTCGTCGACACTGGGGCAGAGTGCGAGCATTTGCGGATAGTAGCGATTGAGAAGTTCGCGAAGCTGGTGGCCGGCGCGGACCTGGTCTTGCTGGAGATCTTCGTCGGTTCGTGACAGTTCGCGAATGCGAATGACCAGCGGGTGATCCAGTTGTATCCGATGAAACAGAGGGAGGTCGGTACGGAGTGCGTCCGCCATCACGAATGCGTCCCGACGATCGTCCTTGGCGCCGGCCACCGTGTGCCGGTCACGAAAGCGATCCATCTGCTTCGGGTTCAATGAATACACCGCAAAGCCCCGCTCGACCAGAGACTCCACAACTGCTCCACGTGGGATTTCGATGGCCACGGCCACACTTTGCGGGTTATTATCCGATAGCTTTGTGAGCAGTTCGACGAGTTGGGCAATCCCAGCTCCGCTATGTTTGATGGTCTGTCGATCGAGGATCCTTTGGTCGGAATCCAGCACGCAGATGGTGTGTTCTTCCTTGGCCCAATCGATCCCGACAAAGAAACGATACTGTTGACTCACAGGCGCTCCTTTCCCGGCCATCCCGTGACGCATCAACGGCCCCTGTACTGGCGCTTTGCGCGCGGACTCCCCACTTGTTGTGCCTCACGGTCCGCGCCGGCGAGGCGCACGTCCCCCCCAGGCGCTATGTCGCAGGGGGCGATTGGCACTCTCGCCAGCGTGGCCAGTCTCTCCGAGTTACCTCAGGCGAGATCTGAGTTCAAGGGTACAGGGGCGGTGTGGGGTGCGGACTCCTTTCGTGATGGCACGGCGGTGGTTCGTCTCCTCGTGGCCGACCAGGGGGTCGTCCGCGGACCGGGGGGTCCGCCGTCCCGATTGGTTGCGGCCTTTGGTTGGATTGAGGGATGGGTGTGGGGTGCGGACTCCTTGCGTGATGGCTCGGTGGTGGTTCGTCTCCTCGTGGCCGACCAGGGGGTCGTCCGCGGACCAGGGGGTCCGCCGTCCTGATGGGTTGCGGCCTTTGGTTGGATTGGGGGGGCCGTGTGGGGTGCGGACTCCTTGCGTGATGGCACCGTGATGAGGTTCGTCTCCTCGTGGCCGACCGGGGGGTCGTCCGCGGACCAGGGGGTCCGCCGTCCCGATTGGTTGGGGCGTTTGGGTGATTTGGCTGGATTGGGGGCCGGCGGAGCTTGCCTAGTCGAGCATCAGCATCAGTTTGTCGACAAAGTTCTCCTCATCTTCCGACCACAGGATGCGGCGCTCCACGCCCAGTTCGTTTTCCACGTCCTGCGCCAGGTGGAGCAGGCTGCGGATGTTGGACTGGACCGGGCGGAGCTGGTCGCTCTGCGGTTGAGGGAGGAAGAGCGTCTCGGAGCCGAAGTGGATGCGGGCGTGCTCGCCGCGGCCGCTGTCGAATTCCGGGCCGTAGATGTCGAGGGTGATGGTGGCAGGCTTCAGTTCCCAGTCGTCGTCCCACTGGTAGAGTTCCCAGCGGGTTTCGATCTGCAGCGCGCAGTCGTCGTGCAGGAAGTCCTGCGCTCGGGTGGCCAGGCTTTGCGGGTCGAGTTCGCCTTCGATGTACTCTTCCCACAGCGGCGCCTCCTGGAAGTTCAGGGCGCAGACGCGGAAGACGCCGCCCGGAGACAGGCGGGAGACCGGGAGCACACCCATGGCCTTCTTCATGTAAAGAGGGAGGGCCAAGGTGGAATAGTTCTTCAGCCAGAGAGAGAGGTAGAGGGGGTCACCCATTACTTCTATTGTAAAGCCGCCCGGCGGATTAGCGAACTTCCTCGATTTCCAGCGACACCGATTCCCATTCGGCCAGGACCTGGTTGAGCTGTTTGCGGCGCTGGTCGAGGAGTTCCATCTGGCGGCGGGTCTCCTCGGCGTTGACGAAGTCCTGGAGGGCCTGTTCGAGCTGGCCAATCTCCGCTTCCAGCTCCATCGACTTCGCTTCGAGTTTCGCTGCCTTGTCTTCCAACTGCTTGACCTTGAGCGGATTCAGGCGTTTGTTCTTCGCTTCGGCCTTGGGGGCTGAAGCGTCCTCGACCACCGTTGCCGACACGGGTGTGGAGACCACGGGCGAGCCGCCGGCCTTGCGGTATTGGTAGTCTTCGTAGTTGCCCGGGATAGACTTCCACCTCGCCGTTCGCCGATTTCGAAGACGCGCGGTCGCGAGTTGGTCGATGAAGTAGCGGTCGTGCGAGACGAAGACGACGGTGCCGGTGTACTCGCTGCAAGCGACTCGAGCAGAACGTCCTTGGCGCGCATGTCGAGGTGGTTGGTCGGCTCGTCGAGCAGCATGAAGTTGGAGGGCTGCAGCAGCATGCGGGCCAGAGCGTAGCGATTGCGTTCGCCGCCGCGAGAGGACTCCGATCCGCTTGAAGACGTCGTCTTCGTAAAAGAGGAAGCAGCCGAGCAGGCTACGGAGTTCGGTGTCGGTTTTGCCGTGGCGACGGCTGCGGAGGTCATCGAGCATGCGGGCGTCGGCGTCGAGTTCCTTGTACTGATCCTGGGCGAAGTAATCGGGCTCGACGTTGTGGCCGAGCTTGTAGTCGCCGCGGGTGAGCGACTTCGATGCCGGCGAGCAGTTGGATCAGGGTCGACTTGCCGGCGCCGTTGACGCCGACCAGCGCGATGCGGTCGCCGCGCTCGATGGTGAAGTTGACTTTGTCGAAGACGACCTTGGTCGCCGTAGCCTTGGCGACGTCGGTGAATTCGGCGACCACGCGGCCGCTGGCCTTGGGCTGCGGGAAGCGAGAAATGGATGACGGCTTCTCCTCGGCGGGATCTCGATGCGCTCGATCTTTTCGAGTTCCTTGATGCGGCTCTGGACCTGCTTGGCCTTGGTGGCCTGGTAGCGGAAGCGATTGATGAAGGCTTCGAGCTGTTCGATGCGCTCCTGCTGATTGCGGTAGGCGGCATTCAACTGGATGAGGCGCTCCGTCTTCTGGGCGACGTACTTGCTCGTAGTTTCCGGTGTAGAAGTGGACGTCTCTTGTTCCAGATTTCGACGATCTTGTTGACGGTGACATCGAGGAAGTAGCGGTCGTGCGAGATCAGGACGAAGGCGTTGGGGTAGTTGGCGAGATACTCTTCGAGCCAGTTGCGGGCTTCGAGGTCGAGATGGTTGGTGGGCTCGTCGAGCAGGAGTAGGTTGGGCTTTTCGAGGAGTAGTTTGGCGAGCGCGATGCGCATCTGCCAGCCGCCAGAGAATTCTTCGGTTCGGCGCGTCCAATCTTCCTTGGGGAAGCCGAGACCGATGAGGACGCTGCCGACCTTGCGCCTCGAGCGAGTAGCCATCGCGAGTGCGGAACTGGGCTGTCGAGTGGTTGAAGCGGTCGGCCACTGACGGCGTATTCTGTCGCTGGCGGGATCGAGCTCGCGACATGCGCGTGGGCGAGTTGCTCCATCTCACGTTCCAGGTCGCGGATGTTATCGAAGACGGCATGGCACTCCTCGAAGACGGTGCGGCCGGAGAGGCTAAGGCCCTCCTGCGGCAGATAGCCGACGGTGACGCCCTTCTGGAGATGGTGAGGTCGCCGTTGTCGAACGCCTCCAGGCCGCCGAGGATCTTCATGCAACGATGGACTTGCCGGTGCCGTTGGCGCCGACCAGGCCGACGCGATCCTTGCGGCGTGATCATCCAATTGACCTCTTCAAAGAGAATCTTGGGGCCGAAGCGCTTGACTGGCATTGCGAGTGAATCGATAATTCTGGGACTTTCTGCGATGGCGCAGAATGCGGCCTCCGCGGGCGTCAGTGAGCTTTCCGTCTTCCACCATGACAACGCCGTTGACGAGGACCAAATCGAAGCCTTCGGTGTACTGGTGGGGTTGCTGTGATAGGTGGCTTTGTCCTGGACGCCGTTCAGGATCGAAGACGAGGATGTCGGCGGCGATGCCTTCGCGCAGCGAGCCGCGATCGTGGAAGCCGAAAGTGCGCGCGGGCAGCGAAGTCATACGGCGGATGGCGTCTTCGAGGGTGAGCACGCTGCGCTTGCGGACATACTCGGCCAGCACGCGGGCGTTGGTGCCATAGGCTCGCGGGTGCGGCATACCTTCGCCGAAGTCGCGGACGCCGCCATCGCTGGCGATGGCGGTGTTGGGATAGCGCATGATGCGAGTGACATCCTCATCGCCCATGGAGTGATAGATCATCTGGGCTCCGCCGGCGGCGATCAGTTCGAGGATGGTTTCGATCTCGTTGGCCACTGTGGGTTCGCTGGCCGCGGAGTTTGGTGACGTCAGCGATGTTTTTGCCTTCGAATCAGGGTTCGGGCGTGTAGCGGGCGACGATGGCGTAGCTGTAGTCGGCGTGGCCCAGGTCCTTGATCATGCGCTCCATCTGCTCGGATGATTTCCTTGCGCGGAGCCGCGGCGTGGTGAGACGCTCTTGATTTTGGCTTGGCCGTCGGCGAGCGCCCAGGAGGGCAGCGTGATGCCGAGGTTGGTGGAGGAGTGGTCGTAGGGATATTGGTCGACGACGACGTCGACGCCTTTGCGGCGGTACTCCTCGACGAGGGCGATGGACTTATCGCTCATACCCCAGAGGCGCGGGGTGTCGATTTTGAAGTGAGAGAGCTGGACCCGCATGCCGGCTTCCTGGCCGACGCGGGCGGCCTCATTGATGGCGTCGAGGATTTTGGCGCCTTCGTCGCGCATGTGGGAGGCGTAGACGCCCTGGTAGGAGGCGGCAGCGCGGGCGAGGTCGACGACTTCGTCGCTGTTGGAGTAGGTGCCGGGGATGTAGATGAGTCCGGTGGAGAAGCCGACGGCGCCTTCCTGCATGGCCTCGTGAACGAGGGCCTTCATCCTGGCGATTTCGTCGGGCGTGGCGGGGCGGTTCTCGGTGCCCATCACCTGGCGGCGGACGGTGTTGTGTCCGATGAGGGAGGCGAGATTCAGGCCGAGACCTTTGGCTTCGAGGGACTGGAACCACTCGGCCATATTGACGACGGAGCCGCCGCAGTTGCCGGTGACGATGGTGGTGACGCCGTCGAGCAGGTAGTTGTCGCCGCGCGGGACTTTTTCCACCGCGCCTTCGACGTGGGTGTGGACGTCGATGAAGCCGGGGCTGACCAGGCGGTTGCGGGCGTCGATGACGCGGGCGGCCGTGGCGTTGTGGAGGGCACCGATGGCGGCGATGCGGCCGTCCTTGATGCCGAGGTCCGCGCGGAACCAGGGATTGCCGGTGCCGTCGAGCATGCGGCCGTTGCGGATGAGGGTGTCGTACTGAGTTGACGCGGCCGCGGGCTGGCGTGCGCCAGGCCGCGCCGAAGAGGAGGAGCGCAGGCAATCTCCAGGATGGGTTCATGGATCGATTCTCAGGCGGCCAGCGGACCGCAGAAGAAGTCGAGCGAACGGGCGATGAAGGCATGGAGTTCGCTGCGCTTCACGACTGCGTCGAGGAAGCCGTGCTGCAAGAACGAATTCGCTGCGCTGGAAGCCCTCGGGCAGCTTCTGGCGAATAGTTTGCTCGATGACACGCGGACCGGCGAAGCCGATCAGGGCGCCGGGTTCGGCGATGTTGAGGTCGCCGAGCATGGCGAAACTGGCGGTGACGCCGCCGGTGGTCGGATCAGTCAACAGGCTGATGTAGGGAACCTTGGCTTCGTCGAGCTGCATGAGCGCGGCGTGATCTTGGCCAGCTGCATGAGGCTGATGGCGCCTTCCTGCATGCGCGCGCCGCCGGAAGCCGAGACGATGATGCAGCGGGGACTTGTCGGCGATGGAGCGTTCGACCATCGGGTGATCTTCTCGCCGACGACCGCGCCCATGTGCCGCCGATGAACTTCAATTCCATCGCACAGATGTGCACCTGGCGGCCCTGGATCTTGCCGGTGGCCGAGATGACGGCATCCTTCATGCCGAGGTTCTTCTGCATGCCGGCCAGGCGGTCCTTGTAGGGCTTGGAATCGACGAATTCCAGGGGGTCCGAGGACATCATGCCGGTGTCGTGTTCCTGCCACACGCCCTCGTCCATGAGGTAGTTGAGGCGTGTGCGGGCATCGATGCGGAAGTGATGGCCGCATTTCGGGCAGCACTGGAGGGTCTCTTCGAGGTCCTTGCGCCAGATGATCTGGCGGCAGCTATCGCACTTGATCCACAGCCCTTCGGTGCGGATGTGGCGTTCTTCCTCGCTCTTGACCGCGGTGACTTTCTTCTGGAGTTTGAACCAGTCCATGGGTGGGCGGACTCCGCCTCAAACCACCGTAACAAGTCGGGGCAGGTGTACTCAACTGGCAAACTCGGCGATACTGTCCCCTTGAAGCTGTATTTGTACTTTATCGGCAAGCCCAGGGACGTGCATTCGAACGGCATGGCGCAGGAGTTCATGAAGCGGGCCTCGCGGTATATGGCCTGTGAAATGAGAGAGATCCAGCCGGGGCGGTTCGATCTGTTCGGGCGTCATTCGACGGCCCGGAAGGTGTTTCTGGATCCGGCGGGCAAGCCGATGGACTCGCAGGCTTTTTCCACGCTGGTGGGGAAAGCGGAGTTGGAGGCGCGGGACGTGGTATTCCTGATAGGCGGGCACGATGGTTTGCCGCCGGAGTGGAAACCGAAGGCGGACCTGCTGCTGTCACTGTCCCAGATGACCATGCCGCACGAACTGGCCCGGGCCGTTCTGGCCGAACAGATTTACAGGGCGCTGACCATGTTGCGGGGGCATCCGTATCCACGCTGAAGTTGCTCGAAGTTATCGTTTAAGTAAAATAAAAATACAAGAGTTCTCCTTCATGCTCAAACAGACTATTTTTCGCGAGTACGACATCCGCGGCATCGCCGATGTGGAGATGCTGAGCCCGGATATCGTGGGGTTGGGCCGTGCCCTGGGTACTTTTCTGCTCCGCAATGGGGCGACCAGGATCAATGTAGGCCGGGACGTCCGCCTGAGCGGGCAGCGATTGAAAGACGCGCTGGTGGAGGGATTGCTGAGCACGGGGTGCCAGGTGACGGATCTGGGCCAGGTGCCGACTCCGCTGCTCTACTATTCGGTGCAGCACCTCGGCTCGGAGGCCGGGGTGATGATCACGGGTTCGCATAACCCCTCTGAATACAATGGGTTCAAGACGATGCTGGGGAAGGGTACGATTTACGGCGGCCAGATCCAGGAGGTCTACCGGATTCTCAAGGATGAGGACTTTATCGCCGGGCAGGGCGCAGTGAAGACGGCGGATGTGATTACTCCCTATGTAGAAGAGATTCCGCAGCAGTTCAAGTTCTCTCGAAGAGTGAAGGTGGTGTTCGACGCCGGCAACGGCGTGGCGGGGCCGACGATGCACCGCATGCTGGAGAAGCTGGATGTTGAGGCGACGGAGATGTTCTTCGAGCCCAACGGGCAGTTCCCGAATCACCACCCGGATCCGACGGTGGAGCACAATCTGGAGATGCTCAAGCAGGAAGTGGCGCGGCAGGGCGCCGAGCTGGGCATTGCGTTTGACGGGGATTCGGATCGGATTGGTGCTGTCGACGAGAAAGGCAATGTTGTCTGGGGCGACATGCTGATGCTGATCTACGGTCGGGAGATCCTGACGCGGAAGCCCGGGGCGACGTTCATCGGCGAGGTGAAGTGCTCGCAGGTGATGTACGACGAGCTGAACCGGCTGGGCGCGAATGCGATCATGTACAAGACCGGTCATTCGCTGATCAAGGCGAAGATGAAAGAGGAACATGCCGAACTGGCGGGCGAGATGTCGGGCCACATGTTCTTCGCGGACCGCTACTACGGGTATGACGATGCTTTGTATGCGGCCTGCCGGCTGATCGAGATCGTGGCGGATTCCGGCAAACCGCTGTCGGCGCAGACGGACGGGCTGCCGAAGATGGTGTTCACTCCGGAGCTGCGGGTGGATTGCGCGGATGAGCTGAAGTTCAAAGTAGTGGACCGCGTGAAGGCTCATTTCCAGGCGATCCGGCCGACGGTGGATGTGGATGGGGTGCGGATCCTGTTCGACGAAGGCTGGGGCCTGGTGCGTGGTTCGAATACGCAGCCGATCCTGGTGCTGCGATTTGAGGCGAGGAGCCAGGAGAAGTTGGACGAGTACCGCCGGATTGTCGAGGCGGTGGTGGAAGAGGCCAAGAAGGCCGTCGGAGCGTAAGGCCCGGTACTTCACAATCCCAGGAGACGAAATGCTGCGGGCGATGCTGATGCTGGTTGTGGCGATGGCATCGCCAGCGGCGGAACGACTTAGCGATCGTTTCGTCTATGTGAACTCGTACTATGTGAAGCAGTCAGGGCCACGATCCCCCGATTCCGTTGCGCTTGTCGTTCTCTGGCCCGATGGGCGTCTGCAGCAAGTGGACTGCGTGGTCAGGCCTGGGGTACGGAAGGGCGTGGTCAGAATCTTCCGGGACCCGAGCGCGCAGGTGGCAACCGGGCGCTGGACCACGACCAACCAGGGGACTATCGGGATAAAGATCCGTCGATTCAATGCGTTTGGCACGAGTGGCTTACCCTCACCTCCGATTGACGGGGAATTGATGGTGGAGGGGCACGCCAAACAACGAGTTGGGGCAAGGCTTCGAAGTCTGAATGCAACGTTCGAGGCCGTTACTCAAATCGAGAATCTACCGGAGCTGGAGAAGTTGCTAGCCGGTTCGCCTCAGTAGGAGGCGCTAGTGTCATTCACCGGTTATTCACTCCATAGTCGTTAAGACGAGACAACGGGTCTCTACCATGGCCATTTGGCGGCGGCGCCTGCCCCGCCGAGCCTCACTTTGGAAATGGAGAACCCTGTGAACCTGAAACGAGCCCTGCCGGGCGTCCTGATGGTGCTGGCGTGCGTGCCTGTGTTCGCGCAAACCAGCACTCCGAGTGTGCGCATTCTGCTGCCGGAACATACACGGCTGCTGGAGAAGCAGCAGGTGGATATTGTCCTGGAAGTCCGGAACGCCGCCGCGGTGAGCGGCCTGAAGGTGCTGGCTGGGGGCGTTGACTGGACGTCGAAGTTCAAGGCTCCGGTGAAGGCGACGCTGGATTGCGATGCCTCCAGCGACTGGGTGGTGCGGGCGGATCTGGAGTCGTTCCCGACTCCAGGCCAGGTGAAGCTGGAAGTTTCCCTAGCCGCCGACGGCACGACCGTGACGGACAGCCGGATGGTGGAAGTGCGCGAGTTCAAGATGCCCGACGGACAGGCGCGGAACATCATCCTGTTTATCGGCGACGCGATGGGGACGTCCTACCGGGACGCGGCCCGGCTGGTGTCGCGGGCGATTGTCGATGGGATGGGCAAGAATTCGTTCCGCGACGGCTTCTTCGACGACCTGCTGCAGATGGACAAGATGCCGGTGAGCGGCATGTCGATGACCTACGGGACGGATTCGATTGTGCCGGATTCGGCCAATACCGGGACGGCCTGGGCCACGGGGAACAAGAGCTTCCTGAATGCGGTGAACTCGCTGGGCGATGGAACCGATTGCACCTGGCGCACGACGGGCCTGACCAACGTCGCGACGCTGCCGTACATGACCGATAACCCGCGTGTCGAGAATCTGTGGCAGTATCTGAAGCGCCGCTACAGCTACCGTACGGGCATTGTCTCGACGGCTGCGATTACCGATGCGACTCCGGCGGTGGAGGGCTCCTATGTGGCGTACCGCCAGATGCGGCTGGAGATCGCGCGGCAGTACCGCGAGAATCCGATGCTGAACGGGCGGCCGGCCTTCGATGTGATTCTGGGCGGCGGCGCGGATCCGTTCACCGCGGCGGGCCGTACGGACAAACGTGACCTGATTGGTGAGTTCCAGGCGCTGGGCTACAACTACGTGACGACGGCGGCGCAGTTGAGGAATGTGTACGGGCCTTCGGTGCTTGGGCTGTTCAAGGGCTCGGCCAGTCCGGCTCCGGCGAGCAACGGAATTGCGACGGCTTCTGATGTGAACATGGACGTCGCCTACGACAAGCTGGGGTTGACGCGGCCTGCGTCGGAGCCGACGGCGAATCTGGGCGCGTATCCCGACCAGCCGATGCTGGATGTGATGACGCAGAAGGCGATCGACGTGCTGGCGGGCAGCTTTACGCAGGCACCGTTCATCCTGATGGTGGAAGCGGCTTCGATCGACAAGCAGTCGCACCCCAATCAGGCGGCGGGTGTGTTCTGGGACACGATTGAGTTCGACAAGTCGATTGGCGCGGCGCGCACGTGGGCGGCGAAGCGGCCGTTGAAGGATACGCTGATTGTGGTCACGGCGGATCACGACCAGTCGATGCACATCATCGGGGTCAGCAACACGCCGGATTCCGAATACTTCGACCGGACGAAGAGCGAGAAGATTTCGTACACGACCGCGCACGGCGACCAGAACTTCACGGTGTGGGGCGATTCGTACTCGAACGCCCGCGCCGGGCTGCCATTCATCAACACCAGCACGACGGCATCGAACAACGGTGGCGCGGTGGGTATGCCGGGCAGCTTCGCTTCGACCGATAGCACGAGCGATCCGGCCTCAAGCACCTATTCGACCTACTCGGGCCTGACGGCTTACAAGCTGGACGCGGACACGGGCTATCCGGTGAACTCGGGTGCCGGCCTGCGGCGTCTGGCGGTGGGCTTCCGGACGGGCGACCACACGGGTTCCAGCGTGCCGGTGACGGCGGAGGGTCCGGGGGCGTTCCTGTTCACGGGCTATATGGACCAGACCGATATCTTCTTCAAGATTGCGGCGGCGGTGTCCAGCGATACCTCGGAAGCCGACAAGCTCCTGGATCTGCTGGTGAACGGCAAGTATCCGAAGACGGTTGGAAAGTAGACAGAGGCGAGCATGAACAGACTGGTTGTTCTTCTGGGGGCGCTGCTGACCGCGGCGCCCCCGGCGCTATTTCCGGCGGCTGAACCGGTGCCACGGCTGCCCACGCTGGCGGATCCACAGGTGAGGGCGGAAGGGGTCGTGTGGCTGACTTTGAACGAGACGATGGAGGACGTGGTGCGGGCGTTTGGGCGGCCAGTTCTCGTGGCGGAGTCGGGCGCGGGCCTCGTGTCGTGGCAGTATCAACTGGGCGAGGTGGATCACCATGACTTCTCGCATGTGCTGGTGTTCCGGGCGGCGAACCGCAAGCTGGTGAGTGTGACGCGGAACTACGAGCCTGAGAGGAATCTGGATGCAGTGTTTCCGGTGGCGGAGACGCGCTCCTATGCGGTGCCGGGGACCGGTGCGACGCGGTTTCGGATGCGGGTTCGAAGGTTGCCGGGGGGATGCCTGCTGATGGCGATGTCGCTGGATGGTTCCGGCGCTCCGGTGGGGCAGGTTGTCCTCATGAAGGAAGCGGAGGTCGGGCGGTTTTATCCGTGGCTGGCCGCGGAACTGGCGGGCCGGTAGGGCTCACGGATCTGATTAGCAAAGGAGCCGACCGGGGGGGCGGCTGCGGACCAGGGGGTCCGCCGTCCCAATTGATTGGTGGCCTATGTTAACGGGTGGGGGCGTCGACGCGGCCGGCTACGGGCCGGACCACGGTGGTGGGCCCGCAGATGCCCACGCCTACCTTCTGCAGCGCTGACAGGAAGTTGAAGAGGACCGCGTAGAGGACCTTTTCGTTCAATGGCTGACGGCCCGGGAGGCGGAAGTGCGACGGCAGTTCCTTGAATACCTGCACGGAGAGCGCGCGGGAGTGGGGCCGGCCGCCGGCATCGCGTTTGTTGGCGACGACGAAGGGGGTCTGCAGGACTCCGCCGGTGCGGCCGTCGACGTAGAACTGGCAGCGGGAGAACCAGCCGGTGTTGGTGGGATCGGAGGCGTCGAAGAGGAGGAGCGGACCGTCGCGATCGAGCGCGCTGAGTTCCAGAAGGGAGCTGCGCGGGGAATCGGTGACCTCACAAACGAAGCCGGTTTCCTCGGCACCCTGGCGAAGCAGGTCCGCGTCGAGTTCCAGCACGACCACCTGATGCGTTCCTGCCTGAAGCAATTGCATTCCCTCTCATTCTAACCTGAGGAAATGCCCCGTTACGCCAAATCCCGAGTGCTGGTTTTGTTCGACATTGACGGAACGCTGCTGCGGCGTGCAGGGCCGCATCACCGGGAGGTGCTGGAGGAAGCGGTTTGGCAGGTGGCCGGGGTGCGCTCTACGACGGATGGGATTCCGGTGCAGGGGATGCTGGACGGCGCGATTTTGGGATGCATGCTGCGGAATGCAGGTGTGATGGAAACCGGACGGGAGCAGATGCTGGCCATCATGCGGAAGGCGCAATCGCTGTATGTGCGGCGGTGTCCGGACCTGCGGGACAAGGTCTGTCCGGGGGCGGCGGAGTTGCTGGCGCGGCTCAGCTCGGATGGGGCCGTGGTGGGGCTGGTGACGGGGAATCTTTCACGGATCGGGTGGCGGAAGATGACCCAGGCGGGCTTGCGCCCGCACTTCCGGTTTGGGGCGTTCGCGGAGCAGGCGGAAACGCGGGCGGAACTGGCCGGGCTGGCTTTGGAGGAGGCTCGGCGGCGGGGCTGGCTGGATGCGCCGGAGGTGGCTACGCTGATCGGGGATCATCCCAATGACATTGCGGCGGCGCGGGCCAACGGGTTGCGTAGCGTGGCCGTGGGAACGGGTGTCGTACCATTGGAGGAACTTGCGCAACACCGGCCGGATGTTCTCATCCCGGATCTGCGCGCGTTGAAACTGGAGCAATTGATTTGCGCGGAATTGTGATTGTGCTTCTGGCTGTGGCCGGGCTGGCGGGCTGCCATCGAAATTCAGGCGAACAGCCGAAGGTGCTGCTGGACGCGATTCTGATGGACGGCACCGGCAGGCCGCCCATTGCCGGTTCCATTGTGGTGGTTCAGCACGGTGTGGTGACGGCTCTGGGGGAAAAGTCGGCGCATCCGGCGCCCGCCGATGGCGTGGAGTTCCGGTTGCCTGGACAGTTCATTTTTCCATCGGACCCGAGCGTGCCGCTGCGGGTGGGCGGTCCCGCGAATCTGCTGATCGTCAAGGTGAACCCGGCGAGCGACCCCGATTACGGGAAGAAGACCAGCGGCCGGATGACGAACGGGCATTGGGATCAATACCCGCAGTAGGGAACGGCTACGGGAGCACCCGGAAGGGTTGCTGGACTTCCTGAGGCCGGTTGGCGCGCGCGTTCATCTGACCGATTTTCGTGGAGGCGCGGAAGATGGCGCCCACGGGGATGATGCCGCCGAGTTTGAAGTCCGCCACGGCGCCCAGCACCATGGAGGCGATGCAGCCGCAGGCGGAGCAGTCGGGATTTCCGCCAAACTGGCACGGGGTGATTTCGGTCTTGAGGTCGGCCGAGACGGTTTGGGTGGTCTGCGCGAAGACGCAGTCAGACGGGCTGGCCGGCGGGGTGGCGAACTGCTTGATGAGCCGCTCCGGCATGTCGAGTTTGGGGAAATGCTTCCGCAGTTGAAGCAGATCGGCGATGACTTGCGCGCGCTCGGCCTTGGTGAGCATTTCGGGCAGGTCGTCACCAATTTGAGGGGTAAAGAGGCTGAACCAGATCTTGCGGATCTCATCGCGCGGCGCCCAGAATTCCAGGAAATCCTTGAGGTAGCCGGGCCGTTTCATCATCTGGCCGGTGATGGTGCAGTGGACGGTGACGCGCTGGCCCTGGATGTTCTTGAGAATACGATCGTAGGTTGCCGGGGTGCGGCGGATGTCGTGCTCCTCGCGCAGGCCGTCGATGGAGACGACGACGTTCAGGCGGGGCAAGTCGACCCAACCGGCAGGCAGGGTGCGGAAGGCGCTGGTGACGATCTGGACGTGGATGCCGCGTTCGAGCAGCATGGGCACCATCTGTTCCAGTTCGCGATAGCGGACCAGGGGATCGCCGCCGACAATTGACAGATGTAACGGCTTTAGGCGGTCCACAACGCCCATCACGCCATCGACAAGTGCTTGTCCTTTGCGGTCAGCGAGTTCCCTGAGGGTGACGCCTCCGCCCAGGTGAGACTCGTCGTAGGCGTAGCAGCCAGGACAACGGAGTGGACACTCACGGGTAATCTCGATGGAAAGGGTAGGGCGATTTCCCTTTAGAATCATGCCCCAGGCTTGCACTACGTGTTTCGTCTGCACCCGGCTTCACTCCTTCAACACATTTGTCCAGGAAAGCTATAGGACAGACTCACTCGGCCTCGGACGGAGAAGAAAAGGCCAAACAACGGCCAAAGATTTGTTCATGGTTGGTCACGGAAACTGCGGGTTTATACCAGCTTATTCCTTTTGGATGCGTTGCGTGACGGTTTTGTTTCAGAGCTTTGGCAGCAGTGCGATCACACCTTGAGACGGGCTGGGGATGACATGGGCGGCGATGAGTTTGCCGAGCCCTTCGACGCGTTTTTTGCCGGCTTCCACTGCGGCGGAGACGGCTGCCACGTCGCCTTTGATGATCACTGTGATGTAGCCGCCGCCCAGTTTCTCGCGGGCCAGAACCTCGACCGATGCGGTTTTGAGGGCCGTATCGATGGCTTCGAAGACCGCCGTAAAACCCTGAGTTTCAATTAATCCGACGGCAAACCCTGCCTGCTGATCCACGACTTTCTCCTTTTCTTTCTGATTGCCGGGCACCTGGACGGTTGCCTGGGAGAACAACGGGTTGAAGTCCGGTAGGGCTTCGTAGGCCGCCGGGGCTGCCTCGTGCGGCGCGGCGATGACGTCCGCGACCACCTGCACCATCATCTTTTCGGCGATCTGGCGGGCGGAAGCGGCGGCGGACTGGACATCGCCCAGGGGGCCGACAACCTTGAGGCAAACGCCCGGCTGGTCGTTCAACTCGGCCTGGAGGACGCGGACGGAGCCGGCCTTCTCCATGGTGTCGAGAATCACCATGGCCGGAGACCAGCCACCCACCTCAATGAATGCTACGGCTTCCGGCAGATCAGACCCCGTTCTTCGAGCTGTCCGACGATTTCAAGGGCAATTTGGGTGATACGGTCTTTTTCGGTCGTGCCAGGGCGCGGGACGCAGCCGCCGGCGGGCGGTTCGACGATGCCGGAATCGGCCAGCATGCAGCGGAGCGTTCGCGCCAGGGCTGCCTTGTTCTCGTCCTGTTTCGGGGTGGAGGGCTGCCGGCCCTGGCCGAAATCGAAGCCGCGGAGCGCGGCGCCGGCGCGAAAGCCGTCGGGGAACTCGAACGGGTACAACATGAGGTCGAACAGTTCCAGGATGGTGGTCTGGAGCTTGAGCGCGTCGTTCCACTGGCCCGAGGTGGTGAGGTCGTAGAGCTTGCGCATGAGTTCGGGCGCGACATTGCTGGTGGCATTGGTGCCGCCGTCGGCGCCGATCATGAGCATGGGCGCCAGGACGACATCCCAGCCGGTGAGGAACGTGAAATCGGGCCGGTTGGGGCGAACGGCGGCAATCATGCGCAGCATGAAGGCGACGTCGCCGGTGGAGTCCTTGATGCCGATGATGCGCGGGAACTCGGAGAGCCGCTGGATGGTGGGTACATCGATGGGGCTGGCGAACATCGGGATGTTGTACAGCGTGACATCGATGGGTGAGTTCCTGGCGATCTCGGCGAAGTGGGCGTAGAGGGATTCCGGTCCGAGTTTGTAGTAGAAGGGCGAGACGATGGCCACGGCGCGGGCGCCGTAACCGGCGTAGGTTTCGCAAGCCTTGAGCGTCTCGCGGATGTTGGCTTCGGCGGCGCCGGCGAGGACCGGAACGCGTCCCTTGGCCACTTCGCAGGTGATGCGGGCGATGCGTTGGCGCTCCTCGGCGGTGAAGCGGGTGAACTCGCCGGTGGAGCCGTTCGGATAGAGACCGTGGACGCCTTTGTCGATGAGCCACGACAGGAAGCGCCGCATCTCGGCTTCGTTGATTTGACCCTTCTCATCCACCGGGACGAGAGTCGGGGTGAAGACGCCTTTCAGTTTCACTTCCATCCACGATATCAAGTTCCGGCACAGGACAAGATGCTATTGCTGTGGCGGCTTTTCCTTGAGCTTGTCCTCAGGGATGGAGTCGGGATTGGTGTCGAACGTGATGGACGATTCGGCGCCGAACTTGCGGTAGTTGCGGAACTGGACCTCGTTCTTCACCAGAATTTTGCCTTCCCGCATCTGCATCTCGGAGCGCAGTGGCAAGAGGAACTGATTGTTGGAGATGGAGGTGAAGTCGTAGTCGAGCATCGTGGTGGCGACCTGGATGGGGAACGAGGCCGGCATGTTCTCGGCTTCGAGGGTGACGCGCAGGACGATGGGGGTAGTCTTGTCGACGTAGATCAGGCCCTTGTAGCCGGGCACGATTTCAAGCTGGCGCTGCCAGGAGACGTGCCACTTGGAGCGGGACTGGTTGACGCGGTAGGAGTAGACGTGGACGAGGTTGCCGCGCAGTTTCGCCCAGCGTTCCCAGTGGAACTCGGCCTGGGTGGAGGGCTCGAAGATCTCGCGCAGCATACTGCCGAATTCACCGCTGGAGGTGGCGCCGCCGAGCTTGTCGCGATCCATCTCGGTGAGGTTGCCGTTGACGGAGATGAGCTTGTAGTTTTCCTTCTGTTCGAAGTAGCTGAGGCGCTCGATGACGCGGTCGACCATATGGAACATTTCCAGGCCAGACGGGTCGACGTAGCGCTGGGTGACCTGGGTGCAGATGAAGTCCGGCAGGCGCTTGGTGTAGTTCAGGGCGACTTCCCGGGCTTCCTCGATCACCTTGCCCTGTTCTTCCGAGCTGGGCGGCGGCATGGGCGGAGGTGGAGGCGCCTTGGCCACGACGGGGTCGCGCGGGGGTTTGGAGAGGTTCGCGGTGGAGGTCACCAGAGCCTGCAGTGCCTCGGAGGTCCGGGCGCCGATGCCTTCGCCCTGCATCTCTTCGAGATCGCGGGCGGTGAACTGCTCACTCAGTTTTACGTTCTTGAGGTACTCGGCCACCTGCTTGTCGGGGTGTTTGAGCTGGATGGACGAGCGCAGGAAGGATTTCAACTGGCCCACAGTCAGCCGCATACCCTGACCGAAGGAAAGGGCGGCCGCCAGACACAACACGAGTAGAGAGCGGAGGCTCATGCCACTAGAATAGACGCCTCTTGCGGCCCGCTGGTTGTGCCGGATTTGCCGGCCCCAGCGCTTTTTCGATAGCCGCGGAGGCGAGGGGCGCCATGATGCGGTAGCCGCTGGGGTTGGGGTGGAGTCCGTCATCCGCCAGATTCGGCGCCAGTTGGCCGTCAGCGCCGGCCATGGCCGGGAAGTAGTCGAGATAGGTATAGCCGCGCTTGTCGCACAGGGCCTTCAGCCACCTGTTCATTTCGAGGATGGCGGCCGGAGGCCGGAGCTTGGTTCGTTCCCACATGGGATTGACCTGCTTGTGGTGATCGGACACGGGTAGGATGCTGGCCAGGATCACCTTGATTTTGTGCAGGTCGGCGAGGTCGCAGATCATCGTGAGGTTGTTCTGGATGATTGCGGGGTTGACGCCACGGCCGATGTCGTTGGTGCCCGCCAGGACGAGGACCGCCGTGGGCTTCAGGTTGACGACGTCGGCCTGGAAGCGGGCCAGCATCTGGCTGGTGATCTGGCCGCTGATGCCGCGATTGACGAAGTCCTTGCCGGAGAAGTACTCATTGAGGCGCCAGAAGTCGGTGATGGAGTCCCCGTAGAAGACGACTCGCGGGTTTTTGGGGTCGGAGGCAGTCAGGGAGGTATTGGCGTCGCGGTAGCGGGCGATTTCGTCGCGGTCGGGTGAGCGGAGTTCGGCCTGGAGGCTGGCGATCTGTTGCTGGAAATAGAGCTCAATCTTGCCCAGATCGTCCCGCAATTCGGTGAGTTGCTGGCGGCCGATCTCCGGGAAGGGCACGGGCTTGGGCACCGTATCGGAGATGAGGACGAAGGCCCGGAGATTGGTCATGAACTGGTAGTGCAGTTGGGGGTTCCGGATGCCGAGGAACTTCAGGCTTTCCAGGGTCTGGCGCATATTCTCGGCCAGGGGGACCCCGGCGCGGCCGAGTTCGGGGCTGGCAATGCCACTGGCCTCGATGAGTTGCAGGCAGCGTTCATAGAGCGCCATCACCTGCTGGTCGTCCGGCACCACGGAGACGGCGCCCTGCGGCTGGGCGGAGAGTGGCAGAACTGCCGCCAGGAAAGTACACATGGCAATCCTCAGCATGAATGAATCTCCCTCTGGTCCGGTCTAATGGGCCTTTTCGAGCTGTAGGGTGAGAGTGCCCACATAGAACGGAAGCTGAATTCTGATCTGGACGGGGAGCCGTTTGTCGTCATCGCTGATCCAGATGAAGAGCCGGCCCTTCCGGCCGTACATTACGCCATTGAACAGAAATGCCTCGTAGCGGGTGGATGGAAACTGTCCGAGAGGCGTCTTGATGGTTTCTTTCTGCTGGGCTTCCACCCGGGCCATCACTACCTTTTTGCCGTCGCTGATGGGCAGTTCGATGACGGAACCGGGGGCGGGATGAAGCTGCCGCAGTTCGTGCAGTCCGCCGGTCACGTCATGGACGCAGGCGGGCACATCGATCTCCTTGGTGAGGGCGATCGTATTGTTGTTCAGATCCTTCTCCAGGAACGAAGAGCGCTTCTTCGCCCGGTCGAAGCTGGCCTTGACCTCTCGATTGCGGCGGCCTTCGTGCAGGTCCCAGGTGACGGAGGTGGCGCAGAGGCCGGGGTCGAAGATCGCCCGGTAGGTGTCGTTGACGGTGAACAGCGTGGCAACCAGGCCGACGCTTTTCATGAGCATGTCCAGTTGGCGGTCACCTTCGGACCACTTCAACTGGACCTCGCCGGCCCGCACGAACCGCCACTCCACCCCGTAGGTCAGGGTCTCCGGCTGGTTGAGCGGGACGGTCTGCGCAAGGCACGGCCCCGCCAGTAGAAGAATCCAAACTGCAATCACGCCACCTGGCGGATTCCACAAGCGCATGTCCACTCCAGTCTTGCAGATGCGCTCGGAAGGCCGCAAACGTTCCTGAGCCGGACCAGACAGCAGCGCCCTACTAAAGTTGCGGGGCGGTGAAGCCGATGGACGGGCCATGAGCCGAATTGCGTCCGAGGTGCAGCCGTGAAGACAACCTGGTGCCTGACGCTGGCCGCCTTCGCAGCCCTGGCTCTCGCTCCGGGTTCCTATTCGAAGGAAAAGACTCCAGCTCAAAGACGTCCTCCCTCGAAGCCGCCCACCGTTCAGAAGGCGATGAAAGAGCGTAAACGCCAGGCGAAGAGAGATCAGAAGAACCGGCAGAAGCTCGAGCGTTTCGGGAGCCAGGCCAAAATGTCAGGCTTTAGCGCTGGTCCTTGAGAGGGTCCCGGGGCTTGTACGCCAGTTCGCGCGCCAACACTTCCACAAGGCGTTCCAATACCTTGACGCGGGCCCAATGCTTGTCGTTTCCCTCGACGAGCGTCCAGGGGGCCGTGCGGGTGCCTGGTTTTGAGCAGCATCTCTTCTACCGCCTCTTCGTAGTCGCTCCACTTCGCCCGGTTCCGCCAGTCTTCGTCGGTGAGTTTCCAGGACTTGTAACCGATCTGCTGGCGTTCTTCGAAGCGGCGGAGCTGTTCTTCCCGGGAGATCTGGACCGCAGAATTTGGCGAGGATGCAGCCGGAGTCGCGGAGTTGGCGTTCGAAGGAGTTGATCTCCTTATAGGCTCGTTTCCATTCGGCTTCGGTGCAGAAGCCCTCGACCCGTTCGACGAGGACGCGGCCGTACCACGAGCGGTCGAAAATGGCGATCTGGCCCTTCTCGGGCAGGCGCCGCCAGAAGCGGTAGAGGTAGTGGCGTGTCTTGTCTTCGCCCTGGGGCGCGCTGATGGGATAGGACGACGTAGCCTCGCGGGTCGAGTTTCTCGGTGACCCGCTTGATGGCGCCACCTTTGCCGGCGGCGTCCCAGCCTTCGAAGGCCAGCACGACGGGGCGTTTCTGCTGGTAGACCTGCCAGCCGAGTTCCCTGAGCTGGATCTGACAGCGGGTGAGCTGTTTGGCGTAGGCGGCGCGGTCGAGTTTCCGTTTGAGATCGAGGGTTTCCAGCATCAGGCCTCTCCGTTGCCCTCGTCTTCCAGAGTGTCCATGATGCGCCGCAGTTCGGCATCGTGGCGGATCTCGGTGGCGGCTTCCTCCACGGGCGGGACGTTGGGCCCGAGCGCCTTTTCCAGGGCGGCGATGATGGTGAGGAAGACTTTGCGGCGGGCGTACCAGCGGGACGTGGCCTCGACGATGGTCCAGGGCGCGAACTCGCTTTCAGTCAGCTCCAGCATCTCTTCCGCGGCTTCCAGGTACTGGTCGAGAGCTTGTGCCGGGCCCAATCCTGTGCGGTGACCCGCCACGATTCCAGCGGATCGGCCGCGATGTGCTCAAAGCGCTTTTTCTGTTCCTTCCTGCTGATGTGGAACCAGAACTTGAGGATGACGGTCCCGTCGTCGGCGAGCATCCGCTCAAAGTCGAGGACGTCCTTATACGCCTTGCGCCAAACCTTTTCGGGCACGACCTTTTCGACCCGTTCATCCAGGACGCGGTGGTACCAGGAGTGGTCGAAGATGGTCATCTCGCCGCGATTCGGGGCTTTGAGCCAGAAGCGCCAGAGCCAGGGGTGGTTCTGCTCATAGGTGCGAGGCGGTTGGATGGAGTAGAGTTTGAAGCCGCGCGGGTCGAGGCGCTGGGTGAGGGTGGAAATGGAACTACCCTTGCCGGAGGCGTCCCAGCCTTCAAAGACGACCATGGACGGGATGCGATGGTCCCAGCAGGCCTTTTCCAGGGCGTAGAGCCGCCGCTGGAGAGCGGGCATCTCCTGTTTGTAGTCGGCGCGCGCCAGTTTCCGCTTGAGATTGACGTTTTCTAGCATCGGCTCTTGAGCAGGATCGCCTGCGCGCTATACGGCTTTTCGGTTTCCTTGCGGGGGATCTTCTCGTAAGTGCCGTCCGGCTTCATGCGGCGCGCTTTCACGTTATCGGCCAGATAGACAGACAGGATTCTATCGCGGATCTGGCGGACGAGCGTGCCTTTCTCGATGGGGAACAGAGTTTCCACGCGTCGGTTGATGTTGCGCGGCATGATGTCGGCGGAACCGATGTAGATCTCCTCGTCGCCGTCGTTGCGGAAGTAGAGGATGCGGCTGTGTTCCAGGAAGCGGCCGACGACGCTGATGACGCGGATGTTGTCGCTGACGCCGGGCACGCCGGGCCGCAGGCAGCAGATGCCGCGGCAGAGGAGGTCGACCTGGACCCCGGCCTGGGACGCCTTGTAGAGCATCCGGATGACGCGCGGATCGACCAGCGCATTCATCTTCATGATGATGCGGGCATCCTTGCCGGCCTTGGCGTGAGCGATCTCGCGCTGAATGAGCCCTTCCAGGCGCTGGCGCAGATTGATGGGCGCGACCAGTAGCTTGCGGTAGTCCGATTTGGCGGAGTAGCCGGTGAGGTAGTTGAAGAGATCGGTGCTGTCGGCGCCGAAATCCTCGTCGCAGGTGAAGAGTCCGAGGTCGGTGTAGAGGTGGGCGGTGATGGCGTTGTAGTTGCCGGTGGAGAGGTGCACGTAGCGGCGCATGAGGTTGCCCTCGCGACGGACCACCATGGCCACCTTGCAGTGGACTTTCATGCCGACCAGGCCATAGACCACATGGACACCCTCTTTTTCCAAGGCTCTGGCCCATTCGATGTTCGACTCTTCGTCGAAACGGGCTTTGAGTTCGACCAGAACCGCCACCTGTTTGCCGTTCTCGTTGGCTTCGAGCAGGGCTTCGACGACCGGGGCGTTGCGGCCCACGCGGTAGAGCGTCATTTTGATGGCGAGCACCTGCGGGTCGCGGGCTGCGGCGCGAAGGAAATCCACCACAGGCTGGAAGCTATCGAAGGGTTGGTGCAGAAGAATGT
The DNA here is from genome assembly GCA_049841055.1 of Paludibaculum sp. Classification (GTDB taxonomy): domain Bacteria; phylum Acidobacteriota; class Terriglobia; order Bryobacterales; family Bryobacteraceae; genus Paludibaculum. The sequence continues at coordinate 101,777 of JASGIE010000069.1, read as the reverse complement.
CGCCGCGGCGCACCATGCTGAAGATGTCCTCGTCTTCGACATTCTGCTTCAGCGGGGCGGGCGTGAACGGCGCGTCCTTCAACTCCGGCCGGTCGAGTGAGGCGAGGTGGCGCAGCCGAACCAGGGAGAGCGGGCCTTCTGTCTTGTAGACGTCGGTGTCGTCGATCTCGAGATTGGTTTTGAGGATCTCGAGCAGGCGTTCCGGCATCTGTTTGGGCACCTGCAGGCGGACGATGGCGCCGAAGCGGCGCTGGCGGACGCCCTCCTCGATGGTCTCGAGGAGATCTTCCGCTTCCAGTTCCTGGATGGCCATTTCGGCGTCCCGGGTGACGTGGAAAGGATGCGATTCGACGATTTCCATGCCGGGAAACAGCGCGCCGAGGTTGGCCTGGATCACCTGCTCAATCCAGACAAAGGACACGCCCTTTCCGTTGCGTTTGTGGGCGCCACGCTGGAGGGGCACCAACTGGGGCAGGGAATCGGGCACCTTGACGCGGGCGAAGTGTTCGACGCCGTTGGGGTCGCGAATCAGCACGGACAGGTTGAGGCTAAGGTTCGAGATGTGCGGGAAGGGCCGGCCGGGGTCGAAGGCGAGCGGAGTGAGCACCGGGTAGATGGTGTCGTCGAAGTAACGATGGGCGTGATCCTTCTGGTGCTCAGTCAGTTCCTTATAGTCCAGAACATTGATGCCGTGAGTGCGCAACTCGTCGAAGAGGAGTTTGCGGCAGGCCTGCGCCTCGGCGAAGAGGGACTGGCAGTAGCTTCGGATCGCCTCCAACTGCCGGGCTGGGGACATGCCATCGGGGCCGGCGTCGAGGATCCCGGACTCGATCTGATTGGCCACGCCGGCGACGCGCACCATGAAGAATTCATCCAGATTCGAGCCGAGGATGGAGAGGAACTTGACCCGTTCGAGCAACGGGTTGCTGGTATCCCGGGCCTCCTCCAGCACGCGGGATTGGAAAGCGAGCAGGCTGAGCTCGCGGTTCAGGTAGAGCGACGGGGCGTTCAAGTCGACGGGCGGCGGCTCGGGCTTGGTCTTCCTGGGGGCGCCCTTGGAGGCTACGGCCGGAACTGCTTTTTCGATTTTCCTTTTGTTGCCCGGCATATACGCTTCTAACAGGGTAGCCGACGCCCGCCGCTTCCGCTGGAGTGCGTTTGGCGCTCGACAAGATTGTGCGCGGCGTTCTCTAATCAATCAATGCCCCTGAATTGCGTTTCGGCGTGTTGTGCCGCCTGAGCCGGCAGTAGGACCCGGATGAAAGACGACGGAAAACTCCCCGCGTTCAAGTTTTGGACAAGTCTGCGCGTGGTACTGGTCGCGGTCGGCGTCGTGTTCAGCGGCGTGGCTGCCCTATTGGTCTGGCACCTGGGTATCTACCGGACATTGGATCAGCAGGTCTACCGGGTGGGTGTGGACAATGCGCCGCCGTACAGTGTTCTGAGGCCAGGCCAGCCGCCCACAGGGCTGGCGGTGGAAGTACTGAGAGAGGCGGCCCGGCGAAAAGGGGTCCGGCTGAGCTTTGTGGAGACGCAGCTTGGGGTGGATGAGGCGTTTCGCCGCAATATCGTCGACCTATGGCCTGCCGCGACCGATACGCCGGAGCGGCGGCAGTGGCTGCATGTCTCCGATCCCTGGCTGATGAACCGGCTGTGCATTGTCTCCCGCAGCAGCAATCCGGTACACGCCATCGCCGATTTGAAAGACAAGCGGGTGAGCAGCGTGTATCTCCGCATTGTGCGGGAGATCACCGGCGCGCATCCGCCGTCCGGCATGAAGGCGCGAGAAATTCCCGGGCGTGCCGAGGGGTTGCTCGCGCTTTGCCGCGACGAGGTCGATGCGAGCATCATCGAGCAGCGGTTCCTGGAGCAGAAGCTGCTGGTACGTCCCAAGGAATGTGACGGCGTTTCGCTGGTGGTCATGAATGTGCCGAGCGCGGACCGGATGCTCTCGGTACTGGCCAATGAACAGAGCGCGGCGGCGGCGATCATGCTGCGCAAGGGGATTACGGAGATGAGCCGTGACGGCTCGTTCACGCACATCCTCGACTACTGGTCGTCCTTCATGGGGAACGAGATGCGGATTGTGTCCGAGCTGGAGTCGAAGGCCCGGCAGTCGAGGATCTCGTTCTACGGTACAGTGCTGCTGGCGATTATGGGCGTCGTGCTGGTGGTGCAGAACGGGCGGCTGCGACACGCCAACCGGCTGGCCGGCGCGGCTACGAGAGCGAAGAGCGATTTTCTGGCGTCGATCAGCCATGAGATCCGCACGCCGATGAACGGCATTCTGGGTATGTCGCATATCCTGCTGGAATCGCCCCTGCCTCGCGACCAGCGCGAGCAGGTCCAGATCATCGAGAGTTCGGGCCAGTCGCTACTGCGCCTCCTGAATGATGTGCTGGACTTCTCGAAAATCGAGGCGGGGAAGCTGAAGATCGAGCAGGAGGCGTTCAGTCTCCGCCAGGTGGTGCAGCAGGTGGCGGCACTGGTGCGGCCCAGCGCCCAGGCGAAGGGGCTGAAACTCCAGGTGACGCTGGCCGAGAATCTGCCCTCCATTCTGGAAGGGGATCCCGGCTGCATCCGGCAGGTGCTATTGAACCTGGTGGGGAATGCGGTGAAGGTTTACCGAGCGGGGTGAAGTCGGGCTGGTGGTGGAGGCCGGCGAAGCGGCCGGAGACGTGGTCCCGGTGCGAATGTCGGTGCGGGACACCGGCATTGGGGTGGCCGCCGAGAATCTGCCTCACCTGTTCGAAAAGTTCTACCAGGCAGACTCCTCCGCTTCCCGCCGTTTTGGCGGCACGGGCCTGGGACTCTCCATCAGTCATCAGCTCATCCATCTGATGGGCGGCACGATCCAGGTGGAGAGCGAGCCGGGCCGGGGGTCCACGTTTTGTGTCGAACTCAGGCTGCGGCGGATCTCCGGAGTGTGGCAGGACGAACTGGCGCGTGAACCGGCGGCGGGCGTCGTGGCCACAACCGCTCCCGTGCAGGGGCTGAGAGTTCTGCTGGTTGAAGACAACAAAGTGAACCAGAGGGTAGCGACCCGCTTTCTCGAGCGTTTGGGCTGCGATGTGGAACTGGCGGAGAACGGGCTGGCGGCGCTGGACCGGGTAAGGGTTCTGACCAATGGTTCCCACTTCGATCTCATCCTCATGGATTGCTTCATGCCGGTGATGGATGGCTTCGTGGCCACGCGGAGCATCCGGGCGGTGGAAACGGCGTCGGGCCGCCGGACTCCCGTCATCGCCATGACCGCTTCGCTGCTGGAGGAAGACCGCCGGCGGTGCCGGGAAGCCGGGATGGACGACTACATCCCGAAGCCAGTGGATCCGGCGGAACTGCGGCGGGTGGTGGCCCGTTTTGCCATACCCAGGGATACAGATCAGCAGGAACCGGCGTAATCGAGCCTATCGACTGAGCCCCGGGCCGGATCCTCTAAGATCGTAGAGTGACTCAGCCGGACCCTCAACTGCGCGAGCTGACCGTCAAGTCGGTTTTCCTCGGACTTTTTCTAGCTTTTGTATTTGGCGCCGCCAACGCCTATCTCGGGATGAAGGCCGGCCAGACGGTGGCCGCGACGATTCCGGCGGCGGTGATCGCCATGGCCTTGTTCCGGATTCCCGCCTTTCGGGGTGGACTGCTGGAGCAGAACATTGCGCGCACGGCGGCCAGTGTGGGCGAAGCGCTGGTAGCGGGCGCGATCTTCACGCTGCCGGCGTTCCTGCTGGTGGAGATTGACGGGCAGAAGCTGTGGGCGGACCTGCGGGGGCACTACTGGCAAGGCGTCGTCATCCTGCTGGCGGGCGGTTTGGCCGGGATCTTCTTCATCATTCTGCTGCGGCGCGCGCTGTGCGTTGAGGCGGGACTGCCGTTTCCCGAGAGTGTCGCCAGCTACGAAATTGTGAAGGCCGGACAGGAATCCGGCGATGCCCCGCGTCTGGTGTTCGGCGGCATGGCTTTCGGCGGGCTGATCCAGATTCTGAAGAGCGATAAAGGACTGCAACTCTTCCGGGAGTATACCGAAGGGTTCATCGCGTTTCCGCGGAGCGTCGTTCGTCACTTCGATTTTTCGAAGGCGCCCATTGGAGCGGTGACGCATCAGGGTGGGATTCCGTGGTCGACGCCAGCCCTATCGCCCGCATTGATCGGCATCGGGTACATCATCGGGCCCGAACTGGCGTCGATCAACGTCGCCGGCGGCTTTCTCGCGTGGTGGGTGTTGATCCCGCTGCTGTTGTTCTTCGATCCGGATCTGGCGAATCGCATTGGTGGGGCTGGTCATGACGTGGCCGCGTACACGCTCTGGTACAACATTGTGCGGCCGATCGCCGTTGGCATGATGCTGGTGGGCGCCGCGAACACCATGTTCTCGATGCGGAAGTCCATCGCGGAATCGCTGATGGGGGCCTTCCGGGCCTCGGCGAAGTCGGCACACGCCGACGGGGAAGTGGCCAGGACCGAACGCGATATTCCCACCAAGTGGGTGCTGCTGTGCATCCTGGCGCTGCTGGTGCCGGTGACGGCGATCTACTACGGCTTTACCGGCGGGCTGGGGACGGCGGTAGGCACGGCGCTGGTGATGGGCGGAGCGGGATTTCTGTTGTCGGCGGTCGGCGGTTACCTGGTGGGTCTCGTGGGCAGTTCGAACCAGCCGTTGAGTGGGCTGACGCTCTCGGCGCTGATCCTCTCCGCGCTGTTGATGCAGGCCATGGGCGTGAAGGGGGCCGCTGGTGTGGCCGCGGTGCTGGGGGTGGCGGCTGTCGTCGCGGTGGCGGTCTCGGTTTCGGGCTCGCTGATTCAGGATCTGAAGGCGGGCCACCTGCTGGGCGGCACGCCCTGGAAGATGCAGGTAGTGGAGATCCTGGCGGTCATCCTGCTGTCTGTGTTCCTGATGGGGCCGATCATTGCGCTGCATGAGGCGAACCTCAGCACGGGCGGCATTGGCGGACGCGCGCTGCCGGCGCCCCAGGCGGGACTCATGGCGCAACTCGCCAAAGGCATCGTGAGCGGCGATATGGCCTGGGGGCTGCTCGCGATTGGCGCGGCTTTCGGACTGGCGCTGCTGCTATGCGGGGCGCGGGCGATGATGCTCATCGCAGTGGGCATGTACCTGCCGTTCGATACGAGTTCCGCCATCTTCCTGGGCGGGCTCATCAAGTGGGTGGCGGACAAGGTGATGGCCTCTTACGGGCCGGAGATCAAGCTCAAGGCGGAAGAGGCGGGCACTCTACTGGCCTCCGGGTTGATTGCCGGCGAGGCCGTGGTGGGGATTCTTTTGGCTGTACTCTTCCTGACCGGCGTGTCTTCGATTACCCACGTGTTCACGGGCGCCGACCAGTTTTCCTGGTTCCCGGCCATGGGCGGATGGCTGTCGTGGCTGCCGATGGCGGCGATCGCCTGGATACTGATTCGCGTGCCGATGCGGCGTTCGCGTCAATAGGGTTTTGCGTCCGCTGCGACGGGGCGCAGGAACAGATCGTGGAAGTCGAAGCTGAAGTCGGTGAGCGGCGAGACGGCCACCATCTTCGCGGAGTCGATTTTGCCGTCGGGCTTCAGGGTGAAGGTCATGTAGGCGTCGGCGAGCAACGTGCGGTCGTTCCAGCGCGCGACAAAGGTGTCGTACTGCCAGTGGACCAGTTCACCGGTCAAGGACGGAGAGTGCGTGAAGCGGATGAGCAGTTTGCCCTCTTTCTCCTCGATGATGACGTCGCCGTACCAGGCATCGCGGAAACGCCCCGCATAGCTGCCGGGCGGCAGGGACGGCTTCGAACTGGTGTTGCGGGCGGCAGCCGCCTTGTTGACGGTTTCGCCGGCTTCCGCCACGCGTCCGGCCTGGTAGGTGGCGTAGGCGCCGACCCAATCCTTCGGCGGAGCATTGAGATAGTGATCCAGGACCGTGTAGGTCACGGCATTGAACGCGGCGCCCACCTCCTGATTGGTAAATACCAGGACACCCAGCTTGAGTGAGGGGATCATGGTGACGCGAGTGACCATGCCGGCGAGTCCGCCGGTGTGGTGGATCATTTTCGTCCCACGATAGTCCGAGACCACCCAGCCCAACCCGTATGCCTGGAAGTTCGGCTTGGCTTCCGAGAGTTCTCCGGGTGGATTGCCGATGGGCATCACGGTGTGGGCCGACCACATCTCCTGATTCTGCCTGGCGCTGAAGAGCCGGGTTCCGTTGTAGTCGCCGCCGTTCAGTTGGGCAATCACCCAGTGCGCCATCTCGTTCACGCTGGATTGAATGGCTCCCGCCGGTGCGTTGTTGTCGAGATTGGTGAGGGCGATGGGCTCCAGCTTCCCGTCCGCCGCGGCATGCGGCGTGGCGTAGTCCACCCCCGGCTTGAGCACCGTGGAACTGGTGGCGGAATGAGTCATGCCCAGGGGCTTGAAGAAGCGCTCCCGCACGAAGGTATCCCAGGGTTTCCCGCTGACCGCCTCGATTACCTGCCCGGCGACCAGGTAGAGGATATTGTCGTAGGCGTAGCGGCTGCGGAAGCTCGTGGCTGGGCGCACCCAGCGCAGGCGCTTCACAATCTCGGCCGAACTGAGGGTGCTGGTGGGGAAGAACATGAGGTCCCCGGCGCCCAGGCCCAGGCCGCTGCGATGGACAAGCAGGTCGCGGACAGTCATCTCGCGCGTGACATAGGGATCGTACATCTGGAAGGCAGGCAGGTATTGGATGACCGGGTCGTCCCAACGCAGTTTGCCTTCATCCACCAGGATCGCCAGAGAGGCGGCTGTGAACGCTTTCGTATTGGAGGCGACCCCGAAGAGGGTGTCTGGCGTCACGGGCGCCGGGTCGCCCAGCTTCCGCACGCCATAGCCCTTGGCCAGCACCAACTGGCCGTCCTTGATCACACCGACGGCGATGCCTGGGACGTTGAACTCCTTCAGCGTGCGTTCCACGACGGAGTCAAGATGGGGCTGCGCGACGCCGGACGAGGGCAGTGCGAGGGCGAGGGTGAAAAGAGCGATTGCGAGACGCATTGGGACTATTGTGCGTCAATCGCCGCCACGGCGGTAGGCCGGGTGGTGCGCCAGCGCTTCAGCCACTCCGAGGCGGCGGCCATTCCGGCGGAGAACGGCTGGTCGTCCCGGCGTGGCGGGCACACGGCAAGGAAGGATGCGCGGATCTCCTCCAGAACGGGGCTGGTCTTCAGCGGGCGAAGGCATTCCATCGCCTGGGTCGCTGTCATCAACTCGATGGCCAGGACCTGGCGGACGACGTCCACCATCTGGCGGAGCTTCAAGGCCGAGGTCATGCCCATGCTGACGAAGTCTTCTTTGTTGCCGCTCGTGGTAATGGTGCCAGGGGAAGCGGGCGTCGCGAGGACGCGGCATTCGGCGACGAGGGCGGCGGCGGTCACCTGGAGCATCATGTAGCCGGATTCGAGGCCGGGGTGATGAGCGAGGAAGGGCGGCAGTCCTTCGTTTAGCGCCGGGTTGACCAGGCGGTCGATGCGGCGTTCGCTGATGCCGGCGAGGGCCGTCAGGGCGATGGCCAGATAGTCCATGGCAAAGGCGAGGTGCTGGCCGTGGAAGTTGCCGCCAGAGAGCGTTTCTTCGCCAAAGACCAAAGGATTGTCGGTGGCTGAGTTCAATTCGATGCCGAAGACCCGGCGCGCTTCGGTGAGGGTGTCGCGGACCGCGCCATGGACCTGCGGCGCGCAGCGCAGGGAGTAGGCGTCCTGGACCCGCCGGCAGGCCTGATGGGAAGCGCGGATCTCACTGCCCTCCAGCAGGCGCCGCAGCAGCCTGGCGCTGGAGAGTTGGCCGGGGTGTGGCCGGACTTCGTGAATACGGGGGTCGAACGCCTTTGGCGTGCCGCGCAGGGCGTCGAGGGAGAGGGCACAGGCGACATCGGCGGCTTCGGCGAGATCCTCGGCGTCCATCAGGGCGAGCGAACCCGCGGCGAGCATGGCCTGCGTCCCGTTCACCAGCGAGATGCCTTCCTTGGAATGTAGACGCAGGGGATCGAGCATGGCGGCCGAGAGCGCGGCTGCTCCGTCCATCTTCTGCCCCTGGTAGACGGCTTCGCCTTCACCGATGAGAACAAGTGCGATATGGGCCAGGGGGGCGAGGTCGCCGCTGGCTCCGACGCTGCCCCGGGAGGGAACCAGCGGGGTAACGCCTTTATTCAAGAGGCCGCAGAGGCGGCGGGCCACGATCGGCCGGATGCCGGAGACTCCCTTCGCCAAAACGTTGGCGCGGATCAGCATGATGGCGCGGACGACATCCTCCGGCAGCGGTTCGCCGACGCCGCAAGCATGGGAACGCACGACGTTGCGCTGTAACTGCTCGAGTTCCTCAGGGGCGACCCGGGTATCAGCCAGCAGGCCGACGCCTGTATTCACGGCGTAGACGGGGGCTTCGCCGTCGGCTAGGCGGTCGATCACCTCGCGCGCGGCCTTCATGCGTTTGACCGCATGCGGGTCCAACTCCACCTCGGCGCCCTGGCGGGCCACCCGGGCGACATCTTCCAGGGTCAACACGGATCCGTTCAGACTAACCATACCTTCACGCTATCCTAGTCCTTTCATCGTGGATAGCCGATTGCCAGTCGTGGTCGTGCTCGATCATGTACGCAGCATGTACAACGTCGGAGCATTTTTTCGCACTGCGGACGCCGCAAGGCTGGAGCGGCTGGTGCTGTGTGGAATCACGGCGCATCCTCCCCAGGAGGGGATAGGCAAGACCGCGCTCGGGGCGGAGGAGACGGTCCCCTGGGAGTATCACACGGATGCCCTGGTGCCGCTGCGCATGATGCGGGCCCGGGGTTACCACGTGGCCGCGATTGAAACCGGCGAATCCGCGACGGACCTTTTCGACTGGCAGCCGTCCTGGCCTGTCTGTGTTGTATTCGGTAACGAAGTGGATGGCCTGGGGGAGGGTGTGCTGGCTTCCTGTGATGCCCACATCCGCCTGCCGATGCACGGTGTCAAAAACTCTTTGAACGTCGCCACGGCCGGTGGCGTCGTGGTGTACGAACTGCTGCGCAAATTCCGGGAGAGACGATGAACCGACTTTTTCTGCTGTGCCCGCTTTTCGTGATGCTCGCCGGAGCCCAACCGGCCACGATGTTTCCGCCCGTGCGCGGCACGCGCGAGATGGTCGGCGCCGGCAACAACTTCCAGGTAGAGGCCGGATGGCGCATGCTGACCACGGGCGGGAACGCGGTGGACGCGGGCGTCGCCGGAATCCTGGCGGCCACGGTGACGGAGCAGTCGCGCATCGGGCTGGGCGGGGAAGTGCCGATGCTGATTCAAATGGCCGGCAAACCGGCGATTGCGATCAGTGGCGTGGGGACGGCGCCGGCGCTGGCGACGCCGGAATACTACCGGGCGCGCAAACCCGAACCCTGGGAGGAGCCCAGCCGCATGGCTCCGATTCCTTCCATCGGTCTGAAGGCCGCGATCGTGCCTGGCATGTTCGACGGGCTGATGCTGGCTCTTTCCCAGCACGGGACGAAGTCGTATTGCGAGGCTGCCCAGCCGGCGATCGAAGCGGCACATGGGTTCCCGATTCCGGACGAGTACGCACGGTTTATTGGGGAGCTCCGCAACTTCCTGCACCTGTGGCCGGCGTCCGAGCAGTTCTTCCTGCCCGGCGGGGAGCCGCCCAAGCGCGGCGAGATCTTCCGTTCACCGACTCTGGCCGCCACGCTGGAGTCGCTCTGCTCCGTGGAGAAGAATGCCAAGGGCGACCGGGCCGCCAAACTCCAGGCGGTGCGCGACGAATTCTACAGGGGCGCGATTGGTCATAAGCTGGCCGACTTCTCGCAAGCCAACGAGGGATTGCTGCGGTATGAGGATCTGGCGAAGTTCCATGCTGAGAGCGACAAGCCAGTGGTGGGGACTTACCGGGGTTACGGCATCGTGAAACCGGGCTTCTGGACGCAGGGGCCGGTGATGATCCAGGCGCTCAATATTCTCGAGCGCTTCGACCTGAAGGCGATGCGGCACAATTCGCCGGAGTACCTGCATACTGTGGTCGAGGCTTTGAAACTGGCATTTGCCGATCGGGACCGGTTTTACGGGGATCCCAAGTTTTCGAAGATTCCCGCCGAAACGCTGCTGTCCAAGGAATACGCCGCGGACCGCGCCAAACTGATCGATCCCGAACACGCTTCCATTGAGCACCGTCCGGGCAACCTGGGCGACCCGATGGCGCTGGCTTCGAACACGCACGGCCAGTCGGTCGACCACGACACGACCTGCATCAACGTGGTCGACCGGTTCGGCAATGTCTTCTCCGCGACGCCCAGCGGCGCCTGGCTGCCCTCGGTAATTGCGGGCGACACCGGCATCCCATACAGCATGAGACTGGAATCGTTCGTGCTCACCGCCGGGCATGCCAATCTGCTGGCGCCCGGAAAGAGGCCTCGCGTGACACTGAGTCCGACGATCGTCCTCAAGGACGGCAAGCCGTGGCTCGCGATGTCCACGCCTGGCGGCGACAACCAGGATCAGGCGATGCTGCAGGTGCTGCTCGAGAATCTCATCGATTTCGGCATGAGCCCGCAGGAGGCGGTGGAGGTGCCGCGGTTGCAGACTGAACACTTCTACGCATCGTTCGGAAATCACGAGCTCAGTCCGGGAAGGGTCAACATTGAATCCCGCATTCCGGAGGCAACCGCCAAGAAGCTGCTGGAAAAGGGACACCGGTTGGCGATTCTGGGGCCGTGGTCCAACGGCTCGGCACCGACCGTCATCCGCATCGACAATGGGGTGCTGGACGGCGGGGCAGACCCGCGGCGGTCGCGGTTCATCTTCGGCCGCTGAGCGGGCGGTTGAGCTATGGTGAAGAGGAGTCATGCTGCTGCCGATTCTGGCGCTCCTGATGGTCGGCCCCCAGGCTGAGACAGAGCACATCGCCTTCCCCTCCGGGTTCGTCATTCTGTGGCGCACCCACGCCTTGTCGGGCCCCTCGCATCCCGGTGTAGAGCGAGCATTCATTCTCGTCCACGGCGCTGGCCGCAATGCCGAGGATTATTACCGCTGGGCGTTGGCTTCGACCGCGGCCGCCAGTGAAATGGGCAAGACGGTCGTCATCGCGCCGCACTTCAAGTCGCGTGCCGGCGGGGATGCCGTCGAAGTGGGCGAACTGGAGTGGGGTGGAGGCGGTTGGACTTCGGGCGAATACGCGGTTGTGGGACGGACGACTTCGTACGATGTCATGGATCAGGTCCTGGAGATTCTTAACTCAACGGAACTGTTTCCGGATCTGAAGGAAGTTGTGGTCGCGGGACACTCGGCGGGCGGCCAGTTTGTGCAGCGCTACGCGGCAGTCAACCGGATGGAACCCCGCATGCACATACCGGTTCGGTATGTAGCCGCCAATCCGTCCAGTTATTTCTATTTGAATGAACTGCGCATGCAGTTGGGCGCGACGTGTCCGGAGAAAGGGCAGTGTACGGGCAAGTTCGTGAAGTATTGGGACGGCTCGAACTGCACGACGTACAACCAGTATCGCTACGGGATGGAAAAGCGGACAGGCTATGCGGCCGGCACCTCGGAAGAGAACATCCTGGCGCTCTTCCCGCGCCGCAATGTGACCTACATCGTTGGGGCGCTGGATACCCGCACAAACAGACCCCAGTCTGGACCGGTCGTGCCGGGCCATTGCGCAGGGGCCCAATCGCAAAGAACGTGGGCTGATTTTCTACAACTACATGAAAACGCAGTTCAATGCGGTTCACAGCCTGGAGATTGCTCCAGGCTGCGGCCATTCCGCGGTGTGCGTCTTTGCGGGTCCGGCCGGTGTGCGGGCCGTGTTCGGAAAGTAATCTCAGCCGTAAGTCTGGCGCCAGTCGGCCAGGCTCTTGGCCATCGAGTCCCGCACCGTGACGTAGCCGGGGTTCTCGTAGCGGTTGTTCTTTTCTAGGGAATCCTGACGCAGGTCGTAGAATTCGTTGGGTCCCTGGCCGTTGTCGCGGATCACTACCTTGTAGTAGTTGTCGCGAGCCATTTCCGTGTCGCCGAGGTCGGCGAAGATGAGATCGGACCACTTCCGCTTCTGGGCCGGAACGCGGTTCATCACGACCTGGAGGAAATCGCGGCCGCACACCGCCTTTGTGTCGGCACTCAGCCCGGCCGCCGAGCAGAGAGTGGGGAAGACGTCGTAGGAGCTGACAACTTCCGGGCGCGCCGCCTGGACCGGGAACATGCCCGGCCACTGCCAGATCATGGGGACACCCACCGCTTCGTCGTACATGTTGGCGGGATTCGATGCGCGGCCATCGCCCCAAAGTCCATGGCGGCCCAGCAGATGGCCCGATGTGCCGGTGAACACGATAAGCGTCGAGTCGAACAGCCCCTTGGCGAGCAACCGGCTGGGGATCGCCGTGAGCTGGCTGTCGAGTTCGCTCAGGCCGGCCGCGTATTTGCGCAGGCTGCCGAGCGTATCCGCCAGATTCTCCTTGCCCGCGGCTGCGTGGGTGGCTACCGGCATGGTGCCGTAGCTCTCGAACTTCGCCGCCGCGAATTTGGCATGGAACTGTTTGGCGCTGGTCTGCTGCAGCACCATGGGGCTGGGGTAGGAAAGCGCCAGGAAGAAGGGGGCGTCCTTCTTCTGCTGATCGAGGAAGGCGAGGGCTTCGCTGGTGACTGTTTCCGCGGCCGAGCCCTTGCCGGATGTGGAGGTTCCGGCGGCGCTGAAACCGTGGCCGGGGGCCCCGGTGCCGGCGTCCCACAAGCCCGCGTATCCACAGCGGTAGCCATTTTGTGAAAGTACGTCGGAGAGGAGCTTCTCGCCGGCGAACGAACCCGGCAGGGCCGCTCCAGCGTCATGGACGCCGTGTTGCCGGGGTGTCCGGCCACTGAGCAGGGTGATCCGGTTGGGCGTCGCGGCAGGTGTGCAGGTGAAGCTTCGGACGAACCGGGATCCGCCCGCCGCCATGCGGTCGATGTTCGGGGTGGCGATCTCCTGATTGCCGTAACAGCCCAGGACCCAGGAGGGCACTTCATCCGCCATGATGAGCAGAATGTTGGGCTTAGGGCCGGGCGCGTCGCCCTTCTTGCCGCGCCGCTGGGCGAAAAGAGGCGCAGCGGCGGCGCCGGTCAGGAATGTTCGTCGGGTCCAGTTCATCTTGCGAGCAACTCCAAACTATTTAGCCTACAGGACATCGGCAAAGCCGCGCTTCAAGTGGCGGAAGAACATTCCGCCTATGGCAAAGACGGCGATGGATACGGCGGCGAGGTACAGGAAATCTTCCAGGGAGGGGATGGATGCGGTCAGCAGCCGTTCCCGGTAGCCTTTCACTACATAGGCCAGAGGGTTGTAGCGGATGAGGAAGCGGGCGCGGACCGGGAAGGCAGACTCGTCGATAAAGATGGGGGTGATCCAGAACCAGGCGGTCAGCATGACGATGACGACCTGCGCCGTATCCCGCAGGTAGACCTGGAGGCTGGCGGCGATCCAGCCTACTCCGATGGCGAATAGACCCAGCAGAATCGTGTAGATGGGCAGAAGCAGAATCAGAATGCTGAAATGCCCGGTCGTGAACCGAACGACTCCGATGGCAATAGCGACCGCGAAGAGGTGGCTGCCCAGGGAGGACAGGAACAGCGTGACGGGGACAATTTCAGAGGGAAAGACAGTCTTGGTGATCAGATTCGACTGGTCCAGGAGTGCGGTGGCGGAGCGCTGGACCGTATCGCTGAAGAGGAGCCAGGGCAGATAGCCGCAAAAGAGACAAAGCGTATAGTTTCCGCCGCAGGCTGCGCTGGGGGCGGGCGCCTTCATGCAGTACTGGAAGACAAACACCCAACTGGCCAGGGTAACGAGGGGATGAATGAGGGTCCAAAGCCAGCCGGCGGCGCTGCCGACGAACCGCTGGCCGAAATCCCTGCGGACCATTTGATAGATGAGAGCCCGGCGTTCGACCAGGACGCGCAGGAACATCGCGCCGGGCAGACGCAGACGGGGAGACGGAATGGCTGCGGTGCTCAAACTTGAATTCTAGCAGGCCGAATGAATACGGACCTTCAGGTCCGTTTGCGCCCTGTCGGTGATATATTGGTGTCATGCCCGAAGGGTATCTGCCAATTTTCATTTTTCTGATCGTTGCGACGCTGTTCCCGTTCCTGCTGCTGATTCTGGCTCGCTTCGTCCGCCCCCAGTTGCCTTCGCTGGCGAAGCTGGAAGCGTATGAGTGCGGCATCAAGGCGGCGTCCAACTCGCGTGGCAGATACACGGTCCGCTTCTACATCGTGGCCATCCTCTTTGTGGTCTTCGACGTGGAAACCATCTTCCTGTTTCCCTGGGCGGTGCAGTATAAGCAGCTCGGCTGGTTTGGCGTGAGCGAAGTCACCGTGTTCCTGGCGATTCTGGTGGTTGGTTACATCTGGGCATTCAAAAAGGGAGCTCTTGAGTGGGTCTAAGCAGAACTGGGTGGGTCCCCGCAGTTGTTCTTGCGTTGGGACTGGCTGGAAGTGTGTCGGCGGCCCCGAGGCTGCGTCTGAGTAGTGCCGCGGTGGGCCCGGTCAACACCGCCAGTGCTTCGGATGCCCCGGCCCAGATGGTGGAAGCCTATAACATCGGCGACGGCCAACTCGCCCTGCAACTGACCTCCAATGCGCCCTGGCTTGCGGCCACAGCCGGCGAAGCCGTCAACTGCACCCTTCGCGCAGGACTCTGTACCCCTCTCAATATTTCGTTTTCCACGGCATCTCTCGCCAAGGGGCGGCATACGGGACTGATCACCGTGGCCGATCCAAACGCCATTGATGCGCCACAGACCATCACGGTCACCGTGCAGGTGGGCGGGGCGGTGCCGGATTCGCTCGAGTTCCACGTGACGCCGGGCGGCTCCCAGGAGTACGTCATCCAGGCCAACAACCTGCTGGGCATCATTGCCACGACCGATTCCGGAGACAAGTGGCTGAGCATGCCTTCCGAAGGCGGTGGCAGCTTCCGTTTCAACTTCAATTACCGTGTGCTGGCAAAGCACCTGGAGGGCATGGCCGAAGGGAAGTACACCGGCAACCTGAACGTCTTCAATTCCCTGGTGAATGAAGAGAACAAGCAGGTGCCCGTCACGCTCACCGTGACCAGCGGCCCGATTCTCGTCATCCCGGCTCAATTGCTGCCCCGCCTGGCGGCGGGCGGCCCACCCATGACGGGCCTGCTGGCGTTAGGTAACCGAGGCGGCGGCGACCTGCAAGCCTCCTCCGTGACCTGGTCTACCGCGAGCGGCGGCGATTGGCTCACGGCGGAATTGGCGAGTGACGGCCGGGCCATCGCTTACACGATCAACCAGTCGGGTCTGGCTCCCGGGCTATACAACGGGACTCTTGAGATCACATCCAACGCATCGAAGACGGTTCAGCAACTGCCCATCCTGCTCGATGTGATGGCTGCGGAACCGCCTGTCGCGGTACCGGCCACCGTTCTTGACGTCACCACCTTCGAGCCGGGTGCCGCCATGGCGCCGGGCACTTTGGCGCGACTGCAGGGCACGCAGCTCTCTTCACAGGGCAAAGCGATCAATGAAGGCGTTCCGCTGCCCGATACTCTCGGTGGAGTCCGTGTTCTGGTCAACGGCCTGCCTGGGGCGCTCTTCTCCGTGGCCCAGGACGAGATCCTGTTCCAGCTTCCCTATGGGATCGAGCCCGGCGAGGCTCTCCTGCAGGTGGAGCGTGACGGCCAGTTGGGCAACCAGGTGGAATTGACGATCATCCCGCGGGCTCCGCGCATCGAACTGGCCGGCTCCGGCTCCTACGCAAAAGCGCTGTTCGACGATGGGAGTCTGGCGCTGCCCGCCAGTCTAGGCGGCAGGCCCGCCGCGGTTGGGGCAACCCTGAATATCGCCGTCACCGGATTGGGCCGCACGGATCCCGAGACGGCTACCGGGCAGTCGCCGGATCCGGGCCGCCGGGTGCCCGAGACCGTGCGGGTGTCCTTTGGCAGTAACCTCTTCAGTGAGGGTGTGGTGGTGGATGCTGTGACGGCGGAGCTGGTCCCGGGCCTGCCTGGTCACTATCTGGTGAAAGTGATTGTGCCGGAGGGCATCCCAACCGGCGACAGTGTCAACCTCATCGTCTTTGCCGGCGGTGCGAGCAGCAACAAAGTCCAAATCGCCATTCAATGACCGAACGCCTCTACTATTCGGATTCGTCGATCACCGACTTCGAAGCCAGCGTTGTGAGCGTGGATGAGGGCAGGACTCGTGTCGTGCTCGACAGGACCGCGTTCTACCCCGATTCCGGGGGGCAGCCGCGCGACAACGGTACCTTGAACGGAATCGATGTCGTCGACCTGGTCGACGAAGACGGAGAACTGGTGCATGTTCTGGCCTCCGCCCTGCCGCCGGGCGAGGTGGTCCAAGGCAGCGTGGATGTGAGCCGGCGGTTCGACCACATGCAGCAACACAGCGGACAGCACCTGCTTTCCGCCGTCTTCGATTCGCTGTTCGGCTATTCCACGTTGAGTTTTCATATGGGCGCCGAATCCAGCACGATTGAGCTTTCGGCGGCCAGTCTGGATTCCGCGCAATGCCAGGCGGCCGAACGCCGGGCGAATGAGATCGTCTTCGAAAACAGGCCGCTTTCGGTGGCATTCGAAGACTCGGACCAGGTGGAAGGTCTGCGCAAGGAGAGCAAGCGGGAAGGCGTGCTGCGCATCGTGTCGATCGATGGGGTCGACCGCTCGGCTTGTGGCGGTACGCACGTCCGGCATACGGGAGAGATTGGGCCCATTCTGCTGCGCAAGCTGGAAAAGATCCGTGGGAATGTGCGGGTGGAGTTCCTGTGCGGACACCGTGCGGTGAGGCGCGCGCGGCTGGACTTCGACGCGCTTTCGCAGATCGCCCGCCTGTTCTCCTCGCCGCTGGACGAGACGGCGCCCCAGGTGGCCGCGCAGTTGGAGTCGGCGAAGGAGACAGAGAAGTCCAGGCGCAAACTGGCGCTGGAGATGGCTGGCTATCGCGGCCGGGATCTGTATGCGCAGACGGGCGAGAGTCCGGATGGCCTCAAGCGGTATCACGATCAGCGGGCGTCAGGCGCTCTGGACGACGAGATCCGGGCAGTGGCCCAAAGCTTCTGCGCCCAATCCAAGGCCATCTATGCGGCGACCTCCGCGCAGCCTCCGGCTGTGTTGATCGTTGTTTCCGCTGATTCCGGCGTGCATGCCGGAAATGTGCTCAAGCAGGCTCTGGCAGCCGCCGGTGGCCGTGGCGGGGGCAATGCGCAGGTGGCCCAGGGCAGCCTCCCCTCGGCGGAGGCGATGGCTGCCCTGCTGGCGCAGTTCGGGTTCTAGCGGATTGGTGCGAGCGACAGTAGCGTCAGTCCGGCAACAAACAGTAGCAGCATGACGATCAGACGCGTTTTTACCCCGCCTTGCGCACCGGCGAATTCCTTCCAGACGAGCAGGCCCCACAGGGTGCTCACCAGCGTCGCCCCCTGACCCATGGCGTAACTCGTGGCAGGCCCCACATTCACCGATTTCGGCGTGCTGGAGGCTACGAAGTTAGCGACGCACCCGATGGTCCAGATGATGCCCCCCAGCAGCCCCAGCAGATGCTGGCGGCCCGAGCCCTGGAAGTAGTCGCGAATGCTGAGCGGCGCCCCATCCACCGGCATGTTCATGAAGAAGATGTTGAACACCGGAGTGGAAAGCAGAACACCCACCGAGAACAGGAATGCGGCGGTGTAGGGGCCCACGCCAAGATCGCCGTGCCGGCTCAACTCCACCAGTGGATAGAAGAGGCCCATCAGGATACCGGCGAACAGACTGAGCATGATGCCCTTCAAGGGTCCTGCCTTGCGTGTCTTGGCGGAGGGACGCTGGATGGCGCGGGCTCCCGGCACCGTCTTCACTTCTTCGGCCGAAGCAGCGGGTATCCGGCTTGCGTTGTGAGCGGCATGAGCCATGGCGGTGGCCACAATGGCGAGCAGGATCAGGGCCATCCCGCTGAAGAGGTAGACGGGGTTGCCCGTGGGCCGGAGGATGTGGTTCAGCACGGTCCCGACGATCAGGGCCAAGCCGATTCCGACAGGGAAGGCCACTGAGAGTCCGGCCACCGAAATGGCGGCCACCAGCAGGAGGTTGGCGAGGTTGAAAATGACGCCCGCGGCGACGGCATAGGCCATCAGGAGCTTGGAGGCTACGCTCAGATTGTCCAGGAAGGAAAATGCGGGCCCACTGGCGTCGGTGGTGACGCCGTCGATGGATCCGAAAGTGAAGGCAGCGACCGTGGCGGCAATCAGCACACCAATCGAATAGTCAAAATAATACAACTCAAAGCGCCATTTGCCTGCCAGCTTGAGAGTGTTTGCCCACGACCCCCAGCAGATCATGGAAAGTACGGCCAGCAGTAATGCGACCGTGTAGGTGGAAGGAATCATCATATGGATTTAGTTCGTCTCGACGACAAGCCTTAAACTCTGTACTATATACCAGCGAAGCAGCGGTGGCCTTTGCGGACGCACCCGCGCGAACTTCACCTTTCCTTGGACAGCATCCATCCGGGGAGCATCGGCGGTTTGCCAGGCGAGGCGCTTTCCAGGGCACTCGGTCCCTCGTCATGCCTCCGCCCGCACCCTCTCACTCGCAGTAATTCCCGCCGAGTTTCGAGGAATATTCCCGAGTCTCTGCTTCCGGCAACGCTTTTTCAATCGATGATCGAATCCGGCTGGCCGCGTCCTGGACCGACAGGCGCAACTTCCAACGCCGGCCGGAACCCTTCTTCCGGGCTCCGGCGAGCTGCCGGGCGTCCAAACTGGGCAGCCGCGATGTCTCCTCACATCCGACTGACCCGAAACACATTATTGCGCTGAATGCGGCTCAGGAAAAGCCGAATCTGGTGAAGGCGAAAACCAACTTCAAAATGGGCGCCCCCGAGTGGAGCCCAGTTCGTTCGCCGGGTGAACGAACGCCGCCCCTGCCGGGTCTCCGCGAGGTCGGGGCGCGTCGTGAAATACTGCAATGGATATGCTGCGGCGTCCTTTCCATGCAGGGCTCCGGCCACGGATGAGCCAGGCGCGGCCGCGGCCGGCAGGCAGACTATGCACATCCTAGTTCCAAACCTTGGTTCCACTTCACTCAAGTACCAGATTCTGGATATGCCCGGCGAGCGAGTGCTTGCCGGCGGCCGCTTTGAACGCGTGACCGACTACCGGTCCGCCATCGGCGAGATCCGGTCCGGCCACACGACGGTCGATGCGGTGGCGTTCAAGTCGGTTCATGCGGGACCCAAATACCAGGGCACCTTTGTCATCGACGCCGGTGTGGAAGCCGCCATGCGCGAGTTTCTGCTCGCCGCTCCGGTCCACAACGCAATCTATCTCACGGCGGTGGACGCCTTCCGGGAGGCGATGCCCGGGATTCCCCTGGTGGGCGCCTCGAAACCTGAGTTCCACCGGACGATGCCGGACTATGCCCGGTTCTATGGCGTCCCCTCCGACTGGCGGACCCAATTCGGCATCGAACGGTATGGCTTCCATGGAGCCTCTCACGAATTCATGAGTGGCCGGGTGCCGGAGTTCCTGGGGCGCACCAAAGAGGAATTGCGGGTCATCAGCTGCCATCTTGGGGGCAGTTCTTCCATCTGCGCCATCGACCGGGGTGTGTCGGTCGACACGACCATGGGCTTTTCGCCCCAGTCCGGACTCGAAAACGCGACCCGGCATGGGGACCTGGACGTCTTCGCCGTCCTTTACGTGATGGACCGCAACAACTGGTCGACGGAGGACGTTCGCTGTCAGCTTGCGCGCACCAGCGGCCTGGCCGGGCTGTCCGGCATACCAGGCGGTGATGTGCGCGATATCTCCGCCGCCGCCCAGGCGGGCAGCCGGGACGCGGAGCTAGCGCTGGATGTCTTCACCTACCAGGTGCGCAAGACGATCGGGGCGTATACGGCGGCCATGGCTGGTGTGGACGCCGTGGTCTTCACTGGCGGGATTGGCGAGAATTCCGCCGTACTGCGTCGGAAGTGCTGTGAGGGATTGACGCACCTGGGTATCGAGCTGGACCAGGATCGGAATGAAAAGGGCCAGGGCGACCGTCTTCTGTCGAGCGATGCATCGCGCGTGAAGGTTCTGGCCCTGGCCACCAATGAGGAGATTGTTGTTGCGCGCCGCGCCTACCGGACGCTGAGTGCCTCGGTGTAGCGGGGAAGGCGGGCGTCAGTGCCCGCCGTCTGAAACGTTCACCGGGTGATCGAGCTTCAGCTTGCCGTCTGTGCCCGCGGGAGGGGCGGCAAGCAGCTTCTCTTTCCGGTAGATCAGTGTGGAAGTGTTGTAGCTGGCCATTTCGAAACCATGCCCGTGGGTAATGGCATCGGTGGGGCAGGCTTCCACGCAATAGCCGCAGAAGATGCAGCGGCTGTAGTCGATGTTATAGACCTCGGCGTAGCGCTCGCCGCCGCTGATGCGCACCCTGTCCGTGTTTTCCGCCGCCTCGATATAGATGCACTGCGTGGGGCAGGCGGCCGCGCAGAGAAAACAGGCGACGCACTTTTCCAGGCCGTTTTCGTCGCGCTGCAGGATGTGCAGCCCGCGAAACCGTTCCTGAAACTTCGGCGGGGCGTCGGGATAGTCGTCGGTGATGACGGGATTCATCATCTCCTTGAAAGTGATGCCCATGCCCTTGGCGATTGCCGCGGCACCGGAGAGGAATGTCGTTGATCGTCGGCATATATTCCCAGCTACTGTCGGTCTCTTCTGCTTCCGTCCGGCTCCACCCGGGAGCCTAATTCTTCGAACCTCAACCAAACTTCGATTCCGGAACCCTGTCCGTGGGTCCGAAGATCGCCCTGCCTGCCCGCTCGGCCAGCGTCTCCAACTGGCGCTTGTGGAACCCTGTCCATGTCCACGAGATCCGGCGATCCGGCTCGACCAGGAACATGGTGGGCACATGCGTAATCCCGTAGGCATTGCTCACCGGGTAGCCTTTGTCCGCCCTGTCGAGCAGATTGGGCAGGTCCACCTCAAACGCCTCGTTGAACTCCTGAGCCCGGTCTGCCTCGTCCTGACAAACCGCTACCACCTGAAACGCGCTGTCCTGCAGGCGTTGCAGGTAAGGCAGCGTCAACTGGCAAGTAGGGCAGGACACTTTGTAGAAAGTTACCAGTGCGGGACCCTTGGCAAGGATCTGATCCAGAGAACGGCTGCCTCCGCCCGCGAGTTCCAGTTGGAAATCCGGTGCGGTCTCGCCAGTCTCCAGAGTGCGTTCCGGCCCCTTCCCCATACGCCTCCAGTCTAACAACTTGCGAAACAGGAGCATGGGCTCTTCAATCCAACGCTTTGCTCAACTGGTGGGCGGCGACCAGGAGCGGGTCGTTCACGGTCGCGTACGGCGGCGCATAGGCCAGGTCCAGATCGGCGAAGTCTTCCACTCGCATCTTCGCTGTCAGGGCGGCGGCCACGACATTAATCCGGCCCGCGGCGTCTTCGTCGCCCGCGATGGCCGCGCCCAGCAGGCGGCGGGAGTTGCGGTCCGCCACGAGCTGGACCTGCAACATCTTGCCCCGGAAGTATTTAGGGCGGGCACGCGACTCGATGAGGGCGTCCACGGGAGAGAATCCATCGCGGCGGGCCCGCTGCGTGGAGAGCCCGGTCATGGCCACGGCCATCCCGCCGACCCGCACTATGGAAGTGCCCACGATGCCACTGAACCGCTCTCTTTGGCCGGCCGCGTTCGCCCCTGCCACTCTTCCCGTTTTGTTGGCCGTCGTGCCCAGTGGGACCCACACCGGCCGGCCGCTGACCAGGTTCGTGGTTTCGCAACAGTCGCCGGCCGCGTAAACACCGCTGAGGGTAGTCTCCTGCTGCTCGGAGACGCGCAACGCCCCGGTTCGGCCAAGTTCAGCGCCGGCTTCCGCCAGCGCTTCGATGTTCGGCTTCAGGCCGGTGGCGTAGAGGATGAGGTCGTAGGGCAGTTCCGCCGGCGTTCCGGCGCGCGTGTTGAGTCTCACTTCGACGCGGCAGCGTTCCAGCCGCTCGACCAGTTTCTTCGTCAACCAGTTCTCTTCGCGGTGCAGCAACTGCGCGCCTTCGTGGAAGAGAGTAACGGTCAGGCCGCGCGCCCGAAGAGCGGTTGCCATCTCCAGGCCGATGTAGCCACCGCCGATGACGGCCGCAGTGCGGGGTTGCCGTGTGCGGATAAACTCCTGCAGACGTTCCGCGTCGACGTCGGTATGGAGTACAAAGACGCGATCATTCTGAATCCGTTCGGCCGGCCGCGCACCGGCGGCCCACACCAGCCTGTCGTACCGGATCCGTTCTCCGCTGCGCAGGGCGACCTCACGGCGGGAATGCTGCACGGCCGTGACCTCGCAGCCGGTGCGGATGCGGATGTCGCGTTCCTTCTCAAAGAACTCGGGCTTGTACACGGTGAGCTCCGCCATGGAGCGCACCTGACCCTCCACCCAGTAGGGCATGCCGCAGGCACCGTACGAGATGCGGTTGCCTTTTTCCAGGACGACGATTTCCAGCGATCGATCGAGACGCCGGGCTCTGGACGCGGCGCTTAAACCAGCCGCGACACCACCGACTACCACCAGTCTCATTCGCGGATGCCGCCCTTCTTTCGTGCCCGCTGTTCCTCGACGAAATTGAGGATGTCGAAGGGTTTGGACTCACGGTCGGGGAAGCAGAGGTTGACGGCTTCGATTTCGCTTTCGGCGATGCGGAACACCGTGGCCAGTTTCGTGATCACCAGCAGTTCGATGGTGCGCCGGTTCAGCCCGAACATGGGCATTGCGCCCCCCGCCTTGTGGAACTTCGTATGGGCCACAACCAGGCATCCCAGGGCGCTGGAATCGATGTAGTCCACATCATTGAAATCGAGCACCACCTGGGTGCGGCCCTCCGCGTACAACGCGTCCAGCATGTTGCGGAACGTCTCGACCGGCTCGCCGATCATCAGCCGGCCGTGCGGGGCCAGGATCACGACTCCGTCGTGCTCTCTTCGTTCGATTTCGAATGGCATCGGAAACCTATATTGTATGTGCTATGCAGTCTACCGCCATTACCCGCCGCCAGTTTGGAGCTCTGCTTGGCGCCGCCGCGCTGCCGGCCGCGGACAGCGCGCCCGCCCGCCTGCGGCGCTCGGAGAGCTATTTCGGCCTCCATTTCGATTTGCACCCGAACGAGAAAGATACGGTGCTGGGCCGCGACGTGACCGAGGCCATGGTGGAGGATCTGCTCGCGCAGGCACGGCCGGATTTTGTGCAGTACGACTCCAAGGGCCATCCCGGCTGGCTGGGATGGCCGTCGAAGGTGGGGCCTTCGGCGCCCGGCATTGTCCAGGATTCATTGGCTATCTGGCGCAAAGTGACGGCACGTCGAGGAGTGGCGTTGTATATCCATTTCTCGGGCGTCTGGGACAGCGAAGCGGTCAGGCGCCATCCGGAATGGGCCAGGGTGCGTCCGAACGGCGAAGCGGAACCGAACCAGACTTCCACGTTCGGCCCCTATGTGGATGAGCTCATGATTCCGGAGCTTCGGGAGGCCGCTGCCAAATATGACCTCGATGGCGCCTGGGTGGATGGTGAATGCTGGGCGACGAATCCAGACTATATCGAGGCGGCCTTGAAGGCGTTCGGCAAGGCCGCACCCAGATCCTCCAAAGACCCGGGCTGGAACGAATGGCTGGAGTTGCAGCGTGAACAGTTTCGCAAATACGTCCGTCATTACATCGATGAGGTGCACAAGACAAATCCGCGCTTCCAGATCGCCAGCAACTGGTTGTATTCCACCTTCGTGCCGGAAGAACCAACTCTGCCGGTGGATTTCCTGTCCGGCGACTACCTGGGGAATGCGAGCATCTCCACCGCCCGGCTCGAAGCACGGTATATGGGGCAGACGGGGCGTCCCTGGGACCTGATGGCCTGGGGCTTCCAGCAGGCGCAGTCGAATGCCATCGGCCACGTGCACAAGCCGGCTGTGCAACTTCAGCAGGAGGCCTCCGTGGTGCTGGCGCAAAGCGGCGGTTTCCAGATTTACTATGTTCCAACGCGCGCCGGCTATTTCGAAAAGAGCCATGTCCGGACCATGGCCCAGGTGGGGCAGTATTGCCGTGCCGTTCAATCCGTTTCGCAGCACACGGAGACGGTGCCGCAGATCGGTGTGGTTTTCTCGAAAGAGACGCTCTACCAGACTGCCAACAAGCTCTTTGGAGGGTGGGGCAAGGCGTCGGATCCGGCCCGCGGGTGGCTGGATCTGTTGTTGGGGTGCCAGTGGTCCGTTCGATGTGCTGCCGGACTGGAAGCTGGATCGACTGGCGGCTCGCTATCCCTGCATCGTTCTACCGGACTGGGCGGCTGCTGGGCAGCGCGTGAAAGATCTGCTCATGCAGTACGTCCGCGATGGGGGGAAGCTGTTGGTCTGCGGCGCCGCGAATGCAGCGATGTTCAGCGCGGAAGCCGGCATCCAGCCATTGAAGCCTGCAGCCGATACACCCGCTTTCATCGAGGGCGAGGTGACGGGCAATGTGACCGGCCGGTGGTTGGAGTTCGATGCGGGCGCCGCCCAGGTGCTGGCGCGAAGGTTCCCTGAGCTGGACACACGGACAGCGGGCACGCCGGCCGCTGTTTCTGTCAAATCGGGGAAGGGAACGCTTGTGGTTTGCGCCGGCCCCATCGGCGCTGTGTACGCCGCAACGCATGCCGCGCCGGTGCGGAAGTTTGGGCAGGCGCTGGTGGCGCCGCTTTTCCAGCCGTTGGTGTCGGTGAATGCTCCGCCCCCGGTGGAAGTGGTACTGCGCCGCAAGAATGGCCAACTCCTTGTACATCTGCTGAATGCGACAGACATGCAGGTGGCGGGCGATTACTCCACAGTCGAGTTTGTGCCACCACTGGCTGGAGTGAAACTGGCGTTTGGGGTGAACAAACCGAAATCCGTCACGCTGGTACCGACTGGGGCAAAGCTCGAACCGGTGCTGTCGAACGGTAATTGGACAGTGGGAATTCCGTTGCTTGAGATGCATCTCGTGGCGGTCGTGGTAACATAGGAACTGTCCGCGCAAGACGGGCCTGTAGCTCAGTTGGTTAGAGCGCTACCTTGACACGGTAGAGGTCACAGATTCGAGTTCTGTCAGGCCCACCACGCAACCCACGACAAACAAAAGACTTGCTGGTTAATACCAGTCCACTCGACAAGCTTGTTGTCCCTGAGTGTCCCATTTTTCCGAGCTACTGGATTCCCGCGACAACGTTGCCGCCGATCCGCTCCATCATCTTCTGGACCTGCTCTCGCTCCCGTTCGGCATCCGTCACGGTGTAGAGCATAGTCATATCGATCTTGGTGTGGCCTGCACCGCGCATCGCTTCAATAGGCGTCGCGCCGCACTCCTGCCTCCAGGTGATCGACATTCTTCTGAACGAATGCATGCCGAACCCAGGGAAGTAGATCCCGAGTTCCTTTGCCGTTGGGCGAAAAACATGCTGCTGCAGGTCCCTGTCGTCGGGCATGTACTTATTGGGATCACCGAACAAGTACTCTTGGAATTTGGAGCGCTTCTGCCATAGCCGGAGCTCCTCGATCAGCGGGCCTATCTGCCGGATGCGCCGGCTGGCGGCCGTCTTCCCTCCGGACAGGTCCCCACGGCGCCAACGCCGTGATACCGTCAGGAGCCCGCGGCCCCAGTCGATGTCCTCCCACTTGAGGCCCATCACTTCACTGACGCGGAGACCAGCTCCAACGGCCAGCAATACCATCAGGCGCACTCCCTGAGCCGGGCAATAGACCGTGTCAGGAAGAGCAGATAAGAATCGGCCAAGGTCAGCCGCTTCAAGGATCTTCCTCGGCCGAACGTCGCTCCGCTGGCCGACCCTTGCGCCCTGAGCTGGATTGACGCCATCCCAGAGCCGCCACTCAATCGCGGCCGTAAACAGCGCGGATACGATGTTGCGTAAGTCCAGCTTGGTTGCCCAACTCAGAGTTTCCTTGTGATTCAGCCATGTCTCGATGGTTGGCCTGTCGATGTCAACCAGGCGCAACTCTCCGAGGCAGGGCTCAATGTGGTTCGCGATGTGGCTCAGGTACTTCTCCTGCGTGCTGCTGGCAAGCTGCGGGATGCGTGCATCCCGGAATTTGCGAATCAGCTCCCTCATGGGAATCTGCGCCTGAACCACTCCACGGCCACAATTGAGAGTGGCCATGATCTGCTGTTTCTCCGCCTTCGCCTGACGCAACGTGATCTCGTCACACCAGCCAAGCCGGATCCGTTTGCGATCGCGGATGATCTTTCCATCTTTCACGATCGGGACGTAAGGCCGGATCTCGTAGTACTTCCGGCGCGTGCCTTTGGTTTCGATCTGTGGGTCTTGGTATCTCACATCAATGCTGCCCTCCAGCAGCATTGACAGGATACCCGCATCCACCCTATTCCGCATACTTACGCAACCCGCTCTTTCTTGGCCTTCACCGCGCCAACCGCGGCTATATGCATTGCATCCTCAATAGTCGCCTTGGCGATTTGCTGCAGCACTGCTGCTTTGTCTTCCGGTGACATATGCGGCTCCCTCTGGCGAGCAGCGGCATAAGCAGTCACCAGTCGTTCGGCGAGATCTTCTGCAATTGGCATAGTGTCACCTACTGGGGAATCGGGGCGGTTGGCTCGTGCACCGCGCCGCCGGAGGAGTTGCGGCCCGCCCCGGCACGCTCACTTCAGCAGCCACACGTTGGCAAAAGCGGTATCGCCAATCCCCGCAATCCCAAGCTTCCTGAGCCTCTCAAGAGCGTTACAAATTGACAACGCAGAGTACTTACCAAAAATCCATTTGATCTCCATTAGTTGCTCAGTAGTCTTACCACCCTTCACAAGTTCAAACCAGATCCCGCGCTCAAGCTCGTACCCGAACTCAGCCAACACAGCGGGCATGAGATGGCAATTCCTTCTCTTTACGCCGGCCACCGCATCAGCAATCTTCGTTGCCTCCGCACCGTTAACCTGAACACGTGCCAGTGGCCCATCTTCGTCGCCGTATGGAGGCGGCACAAGCGGCTCAGCCTCTCCGGAGAGGTCCGCCACCTCATAGAGCAACTCAAACGCTTCACGGCTTACCACCGTAACCCGTACGCCGGCGGTCACCACCATATACGGCGCGCCTTCATGCTCGACTGGCGTCGCCTCAACTTCGCGAAAGACGGATCGATAGATCATCGTGAGCCTCCAAAAAAGAGAGGAGCGGCCGCACCCATAGCCACTCCCCGGCGAAATGCTCCGCCTTCACACCCAGAGAGGACGTTCGGTCTGTGCGGCAATTGCAACGCCGCGCAGACCAAGATTCCAGCCAGCACCGCCATGAGCAGCCAGCCGATTAGGCAAAGATAGCCGTGCTGACTGGCACGCCGGCGCTCGTAGCCGCTAGCGATTGTGCGCGGGCCAACGACCACCAGGCGCTGGGATGCGCCGTGCAGGATGCGGCGGACACGGCCCGCGATCCGATAGGAGAGCAACGGCGCGGACGGCGGCGCGATGCTGGCGGGATCCCAGGCGATCATGCTGCCCTCCGCTTGCTGGCCGGCGCCTGGCGCTCCACCGGCTCCGGCCGGATCGGGATCGAGTTGCGGCGCAGCAAATCCTCGACAAACGCGGCCGGCAGTCGCTCACGCCTGGCGATCGCCCAGATGCCCTGCCTCAAGTCGTAGAAGGAGGCCTGCAGCCGCGGAACCAGGTGCTGGTTGATGCTAATTGCGGCTATCTGCCGAATCGATCCAGCAGCTTGCGGGCGTGCCCGTTGCGAGCACCGCCGCTTCGGCCGATCATCGGGCTGCATGCCGTCACTGAGCGACACTGGCCGCCTCCTCTTCCACCTGAGGTACTGCCTTCACCGCGGCGACGAAGGCAGTGATACGCTCCAGGAAGTCGTCAAGATAGGGCAGAGCAATTGCCTCATCGCTGTCTGGATCGCTTCGCGCGTTGTCCATAAATATCCGCGCAACGCGTTCGTAATCGTCCGGGTCTTCCTGCTCTTTGCGACGGCCCACACAGATTTGCGCTATGGCGTAGGCATAGTCCTCGGATCTCCGGTTAATACGGCGCTCCTCCTCCTGCCGGACACGAAGGACCTCGGCAGCAAACTCCTGTGGATCGATCTCTCCCGTGCGAAGCGCCCATTGACGGAACCGCTCCAAGACCTCCTTGGCGGTCTTAGGCACGGTTTCATCCTGCAGTTGCCGCCAGCAATACATCGCCAGCCGCATCGCTGCTGCAGCCATGGCCTCATCTCGATTCCAGTACGAATCGTATTCCTCGGTGTCTTCAGTCAGCGGCTCGCTGTAGACGCATGGCTTACATCCGATCGAGAAAGCAGCGATCCATTCTTCGCGCTGGAGCAAGTTCGATGGCTGAAGCTCCAGAATTTTGATATCGCACCACCGTTGCGCTACGGCATCGACCAGGCACTCTGCAGTCGAATCGTCGAAGTTGCCATCCTCCCCTGCCACAGGCCAGCCACCAGGCGGCGCGGGCTTCGGCGTGAACGGCAGTGGATCAGCTCGCTTAAACTTGTCCGCGGTCGCCCGCATCGACTCCGCATAGTTCTCCGGCGGCCGCACACTGGCAGGCGGCTCAGTGCTCGAGCCTCTGCCAGCATTGATGCCGCTGACGTTCATTTCCCGGCCGTCGCGCCCCATCCGCACGTCCGACTGGGGATTTTCCCCACTGGGGAACAACTGCATTCGGACGGAGCCGACTGTTTTGTGATCGACGCCGACGTGGTCGGAGATGGCACGGTCGGACAGCTCCGGCTTCATCCGGAGAGCGGCTTCGACGGCGCGGCGCTTGTCCGCATTCGTGCGCCTCAGGCCATGCCGGCCATTCGCGGAGTACGACCGCCACTGCGCATCCTGCTGCGTGCCTGGCTCCACCACGCAATTGATCCATTCCCAGTCCGGCGTCTTCGGCCGCATCGCAGCGATGGAAGCCATCCCACAGCCAGTGGTTCGTTCCATCGAACAAAATACCCACTGGCGGGAACTCGTCGCCGCGCTGCATCGCCTCGCTGTACTCAACAACCGTGTCGTCATCCGTGTAGGCTCGCGGCTGAGTCCCGCCGTCCCGGCGGATTTCATCGAGCCTCAGCTTCGTCGTTTCCATTCATCCTCCCTATCTGCTTCACTTCCCCACGCACATCCCTTCCATCAGACTCACAACATGGCTAACCGACTTTGTTTCAACCATTTCCGCCGCTCTCTGTTACTCGCCGAATTGCTACGATGCCAGCCATGTTTGTTCAAATCGGTCAAGACGAGTGGATCAATCTCAGCCAGTTCGGCCACATCGAATTTGCTGGAGATGGCGAGACCCTCCTCGTTTCTTTCTGGATTTCTTCCATTCGAAGAGGAGATCCCGCCATGGTCCTGGAGGGCCGCCCGGCAGAGATCATCTACGAGGAGCTTCGACGCGCACACAGCGTTCCCGGTTGGGATCCACAAGCCATGCAACCAAGGCCGCCTCAAGACGTTCAACGTCGCTCTTAATGGGAATGTTTTCCGGCACCAGGCCCCGGTACATGAATCGGGTGCGAGTCTCGATCGAGACCTTAACCAACTCCGCCTCGATCTTCCGGAAAAGCTCTCTCTTCTCCAACTCCGTAATGGCGTCATAACCGATGGCCGCCTGCTTTTCCTCGGGCGTATCCATCTTCGGCGCTCCATGCCAAACGTGCGAGATGAAACTTCCAATCATGCAACCTCCCTTTCCGCTGACTTCTCGGTCTCCACCCGCTCAAGCTCGCGACGCAAGGCACGATCGAGCAGGATGTTTGGGTGGATCCCCTCCACGGCCGCTTGGACTCGCACCCGATGCCACAGGGCAGGATCCATCAATACTTGCTTGGGTACCTTGCGCGCCTTGTTCTCGTTTGGTGCGTTAGTCTTGTTAGTAGCCACGGCTAGAGAGTACGAGATTTCTAGAAGACTAGCAATAGCTTTCTAGAGAGATAGATCGGATGTGTATGGAAGATAAGGAAATAAAGTTCGGGACCCAGCTACCTGAAAAGCTCCACGAGCGCATGAAAAGTGAAGCTCTGAAGCGGAAGATCAGCATGAAGTTGGCGACTACGCAAGCCTTTGAGTTGTGGCTTGGAACTCAGGTAACGAGAGAGCCCAGCCCACATCACGCAAAGCTTACCGAAATCCTTTCTTCGGGGGACATGCCGACGATCGATGCTGTCACCCAAAACATAGATGTCTTCCACGATCGGTTAAGGCCAACCCGCCGCCCCAAGGCCGTCAACAGCGGTCGGTAACCCCAGCGATCGATGCAGTGTCATCGGAGGCGATCGCTGGCCACCCGTGCCCGGAATGCCATGTGCGCGTAATGCCGAGCGGCGCCCGGCCCTGCGAATCCGATATGTGGTGCCCATTGGTTCATATCGACCTGGCGACTTGTGTCTCCGCTCTCGCTTTGATGGAGGTTCTCAACCGGATTTGGTGAAGCCTTCACCTCTGCCCAATTGAAAGAACCTGAAGTGGTATAGTAATTCCGACCTCGATAAGCAAAATGGCAAGGACTCTTTTCGTTTCGATTCTCTCAATCGTGCTGGCAATCGGCGGGCAGGCGGGAAAGCCTCTTCCCAACTGGACTACGAGCAAGACCGAGAGCAAAACCTTAGGGAAGACCCTGCTGACCATTTCCGCCGTAGACGTGAACAAAAGCGGAGACTATCTCTCCTACTCGTGCGATCCCACAGGACGTTTGGTGCCAAAGGTTGGAAGCCGATCAGATATTGCGATAGAGGACCTAAACCCTTCGGATTCTTCCTTGACATCCGTCTCCTATAGATTCGACGTCGACTCAGTTGCCAAGACGGCTGACGCTCTTGTAATCAATGGTGACTTGGTTGCTGCAGCATTCATCCACCCGTCGTTTCTCTTTCGCCTCCACTATGCGACGAAGCTCTTTCTCCGCTATCGTGTTGCTGGGCAGACAAGGGAAAGAGAATTCCAAGTCAGTGGCTTTCGAGCGGCTGCTGATGACCTTAAGGCGGCTGGATGTGACGTCGAGAAGCTCTTGCCAATAGTTTCCCCTCCACCAACTTTCAAGAAGGCGAGATAGCCCCTTTATGGCACCAATGCCGTCACCGGGCCGGCCGCTACTACGCTGTCGGAGCTGTCGAGGTAGCTAATCCGGGCAAAGATGACTGTGCCCGTCGCCACGCTCGGCAGCGATGTCGAGCAATCCCCGCTGCAGGACACCACTACCGGCGTCTCCGACATCGCCGCCGTGTAGCCCCACTGGACCCTCATCTTCACCTGGCCGCGCTCGGCTCGCGTGTGGCCGGCCACCGGTACGCTGGCCGACTGGCCAGATGCGGCGAGGATCGTGGTCGACGCGATGCCCTGGCCGAACGGTAGACATGACGCCGCCACGTCCGCCGCGCCGGCAATCAGCCCCGTCGCGGCCGTGCGCCTGGTCGGTCGGCCTCCAGTGTCCGTCGAGGTGAAGACGACTGAACCGCCCTGGCTGACCGTGATCGTGCAGACCTGGTTTCCGGGCAGGCCAGGGGCCCCATACGTGATCAGTGCGCTGGTGCGCGCCGGTATGACGCTGAGGGAGACGCCAGACGGCGCCGCCGCGATCGTGATGGTGAAGTCCTTCGTCACAGTGGCTGTCGAGTCTGTGACTCTCGCCGTGAACGGGCAAGTTCCAGGCTCTGTCGGTGATCCGCTCAGCATGCCCGCGGCGCTGATCGACAGCCAGTCACAGCCGTTGGAAACGAAGTCCCACAGTTTGGACCCCGATCCGCCGGCGGCCGCCAGCGTCGACGCGTAGGCGACTCCGACCGTCGCGCCTGGCATAGTGGAGGTCGAGATAGAGAGAGGTGCCGCGCCGCTGGATATCGTGATCGAGAACGTCCTCGACGCGCTGCCCGTCAGGTCCGTGACTTGGGCGGTGATTGAACAGGAGCCGGCCGCTGTCGGCGTCCCGGCGACTACCCCACCGCTCGACAGATCAGCCCAGGTACAGGTCTGCGCCGTAGCTGCCCAAGTACGCGAACCGTTGCCGCCTGACGCGGTCAGTGTCTGTGAGTATGCAACCCCAACGTTCGCCGTCGGGAGTGGCGTGGTTGTGACGATGGACAGAGGCGATACCCCGACCGTCAGAGTGAGATCCTGCGTGTCCGACGAAGTATCGGCGTCCACCACGCGCACCTGGAAGGTGGAGGATCCTCCAGAAGGGGGAGTGCCGCTCAGGGTGCCCCCAGAGGAGAGAGCCAACCACGCCGGCAGAGTCCCGCTCGATACACTCCAGGTGTAGGGTGGAGTGCCGCCAGAGGCGACCAGAGGCACGCTGTATGGAGCTCCGATCGCGGCGTCTGGAAGCGAGGTCGTAGCGATGGCGAGCAGCCCTGCACCCGTCCTGGTCAAGAGGTAGGATCCCGCCGGCCCTTCGAAGTACGCCACGCCGGCGACGTCGACGGCGACGGACGCGGCGACCAGTCCGCCGTCGCGAAAGATCGACCAGGAGCCCGCCGTTAAGCCAGCGATTAGATATTGCGCTGTCCCGGCGTGAGTTGTCGCGAATGACGCGCTGGAAAGCGTCCCACCTTCAACCGGAAAAACAGCAACCGCGGACGTGGCCCCGTCATCGATTTGCGTTCCCATGAAGCTCGCGTCGATCGTGGACAGGAGCGCGGCCGGATTGCTCGTCTCCACATTCCCAGCCACCACGCGATGCACGACGATATCGTTCATCTTCTGGTTCGCGTCATCACACAACAGGCCGTCACTTGACGCGCAGACGGACACACGAAAGGTCTGGCCGGCTCCACCAAGCGGCCCCTTGGCCGGATCTGTGGTGCCGGTATAGCTGCCACTGCCATTGTCGGTGTAGACACGGATGGACGAGCTTCCGCCAGGCTTCAAGATCTTCGTCAGGATGCGGCTCTGCGGGCCGTCTGACGTGATCGCGTCGGTGCCGTTGAACACAGTGCTCCCCTCCTGGCCGTTGGCAGGGTACGGGCTCGAAGGGTTGTTCTCATAGACGCCTGGTTGGCCGTTGTTCGCGAAGTGAAGAAATGTCACCTTGTGCTGGCCGTCGGTGGTCCGGACTGAGTCCGCGGCGATCACATACTCAGAGCCGCCCGGCTTCTTAAAGTGGACGAAATGGCGGTGAGCGAAGCTCAAGTGCGCGGCCGGTTGGTATGCGCCGGCGTAGTCGACCATGGCGTAGGTCGCTGCGTTGCCTTCGTCGTTCCAATAGCGCGGTGTCTTCACATACAGCACCTGCGATTTGAAGTTCGCTCTCTGCAACAAAGATGGCGACGTCGACGTGTAAGGCCCGATCCGCATGTAGTTGCTCTGCTCGTTCGGCCCACAGTAAGCCGAGAATGTCGGCTGAATCCCTGAGCCGTAGTCCTCGGCCACGAGGTAGTTGTACTTCTGGATTTTGTAGGATGCCGGATTCGCGGAATAGCTGGTGCCGTAGAGATTGGCGAACTTGAGCACGCTCAAGGCGTGGATCTCAAAGATGGTCGACGACGCATCCCAACCAGTCCGCGAGATCACCAGGCCGGTTCCCTCTCCGTTGGGCTGCGCATCCGACACGGTCAGATTACGGGCCTTCGGCAATGTCGCGCCTGGATCCGCCGTCGTAGGCGCAGGATCGGTGAACAGGTAGTTATCCGGATAACCCAACCCGTTCGCATAGGCGAACTGAGTTTCTCCGCCGCCCCAATAGCCGCTCCAGTCTTTGATGATCTTGTACCAGACTGGCTTCTCCGTCGAGCTGGGCTGCAGGTAGGCGGAAGCCAGCGCTCCCTTCCAATGGTCTGGTGTCATCACGGCCGGCGCCGCGCCGCCCCATCGGATACCTGCGTTCGGCGCTCGGGAGTAGCCGTAGACCCAGAGGGACAGAGGCGTCTTCAACCAGGTGCCGCCCGTGAAGTCCATGGCCGGTTCCACAAAGCTGTTGCGCAATTGGATGGCAAAGTTGGCCGTGAAGGGCTGAACGCGCGTCGCGAAGTACTTCGCCGTGATCTGCATTGCGCCCGTCGCCCACTGGCGCTGCAGCGGATACCAATAGTCCTTCCACCAGAACAGCAGCCGTTGCACCATCATCTGGGCGCGCACGTCGTCGTCGGCGAGCGCGAGACCCAGCGCGAGGAACCCGAGGCCTTTGGTGATGTTCTGGTTATACAGCTCCGACCTGGTCGATTCGTCCCGGGAGTAGATCGTTGAGCCGCCGAAGCTGGTCGGCACTCCGGACACGAAGATGCTGGGGTGCATCTGGCCGCTCGACAGCGGAGAGAAGCCGGAATGGTTGATGAAGTGCACCAGGCCACAGTTGCCCGTCGCCCACGGCTTCGCGATCCAGAAAGGAGCGCCCGCCGCGCTGGCCGCCACGTAGCCGCCGGCTGGATACGATTGCAGGGTGAGCGAGGTGTCCGATGAGACGGCCGACACGAGCACCGTCATCGCGCTGCAGTACCCCGAGGTGCACCCGGTCGTAAAGGCAACGGAGTCCCCTGGAGCGATTCGTTGCGTCGTATCAGGATTCGTCAACCACTGCGTTCCATGGCCTGTAATCGACGTGCCGTAGAGCGTATAGTCGATCGTGCCTGCGCCGGCATAGAACCGGTTCGTGCAGCTCGTGCTGATGTCGTTCAGGATCTTGCCGGCGAACGCGGTTCTCTCGCTGGGCGACATTGAGCCGCGAACGATGGAGTATGCCAGCGCGATGTTCCAGGAGTACTTGCTCGAATAATCAAGTGTGATGGAATCGCCGCAGCCGCTGAGCTGCTCGGACACGCACCCGAAGCCCTTGGTGTAGCGTTCCAGGCTGTTCAGGATCGAGATCGCTTTGTCTCGATATGTCGTGCCGCCTGTCGTTTGGTACATCAGGGCGGTCATGCCCAGATAGCCGAAGTCGCCGTTTTGCATCTGCGCAATCAAGGCTTGATCCGGCGCGCTTGTATCCTTCGGCACTATACGCACGTCCACCGCCGTTCGCATCGCGACGTACGCAGGGTTTGTGTCCACGCCCTTACAGTTGGATCCAGAGGTACAGAGGGTGGAGGTCAGAGGCCCGGCCGGACCGTCCAGCCACACACGCGGGTGCGCCTTCAGGTTCACCTGCGTGCCGGCGGCCGCCTCCGGGTAGCTGGTGCCCTGGCCACCAGTGAAACGCTGGAATGCTCCATTGCCGGAGACTGGCACCCCATTCAACGCATACAGGTCCGCCGTCGTTGCTGAGACGTTCGTCGCGACGAATGTACCGTTCGCGGCCGTGTTCCCTTCAACCCCGGAAAGCACAATGACTGTGCCGTTGCTCCAGCCGTGAGCCTGAGCCGTGGGCGTGGCAGAGGCCAAGCTCGCGTTGTCACATCCGGCCGTGGTGATCACGATCGGCGTCGTGTTGGTGGCCGCCTTCAGACAATAGGTAGTCCCGGTGGGCACATAGAAGCTGGACTGCGCCAACAGAGAGACGCAGAACAGCAGCAAGAAGAGAAGCCGCATGTTACCTCACGATCACCACGACAATACCGGCGCCACCAGCGCCGCCGGCGCCAGAGTTTGCCCCGTTCAAGCTTCCGCCGCCACCACCGCCGCCACTGCCATTCGCACCAGCACCACCCGCGCCCGCCGCCCCGGTGCCACAGGCCGCGCCGCCACCACCGCCAGACCCACCAGAGGGAATACTGCCGACTGCGGCTGTCCCAGCGCCACCGTTGCCACATGACGATCCGGCAGTGCCCGCGCCTGCTGCATCGACGGCTGGGCCACGAGCTGCGCCTTGGCCGCCGGCTGCCGCAACGTTGGACGTATTGAGTCCGCCACCCGCGCCGCCCGCACCAGGCGCAGACCCGGCTCCGGATCCACCGTTGGCGCCCGTCGAGCCGCTGGCGTGTCCTGCAGCTCCAGCCGCTCCAGTATTGCCCCCTGTCCCGGCCGTCGCGCCACCAGCTCCACCGCCACTTGATGTGCCCTTCACCCCACCACTGCCACCGCCAGCGCGCCATACAACCGCCCCGCTTGAAGTCGCGGTCGACGTGCCGCCGTTGCCGCCATTGCCACCGTCAGTGTCATCCGTGCTCGCGATCGCGCCGGCCGATCCGCCGGCGCCCACAGCGATGCTGACAGTTGAGGCCAAGATGGAACACGGCACCGTGATCTGCGTAAATCCGGCCGATGCACCCCCACCACCGCCTCCGCGGATGCTGCCGGCAGCACCGCGCCGGCCGCCGCCACCTCCACCGCCGCCACCCGTTCCGACAAACGTCACGAACTTGCAGGACGCAGGCTTGCTCCACGTGGCGTCAGACGTATAGATCCCTGGATCCGGATCTGTTCCACCGCCGCCGCTGACGACGTTGCCTTGGGTCGAGACAATTTGAAAGTTGGTTCCGTCGTAAGCCAACAGCGACCACTGACCAGCCTGGAGAGCACCATCCGGCGGTGTGGTAGTCACGCCGCCGATCACCGATTTGATCTGTATGACCCCCGGTCCCAGGTCCAACGACGCCGCACCTGTGTTGATCGTGGCGGGCTTGAACAGCACGAACAAAGGCTGAGGAGAGGTGGCAGTGTAGGAGCTGACAGACGGAGACGGCGTACAGGTGTAGGCGTCCGTGCTGCCAGCGTCCACGCATAGCACCACGCGCATATCGCGCGTCTGCTGAGCGAGGACAGAGAGAGTCAGGGCAAACAAGAGGGAAATCGTGCGAATCACAACAGAACTCCTTTACTTGGAAACGACAACCGTATAGGTGCCGGAGGGGGGATCGTAGTCGCCATCGAGGTGCGAACAGAGCTGAATCGTTGCGGTGTTAGCCGCGGAGATCCGGACGTAGGGTGTGATGCCAGTGGCCAGCCCAGCCGGCCACCCGCCAGCTACGTTGTCTCCAGCGGCCGCGCCGGTGATGGTCACCGTGTTCGTGGTGCATTGGCCAGGTGCCAAGCTACCCCAGTCGATCGACGACGATGCGCTCAGGTAGCCCAGCGTCTGCATGTCGCGCACGCTGTAGGACGCGGAGCCCGGGGTGATATCTCCGTCGCCACGATTACAGATCTGAATCTGAACGGTATCGGCCGCTGAAGCCTTGGCCCGCGGCTCCAGGTAGGCAGCCAAGCCCGCCGGCCAGCCGGGCAGCAGGACTCGGCCCGCCGCGAGACCGGTCGCGGTGAATGTCTGCACTGCGCATCCACCTGGTGGGATCGCAGTGGCGAAATTGAGTGTGCCTGCGTAGAGCCCGGTTGTTCCACCGCCACCGCCGCCGCTATCGGCAGTGCAATTGAAGACACCTGCGGAGAGGCTCTTGGCATGCTGGCCGTCTGCACATATGAAGTCCTGGACACCGCCGTAGCCACTACCGGCCGACGGAGGAACATCGGCACGCTGGAACTGCATCCCTGCCCGGTACAACAGGTCCCAGGAGGTTGTGCCGTTCGCGAGGTAGTACCAACCGGTTCCCGCGTCCCGATAGATCTCTGATCCGGCCGGAGCTGCCCAGTTGGGCGGCCCGGATCCGGTCGACCAGCGCGGCAAAATCGAGAAGTCGGCGCCGGCGTTCGCGCCGATCGCCACCACACCCTCACCCCAGTTGATAACCTGCTGCTTCGCCGCCAGCGAGGAGACCAGGTTGGTGATCTGCGAGAGGTCGAGCGTCAACGCGTCTGGCTGGCCGGCGGCGTGGTTCGCCGCATGGGTAGACGATGCCTTGGCCGCCAAAGCTGACACCAGACCGGACACGGCTGCCAGGTCTAGCGTTGCCCAACTCTTGTTGCCAGTCCAGTACTGCGTGCCGGCGCCGGCAGATATGGTGGGCTCTTTACCGTTCAACTCCGACTGCAGGCTCACCACTTGGCTGATGGAGTGGCCGTGGCTAAGGTCGGCCTTACCATCGAGCGCTGTCTTGAGGTCGAGCTGCAGCGTGAGAGTGCCCGCGATCGAGCCCCAGGTTCCGCCGCCGCCTCCTCCTCCACCACAGGTAAGCCACACCCACGATTTGCCGTCTGGCGACCCACCACGGCATTTCCCAGCTCCACCAGGTGCCAGTGCAAGCATCGAATCCGACACCTGCCAGAACGGCGTGGGCACATAGTCCGATTGCACCTGGCGGATAGTCGCGGACGGTCCCAGCGTCGAGGGGATCGTCCAAAAGGCTTTACCGCTGCTGGTGCCGACATAGGTGATCTCGTAGGCTCCAGGGCAGTCAGCGAGCATAGCCTGCGAGAAGATCCCGGCGCGGACTCGGATCGTGATGGTCTCCGGACCAACCGAGGTATCGCCGCAAGTCCAGGCAGGATGGCTGTAGATCACATTGCCGGACCAGCCGGTACCGAGCCCTGAGGCGATTGGACCGTTGATCGTGACGTAGGTCTGAGCTGCCAGGCTCATAACCGACAAAATAGAGACGAGGAAGTACTTCATTTGCGCAGCTCCTGTCGGACTTCGATGATGGCGGCCGTAGCAGCCCGGGCCTGTTCGTGACTCGACCATGCCATCCAGGCGCACAGGACCAGAGACACGATCGCGACGGCATTCTGCAACCAGGTGCCAGCGCCGGCCGCTCGGCCGTCGTGCCCCGCGATCCATTTCTGCATCTCGCCTACCTCCTTCTCGAGTTCGGTTACCCTGCCGTTTGTGCGCTTGGCCTCGGCTAAGATGCTCTTCGTGGTAGCGTCGATCGCCGCCAGGCGTGCGCCATGCTCGGCGCAATCATGTTGTGACATTGGTCTTCCAAGAAAGTGAATGCTTGCGCGTGGACGGCGGAGACGTCGCCGTGGTGTCTCCGATTCAAGCTGTGCTACAACCCGACCTGGTCAGTGCCAGGCCGTGACTATTGTTTCGGCTGGTCTACAGGCTTCACCTGAGCGCGGGCCTGCTCCAGATTGCTCACAGCGAACTGGAGAATCCCCACGATCCAGCGAGCCCAGGGATTGGTTTGCGGCGGAATGGTGCGGACAGCATAGGCGAGCAGGGTCATGAAGACCCCGCCCGCTATGAACTCTTGCCAGTGGAAATGCGAGAGATCCATGCTGTCCTCAGCTTGCCTTCGGCGTGGAATCGACCGATGCGGCTTTCATGCCGTTCTCGATCTGGTCGATGACGTCCTGCGGGGTCTTCCCCATCTTCAGGAACAGCTTCGCCAGCGGCCAGTTCAGCCAGAACCACGTAATCGCCGTGGCGCGGCGCTGCTCGACGGGCACACCTTCCAGCAGCAGGGTGATCAACTTCAGGAGTTGAGTCGCGAGCGCAGTGAGGTCCATGACGCCCTACGCTTTCTCCAGCGCTGCAATCGCCTCCGCATACGCCCGCCCAACGGTCGGGGCGTTGGAGATCAGGATCTCCTTGAAGGCGGCCCGGGTAAGCTGCTTCGAGGTGCACTGCAGGTACAGGTAATACAGCCGGTCTTCAAACGGCCCAGAGGAGAGATTCTCGAATGCCGTCTGGATGATCTGCTTCGCGCCTTGCCATTGACCCTCGATGAGCAGCCGGTACGCCATCGGAATATCGGCCGGTTGAGCGTCCAGATTCGGCACGACAATGGCGTCTGTGACAGCCCATCCGTTGAAGGTCTGCTGGAGCCCAATCGCACTGGGGAAAATCCCCATGTAACTGAGTACCAGAATTGCCTTCTTAACGACGGCAGGAGTGCAGTTGTGAATCGGATTCGGATCGGTAATCGGTCCCATAGCTGTCCTTTCGTTTGTGGCCGTCTTGCGGCCTCGTTTAGTGGAAGAGCGGTCGCGCGACCGCCCGCCGCTGCATCCAGGCCCGCCAACTCGTGGCGTGCTGATCGACGTCAAAATCGATCTGCTACTTCGCCGCGCAACTGCCGCCAGGAAGGGCCGCGTAGATCAGGATGATGAGGGATCGCACGTCGCACTTCCCGTCACCGGTGAGGCTCTGCGTGCACCGGGCACAGCTCAGCACCTGAGGCAGGTAGGCGCTTACGTCATTCGCGTCAGTGGCGCCCGATTTGTCGACGTCGCACCTGGTCGTTACTGTGACGGTGACAGGGGCGGAAGTGATCGTGATCGGCAGAGCCGTATCTGTCGAGCCCAATAGCCCTGTGAGCCCGAACTGTAGAGGCCCCGGCGTACTGGTCGGCACGGTGATCGTAGCCACTACGCCATCGCCGAGCTTGTTCTTGTTCATGCCGGACACGGACATAGTTGGTTGCGCTGGACACCGTAGCGCACTGGATATTCTTGCCGGCGGACGTCCAGGCCACGCCGGCGGATGTCACCAGGCCCGGAAGCGGAGCGCTCCACTGGATGCCAGATGGCAGGGCACCGTTCCGCCCGGCAAGGCGACGGGATCGACAGCGGCTCGCCAGGATAG
This sequence comes from Paludibaculum sp., assembly GCA_049841055.1. Classification (GTDB taxonomy): domain Bacteria; phylum Acidobacteriota; class Terriglobia; order Bryobacterales; family Bryobacteraceae; genus Paludibaculum. Next base: position 61,535 of record JASGIE010000069.1, on the reverse strand, counting down.
ACCACCGTGGCAGACGGCGTGAGAGTGAGCGTGGATTGAGCAGCGGCCGCCAGCGGCAGGATTGCCAGCAGCAGCACGAGAACGGGGAGATAAGTTGTTTTCATGGATCCTCACGGGCAATAGAAAGGGCGGCCCCGAAGGGTCGCCCTGGTTGGTCAACGCAAAAGTCTATTCTCTGGATCTACGCCTGCCGCACCTCAATAGTGGGGCGCGTCATTTTCTTCAGCCGCTCCATTTTTTCATCGATCTCATTCGCAAGCGCCTCAGCTTCCGGCGACGGGACATTCGCCGCGATTGGAGCGATACCCTGATCCACGATCACCTGGATCATTTCCGCCACCGATTTGTGCACCGGCCCTGAGATGACCTCCTCAGGGTTGTCGGGATTCTTCCGTGGCGCCGTATTCTGCTTGCGTTGCTTCTCTAGCTCCTCAACGATGCGATCGTCGATGTTGACGATAAATTCTGCCATGGTACTCCTTACGGAATGATTAGAATTTTGCCTTCGTAGCCGCCGGAAGCGTTATAGGCCGGCGTCCATTTCCATGCGGTCAGCCCAGCGAGCGCCAGGCTCTCTGTGAAGATGCTTGCCAGCCGGAGGTTCCTGTTCGCATCGATCACCACCTGGTTACCAATGCGGTACTCTCCGATGTTGCAGTAGCCGCCGCCCCCAGTGAAATCGATATAGGAGCCGTAGCGGGCCGTCACCAGCCGATTCGAACTGCCATCTGCCCACAACCCGATGTTCCCCTGAGATGGGGCTTTCAGCTCCACTCGTCCGCCAGTGGAGCCCACATTCGAAGTCAGCTGCGCATAGGAGTCTACGTACGCGTTGTGGGCCGTCGAAACACTCGATGCGCCGAAGCTAGCGTTGAATCCGAATACGGGATCGTACGACTTCAGTTGATAGCTCTTCGCCTGAAGGTATGAGCCGGACGAGTCGGTCACCTTCAGCCCATCCGTCGTGTTCATATTCAGCGAAAACAAGCTGCCGATGAGGTTGAAGGCCGCGTTATTGATGCTTGCTCCACCGGTGCTCAGATCAATTACGGGGCTGCTGAAGGTACCGCCAAAGCGGCCACGCGAGGACCACATGCCGACGAAGCCGGCACCATCATCCCCCATGAAACCGATCATGGCACCGAAGCCATCGTTGATTCTGAACCGCCCGCACTTTCCTCCACCCGCGCCCACCAGGATCTCAGCCGTCGAAAGCTGAAGAGGTGCCAATTGCCCCCGCCGCGATCTGGCCGGCCTGGAGTTGGTCGACGGAGAGCATGGATTTGATCTCGGTCGAGTTCACATCACGCACATACGCCGATCCATTCCATCTGTAGGTTTTCCCATCCGTAACGTTGTAGATGTTCGCAGTGGACTTCACTGTTGGAACGAACGTGACGATGCTGTACGGCTCGATGCTCGCTGCAAACTCCGCAGCAGTCAGTTTGTTCTGTTGGAGCTGCGCTTTGATTGAGGCCCCGTCCATTGCCTCCTGAAACGTGAAGGCTGTAGGGTTCCACCTGTACAACTTCCCGTCTGCCGCGTTGTAGATGAGCTTCGAATGCGTGCCGAGGCTGGTCGGGACTCCAAAGACGATCTCCGGGAGATCGAATGATGTAGAAACCTGCGTCTTTCCGATGCTGTTATCGGCAACGGCCAGCTTCTTGACTCCACCCACCGTCTTGATGGACATCGTCCCGTCGAGGCTCGCAGGGTCGAGGCTCGACGCCTTAAAACCGCCATCTGGTGACCACGTGAGGTCAATGATGATAGCCCCGGTGTAGTTCGGCTTTCCGTCGAAGCCCACCGGGTAGAGACGCAACTGTCGGTACTGCGTGCCATTCTCAGGCAGCGGCGGGTCGAAGCCTTCATTGCCGCCGACGTACATGGGACTGGAGTCGCTGCCCACTACATTTTTGAAGGCGCCATCGTCACCACCAAGCGGAACGAAGCTGGAATTGCACCAGTTCAGGTCGCCACGGCAGACAAAGAAGTTCTTGTCGCCGGCGTCTCGGGTGAAGTTGACTTTGATGCGGTAGCGGGTACGGCCGCCGTAGTCTATGGATTGCAGAGCCACTGTCGCGCCGGTAAGCGGAACTGGTTTCTTCCAGGCGGCCACACTGACGACTTTCAACGGAGTCGTGGCTGTCGGGATTCCAAGATAGGACGCAGATGCCGCAGTGCAGCAGACGCTCCAATCCTCAGCGGCCGTTGGCTGAGGAATCCACGATCCATTGGTGCCCGGAGCGGATAGCCGAAACAGCTCAGTCCACATTGCCGGATCCGCTGGCCTGACGCCTGAGGGATAACGCCAGAAGATGAGGAACTCGGCATTCGCTGGCATGGCGCCGGTAAATGTCGTTTGCATGTGGACCATCTGGTTCCCAGCTTCATCGGCCGAGTATTCCAGCGGCAGCACGTCCCAATCACCAGCAGTTGGTTGAGTTGGGGGTGTCACCCCACCGCCGCCGGCATCTGGAGGCGTGGCGTCGACAGCTCCAGCGCTCAGGCCCGCGGACGGCCCGGCCTGGCCCATCAACTGCCGAAACCAGCTGAGCGCGTCGCCGATCACCGGTCCATTCGCCGCTTCGACGCGCATACGGATAAACACGCCCTGCGCTGTCTTGTGGTCGGAAATAGAGATCCTTCTGACGAGATACCAGCCGGGCGAGGCATAGCCTCCGATTGAGATGTAGATGCGCTGTCCGACCTCCAGAGTCGCCGAGAGGGGATTGATATATGTATCCGTCTCGAACTCGGCAACATGCGAGATCTGAGAGAGCGTGTCGACCAGGGTCTGCGCGTAATTGCGGGCGTCCTCTTCGGTGATCGGATCCGCCAAAGTCTTGGAGATCGCGTAGATGCCCGTGCCGCCTTCCACGCCGGCGCGCTCAGCAATCGCTCCATCGTTTTGCCGGGCCACAAGCCGCTCAGCGATTCCTGTATAGGTGATCTCCAGCGTCGACGCACCCGCGGGCGCCGCCTGGCCCGCGTCGAGAGAGATCTGCTGAGAGCCCTTCGTCCAGTAGCACTGCGCAATCCCTACACCCTCTTCGGCTACCGTCAGGGCAACGCCGTCGAGCTTAACCACCGGCGTGTCAACGCACCGGTACGAGAGGTCCCAGGACTTCGCCGCTCCGTCGAGCTTCACATTGACGTCATCGATCGGCCCGAGCCGGCCGCCGCCGCTGATCGTGTCGATGGTGCCCGGCAGCAGGGCCTGCCCAAGGCGCACAACCACTCGATTCGCATAGCCGCTACGATCCGGCGTGATCTTCAGATTGCGAATGAGCGCGGCTCCGTCGACCGCGGAGAAGGGCGCGTCGAAGGCGTCCGGAGCGTGGAACCGGGCTTCGCGGTCCCAGGTCATGCGCCACACCATGTTGCTTGTGGCACACAACCGGTTCAAGGCCTCGTCGACCGTCTCGTAGTTGACCTCGAAGGCAGCTACGTCAGGGCCATCGGATACAAAGGTGGTGCTTATGTCCTCACCGAGAAGCCCGCTTCCGACCAGGTCGCGAAAGATCTTCCCAGCCTTGACGTTTGTCCAGGAGTACTCGCCAGCCAGGCGCCGGCCAGCGATGCTGGTGATATCCACACTGGCGATCGAGATGTCCGTGACAACACCGCCCTGGAGCACCTGGCGCGGCGCGGAATCCACGCTGCCCAGGTACTTCGTGCTGCCATTGACCCTGACTTCGAGTGAGGCTCCAACAGCAGGCATCCAGCCGCCAACCTCTCGAAACTCCATGTCACACGTAGCCTGTGCGGAGAGACCGGCAGTAATGGACAGGGAGCCCATGAGCGGGCTCTTGTCGACTCCACCGATGAGGACTTGAATGCTCACGAGATCTTCAACCCCCGCTGAATCAGCCGCCGGATGATCTCATCCGCAAGCGCGTCGAGCCCGGCCGGGCCGCCGTACACGTTCCCGATTTCGAACGCATACGTGTTTCCACCTCCACCAGCTCCAGACATCGCCCATTCGTAGCCAGGTTGCGGCCATACCCCGAGACCATAGGTGCGCATCTCGAAGAGCCGGGCGTGTACTGCATCGAGCCGGGTGTCGACGAGTTTGAACATCGCCTCGCCGATCATGACCAGCTGCAGGGTGTGCTTCACGAGCACATCGAGGCTCTTGTTCATGCCCGCCATCTGGAAATTGCCCACGATCCCAGAAATTGCCGACGCGACTCCGGCAACGGCGCCAACGATCCCGGTCACGGAGCTGCCCACCGCGGATCCGATGCTGCCGGCCGCACTGCCGACCGATCCAGCCGCACTGCCCGCAGCTCCGACTGCACTAGACGCCGCCGAAGCCCCGCCCCCGAAAAGTTTTCCGATTGCGCCACCCAATGCTCCGAGCTGGCCGAAGCATCCGGTGATGGATCCGCTGAGCTTCTTAAACGCCCCCTCAATGAGATCCCGAATGATGGCCGTAGCTAGATCCTTCGCGATCTTGATCCCGACATCGCCAAGCCCTTTCCAGTTCACCAGCGCGTCAGCCAAGCCACGGCTAAGATCGGTGATGATCGTCGAGACCTGTCGCATCGACTGGCTCATCTGCTTGGAGGCTCGTGTCGACGCGCCGGCCATATCGGTAGCGCCCTTCGATGCCTCAGGGAACTTCTTGCCGAGTCGCTCGATTTCGGCCTCATATTCCCGGGCAGTGAGGACTCCTGATTGGTAGGCGTCCTCAATCTTTGCGAATTCGGCCTCGTACTGCCGCATCTCATCGATCGAGCCGAACGTCGGGATCACAGAGCCTGCCGACTTCGGCAGCGAGGGAAGCTTGAGGTCGCCGATTGCGGGAGTTGGCAGCTTGACCGACGGCTCCAGAATTGGGATGTTCTTTATCCCCGCGAAAATCCCGTACTGTTGATTCAGCGCGGTGATCGTCGCCAGCTCGACCTCCTGCGCAACTTGGAGCTTCGCAATGCTGCTGATGAGTTCCTGTTTGCGATCAACCACCATGCCGATCTTGGCCTGCAGGATCGCCCAGGCGTTCGCCGCCTCATCGGATAGGACCTTGCCCTTCGGGAACTGCTCCAGCCACTTCTGGTATTCCTGGCTGGCCTTCCTCACGCTCGGGTGCAAGGCATCGAATGCCTTCTGGACAACTTCCTGTGCCCGCGCCACATCATCAGCCGACGCCGCCCCGTCCCGATACGCCTTCTGGATCTCAGCCAGAGCCGATTGCGCTTCTTTTAACTTCTTTGCAAGCTCCTCTCCACTCTCTATGCCTAGCTTCTTGAACGCTTCAGCCAGAGCAGCTGCGGCCGCCGCCGTGCCTGGAATTGCCTTCTGTGCCTGGACATGCGCGTCAACCAACTTCAACAATGCCTTAACATACTGGTCCACTCCTATCTGACCGCTCCTGTACTGCTTATCCAGCTCACTCGTATCCACACCGTTCTGGTGGAGCTTGATGAGCAATGAGCCCATCGTCTGTTCCAGGCTCTTATGCGCCTTCTCATTCGCGGTCATGGCGTCATCGAGCTTCCAGAAAGCATATCCAGCGGCCACCACTCCTGCGACAATTCCAGCGATCGCCGCGCCCCAAGCCGTGATTGCTGCTGCTCCAGTCGCAAATGATGCAGTAACGCCTGTTAGCCCTGGAACCATGTTTTGCGCAAGAACGCCCGCCAACCGCGCCACGGTTCCTGAAAGAGTTGTGAGCAATGGGCCGACCATTCGCGCAGCCGAGACCATCGATGTAATCGAGGTGACAACCGATCCAATCACGAACGTCGCAGGTCCCCATGCGGCGACCAGGCCGACAACCGCGACGGTTGCATTTTGAAATACTGCTGGAAGCCTGGAGAAGCCTTCAGCGAGATTCTTAGCCCCTTCGACGGTCGGCAGAATAAAATCTGTCGCGATCGTCTTCGCCACAGGAAGTAGACTCTTTCCGATATCGGCTGCCGCGAACCCGATTTTTTCCATCACATTCGACCAAACGCCAAGCAAGGTCTTTGCCTGCGCTTCCATGCCACCGCCGAAGTTGGCTTTCATGGCACCCAATGCCGCATCGATCGCGACTTGGGCGGAGACCGCCCGCTTCTCCACGAGCTTCATCGCTTCCGGGACTGTTACACCTAGCCTCTCTGCGAGAGCATCCCAAGCGGGAATACCGGCCTCTGCTAACTGCCTCATCTCCTCAGCCTGAACTGCCCCTTTGGTCTTAATCTGTCCAAGAGCAAGAATGATGCGGTTCAACCCCTCACTACCCATTCCGAGCGCCGAAGTAGCGTCACCGACGATTCGCAATGTCGGCAGGACATCCTTGGCTGAGAATCCAAGCGCCAACATCCGCTTCGTAGCGTCAGCCAGCTCGGGGAATTGGAACGGTGTGCTGGCGGCAAACCGCTTCAATTCATCGAGTTTCTCTTTTGCCGCATCGGTGGAATGCATTAAGGTCTTGAAGGCCGTCTCAGTCACCTCCAGTGAGGCTGCAGCTTTGACGGCACTACCAACAAGCCCCACTAACGGTACCGTTACCCCCAATGTGAGGCGCGAGCCGACATTAGCCAACGCATTCCCGAACTGCGTGAAACCGATCGACTGGCGGTTCACTTGGGCATTGGTCTTCGCAAGGTCAGCGTTGACCTCTCGCAGCCCTTGCGTGAAGGAACTGACATCTGTCGAAATCTTGACTTGGAGCTCTGAGAATCGCATTACACCAACCCCCTCACGCCGACCAATGCGGCTTCGAACTTGATTTTCTGGCGATGTTGATAACAGAGAGCTGAGAACTCACGCGGGGTGAGTTCCCAGAACTCTGACTTCCCGATCCTTAAATGGACTCGGGCGAAGCTGCTAAGCCTGAGCCCCCAGTCTCCGTGAAAGGGTCTTCACTCGGCTCCTGGCTCTTCTGGTCTTTCTCAAGCGCGTCAAATACCGGTTGAACGTCACGCGCCATCAACTTTGCGATGGTCTCGGTGCAGATCCTGAGGTTCGAAGGCGTCACCCACTCACGGACCTCCTCCAGCGTCACCGATGGATACTTGTGGAGCATGGCCGCCCAGAGCAAAAAGGCGACTTTGTAGACGGCCGCCTTCTTGATGTCCCAGAATTCCTTCGCCGTCTCCCCCATCAAATCCAGCCCGGATTTGTGCTCTGCGAGCGCGATGTCCCGAAATTGCAGACGTAGCGTGTACGCCCGCTCGTCGAAGACAACAGAGATAAGTTCTTCCATTGGTGACTCCTTAGGCCGGTTCAGCCGCCAGCTCCGCGCCGTCGAGCGCGATCCGCAGCTTCGTCTTCACCAAGGCATTGCCCTGAATATCCGGCATGCCGAACGCGGCGACGTACCCATACCGCCAAACGGAGGTCCCCGGGCCGTCGCTGTAGGTGAGCTTGAAGAGCTTCCGTGTGCCGGCTGCCTTCGCTGTCTTCAGCGCGACGTGAACGACGTCAGTCGGATCGAAGTTGACGTCGCCTTCGAAAATCTCCGGCGAGGGGAAGCCGACAACGGACCGCGGCGCATTGTCGCTGATCGCCGTTGCGTTCAGCGTTTCGCGTTCGCCTCCGGAACCGGCCAGGGACGTGACGCCGTCGACAAGCGCGAACGTCCGCGGATTGACATCGGTGGTTGCCAGCTTGAGCAGGCAGCCCTGAGAAGAGATCGGTGTGAAAGCCATATTGCTCCTATTGATTTTGATTGACCAAGTACATAACCTCGTACGCTTGCTCGACCGCGTAGAGATCGAAGTCCGAATCGTGGTGATCGCTGGCGTCCTGCATCTGGCAGGACAGCACCCGTACATCACCCATCAGCCCTGCGAAGCCGTTGAGAGCTGCCTCGACCGCGTCCGCGAGACCATGTGCCCGGGCATGATCCGCGCTGAGGATCACGACCTGCCATCGCGCCGATCGCTGAGGCGCACGCCCTAACCCGGGCTGAGCATTGCGGGAATCGAGACGGTAGACCAGGCTGTCCAGGTACAGGCCTCCACCATCTTCTGGTGGAGGTGCGAGAACTGGGAACAGCCGATCCCCTACTCCCTCTGCGATCGCCTTCTGTGATGTGAGGAAGACTCGAAGCCCTGCCGCGAATGTCATCTTGCTGCCCTCTCAATCAGCGCCTGGAGGGTAGCCGCCGCCTTTTCCAGAGCCGCTGTCTCGTTTTCTTCGACGGCCCGGCGAAAGAAGTACTTACCGGCGAATCCCTTCACAAGGCGCTTACTCACCCACTGTCCAGTGCGATCGTTCTTCCATGGCCGTCGCGGTCTGACGGCTTGACGCCCGCCCTCCACCAGGTGGCCGTGCGGCGCCGTCCTCGTGTACCGCTTGAGTAGATTCACCTGCGCGTAGCCACCAGGCCCGAACCTGCGGATAGCATCGGCACCTTTCCGCCAGCTTCCGGCGATGATGGCCTTCTTCAGAGCGCCAGTTCTCTCCGGAGCGTTCCGCCTGGCTGCTCCTGCTATCACTTGCGCGGCCGCCAGGAAGGCCCGGTTCGCATCGTCGTCGTAGGGAGTATCGACGACCCGCCGCAACTTGGCGACGAATTCCTCATACCCCTGGAAGCCGCTCATTGCATCCCCGAGCAGATCAGCGTGATCATCTCTGCGGCCTCAGGAGGACGATTCCCTTCCGTCGTGAGCCCGACAATGCGGAAGGTCCGCCCCTGATGCATAACGCGCATCTGGGCATTCACGGCCACACGACCGCGGATCTCATAGATTGCCGTCACGGCATCAATCGATGCGGAGAGCCGCTCGAATCGAGCGGACGCCTTCGGCACTGCCCGTGCCCATCGATGGAAGGCCACCTTCCAATCGCCGGGATCATTGCGTTTCTGCCCGGTTGCACCAGTGGCGCCGGAGTGCACTAGGATCTCAATCCGCTCCGTTAGTCCTTGAGCCTGCATAGGTCACCTGTGGGTGCGGTACCGCATCGCGGTACGGCTGAAGATCGCTTCCATGCGCTGCTTCTCCAACTCGTGAACGCCCATGTTTGCGCCGCCGATACCGTCTACACCCGACTGGAGCTTGAATAGAATCGCCGTTTGAATGTCCGCCGGCACCGCCTCATCGTTCTCCCAACCGGCCTGGAATCGGATGGTAATTGCCACCCAGGAGCGAAGCTGCGAGACGGGCCACTGCTTCCCAGCTTTGAGAACAACCGCCGCGTCGATCTCGTCGAGATCCCAATCCGCAAAGGCAGTCTCGACGCCAGTTGAGTCGACGTACTTGACGCTCAGCACGGCAGAAACCTTGCCCTTGGGAAGCTGGATCCGATCCGAGCAGGGCCATGAGTCGTAGGTCTGATCCCAGGTCGAATCGATCAACGCACGGCCGGTGATGTCCTCAAACTCAGTAACGGCGGCAGCGAGACTGGTCGTGATCAACCTGTCATAGGCGGCGTCGTCGACCCGGAGATGGTCTTTCGCCAAACCCATCGATACCGGCATCGTTGCCGCCGCTTGTACCAGAACGGCCGCTCGCATGAGCTTAATTGCTGCCGTCCGGTTCATTTGCTCCGTCCACTGCCGCTTCCTGGGTGGCTTCGGGTTCATTCATACCTTCCAGTGCCGGCTGTTGCTGACTGGGGATTTTCCCCACTGCCGCCTGGATTGGCGAGGCGAGCCCCGCCTTGATACGTGCCGTCGCGATGGCTTTCGGTAGGTCGATGACCTCTCCCGGTAAGTAGGAGAAGTTCTCTCCGGCCCACGACTGCAAATTTGTGACTCTCATCGTGACTCCTCACTGGGGCGGCAGCATCCTGCCGCCCCTTGCGTTGTCTGTCGCTGTTGGTTGGGGTATGACGAACTGTCCATCGCCGGCCGATTAGGCCGCCGGATGGACGTAATGCTTCACTGCGCCGCCGACATCCGTGTAGGTGCCGCCAGAACGCGCCATCAGGAGGAAGCCAACCTGCCCCTTCGACGCGTAGACGCTGTCGGTGAAGCGGAACAACTGCACATCCATGAGGACATCGCGGATCTTGTAGAACCAGATGTCCCCGAACAGGACGCTTTTCGCATTGGCGGCCATGGCAGCCATCGCATTGTTGACCGCGATTGGATACCCATTGAGCATGTCGGGCGTACCCTTCACGATCCCGCCATCATAACTGGGCGTCCAGATGGGCCGGCCGGTGGAGTCCTTCAGCTTGCGAACGACCTTGACGCTGGAGTCGTTCATCATGTATTTGCATCGGCCGAGGTCGCGGTAGGCGACGTCGACCGAAAATTCCAGGTCGACAATGTCGTCGAAAATGATGCTGGCGACTTGCCCAGCCGCACCCGTCTTGCCGAGCGCGGACGCGGCCACGACGCCCTTGGGCTCATTGACGCCGGTCCCCGTGGTGAACTTCGTGTTCTGGATGCGAGCGACCCGTTGCGTGAGACGATTCTTAACGAACGCCTCCATGTCGACCTGGCTGTCCTGCAGCAGCTCAAAAGGCATTCTCACCACCAGAGAGCTGTACCTGAATGTGTTCAGCGGTACGACGCCAAAGGATACATCCAGGTTGTTGGCCGGCGCATTTTCATCAACCTGCTCACCTGTCTCCGCCGTTCCATCCGAAGTCGGATAGTTGATGGGATTTCCCTTGCTGGTCCGGATCACCTCAGCAACCTTGCGCATGCCGCTGAAGTCCTTCATTGAATCAGAGATCATCGTGGCTACTTCGATCGCCACCGTATAGCCACCTTCGCCCGGCGTGGTCGTGGACATCGTATTACGGATGACATCAAATTCCTCGGGAGTCATCCCGCGTTCGCCCACCGCCGCCCATTTAGCGGTCATGGACATCACATCGTTGGACTTCCAGGCCTTCCCGTTGTTGGGCTTGGTGACGTCGCCAAAGGCCTTCTCGGCATCCATGTCGGCGAGGCGCTGCATCCGGGTGATTTCATCCCGAATACGGCCCTCCTCCGTTTCCATCTCCTCCCATTTCTTCTGCTGTTCGGCGCCCCACTTGGCTCCCTTGAACTCATCGTTCAGCGCCAGCATGTTTCTGGAGATCTCTGCCCGGCGTTCCCGCAGGGCCTGGATTTGTTTCATACGTTCCTTTCTTTCTACGAACTTCGCCCCGCGGGGCTAGGCGATACCTACAAGTGCGCGAGCCCGCCGCTCGCGATGCTCACACTCAAAGTCGTGCTGTGTTTCGGCGTTGCCACCAGGCGCGGCCGCCGGATTCGGTGGGTTGCTTGACTTCAGCGCGGCCGGAGCCTTGGGATAGGCCGCCGCGATATCCCACGCCAGGTCCGCCGCCTTCTCTCCGTCAGCTATGCGGTCCGCAAAGCCAGCGGCGAGGGCCTCATCCGCCGTGAACCATGTCTCTTCGTCCATCCATTGCTGGACCTGCTGCGTGTCCTTCCCCGTCTTCTCCTGGTAGTCGCGGGCGATGGAGTTGTCGATCTTAGCGAGCAGCTTGATCGCGGCCTCGTGGTCGGCCTTGTTGCCGATTGTCCAGGTCCAAGAGTTGTGGACCATGAAGAATGCGCCTTGCGCGATCTCCACTTCTGCGCAAGCCAGGGCGATCCAACTGGCACAGGAAGCCGCAACACCATCGACATGAGCAATCACTTTCGCGGAATGAGCTCGGATCGCTGTCGACATGGCACGGGCCTCAAAGACGTCGCCGCCTGGCGAGTTGATCCGCAGATGGATCTTTGGCACCGTGATGGCGTTCAGTTCGTCGACGAATTGCTTCGCGCCAATTCCCCAGTACGCGCCGATCGCGTCATAGAGATAGATCGTCGCTTCCGCCTGGTCCTTTTGCTGGACTCGGAGGTTGGATTTGCTTGTCTGGATTTTGAGGAGTTTTAGAAGAGGATTCACTTTTGCTCCAGTCCGTCAATTTGTCGCCACCCTCAATCGAGGGAAGATTCTCTATCCGGCGGATCTCGTTCGGCGTCATCCAGCCCGGCCCGGTCGAACCTCCGAGCGCCAGCCGATGGGCCTCATAGCGAGTCTTGATGTCACCGCGCTCCAGTCCAGCCGTGATGCACTCGAAGAAGTACCGCGCAGACCGCGGCCAGAACTTGCGGTTGAGTTCCTGCTTGAGCTTCGTGAGATACCGGCCAAGCGTGTACTTGACGAAGGCGATGCCGATCGACTCAACACCAGATCCCCAGCTCGTCGTCTTTTCCGAGTGGCCGATCATGAACGGGTTGACGCTGAAGAATCGGCAGACGTCCTCGACTTGCCACTGCATCGTCTCGATGAGCTGCGCGTCTTCGGCCGTCATCGAGTATGGCTGCAGCTTAAGGCCTCCAAAGAGCACGGCGGGCAGGTGCTGGTTTTCGAGGCCGCCATACCTCTTTTGCCAGGAGGTGCGGATCCGATCAAGCTGGTCATCGCCCAAGTCGCCATCTGTCGTGAGCACAACATCCGGCCGGGCGTTGTTTGAGAAGAACCGGGCGTTGAATTCTGCCGCCGCCAGGGAAGTGCCAATCGCCTGCTTGGCGGCAAATCTCACGACAGACATACTCCTCAGCCCATCGAAGCCGGCGCCCGGGATATGCAGGATATCCGCAGCCGAAACCGTGAATGCTTTTCCGTCGAGGCAGATGTAGTAGACAAGCTCGCCATCCCGCTTGTCGACGATGACCTGGCGAGGATCCAGAGGCAGGATCTCTGTGACCTGCATGCGCACGTTCCGGACGATCAGCGCGAAGCCGTCACCGCCCAACTGAAGCGTCTCCATGATCCAGGTCCAGAAGACGGCGGCCGACATCAATGGGGTAGGCTGCTCGTTTAGGAGCCACCAGTAATCGTGGTCGACACGAACCGGGCTGTCCTTCGAGCTCTGCGGACGCTCATAGACGTGGATCGGAATACTCGCGATGGCGCCAGAAACCAGATTCACGCACGCATACACGGCGGACACGGCCATGGCGGTTCTCTCTGTAACGGCCGGCCCCGCTATGCTGTTGGATCCGCCCGTCAGGAGTTCGTAACCAAGAGTCCCGCGGCGCGCTTCCGCAAGCGAGTACTCTGCATCATTTCGGATGCCAGGCGCAAGGATGTCGTGCCCAGCAGAGAGAGCCAGGCTGGCAAGTGTCTCGATTGGCATTGGAGATTACAGAAGTGCGATTCCCGGACCGCGTTTCTTCGGAGCCATGTTGATGCCAAGCACCATCCCATTTATCGACGCGGCTATTCCGTCAATTCTCTTTGACGATTTTGCCCGCTCAGGCTTGGCTGGTTGCACATTGTCTTTGTTGTCGCTGAGCAACGCCAGACATCTGGCGTTCCAGTTGAGGACGGGATTGTTGCCGTGTCGTAGCCCTTGGGTCTGGTACAGTTCCAAGAGCTTTTTCGTCGGCTCCGAGAGGGAAGCATACCCTTGGCGCACTTCGACACATGCAAACCCTTGCTTCGTGAGATCCTCTGCAGCCGCACGGAAACCCCACGGATCATATGCGACATTCCGGACCTCAAATCGATCGCGGCCCCATTCCAATCGCCGCTTTATTAACGCATCGCTGATAGCTGCACCAGGGACTGTTTCGATGAATCCCTTCCGGACCCAGCTGGAGTAAGGTACTTTGTCATTCCTCTCCAGGAAGCGGACTCTCTCATCCGCCATCCAGAAGAACAGCAAGAAAGACCAAACCTCGTTGGCCGCCATCGGAGGGAAAACAAAGGCCGTCGAAGTTAAGTCAGTTGACCAGCTCATGTCGACGCCTGCCACGCACGGCCGATTCGCCAGGCCCCACTCTTTCACCAGCAGCTCAGGGTCATACTCAGGCCAAGTTCGTAGGTCGATTCCTCCGCCGCATTCTGACCAACGCTCCAAATTGATAACGCTCTCCGACCGCTGGCCCCACACGTTCAAGTGGTACCGGAGATAATCGGCCTTGGCCTGTGGGTCATTTTGCGCTTTCAGGCAAAGCGCCGCGAGGATTTCGTCCTTGAGGTATCCCCCGTTGTCCTCGTGACTCGGGTTCGCCTGGACGCGGGCTTCGCGGCTGGCCCAGTCGTGCTTCGACAGGTCGGCCGCCCAGATTCTGCCGTAAAATCGGCGATCTGTGATCGTCCCATCATTCAGGAGCCGGGTGTACTCGTGCTGCCGCCAGCAGAGCGGCGATTCCCCCTCCTCACCCGCCGTCGAAATGTTGATTTCCAGGGACTCCTGGCGGGTGATGCCGCCGCGGCTTAGGATCTCATTCAGCTCCATCGCTTTGCGTGTCCGCCAGCGGTGGAGTTCGTCTTTAATGACTACCGATGGGTTGATGCCATCGTTGACGTCACCATCCGCGCTGAGAGCGGCGTAGAAAGAAGTCGGATCGTCTCTACGGAAGATCCGCTTTGCGGAGGGAACAACCTTCAACCTCCTCCGTAGAACCGGGGAATTCAGCGCCATTTGCGCGGCAGCCCTGAATACGATGCCAGCCTGCTCTTTGGATGTGGCGGCAGAATAGACTTCTGTGCCACTGATCGGAGCGGTTGCGACGCAGAACACTACGATTCCGGCGCAGACGGTTGTCTTTGTGTTCTTCTTAGGCACTTCCAGGTAACACTCCCGATACCGCCTCATCCCATCCTCATCGAGGGTGCCAAAGATATCCCTGAGCACATCACGTATCCATGGCATCAACCAAAACGGCTGGCCGGCGAAATCGCCAGTCAACGTCAGGTGCGTCTCGAAGAAGAGACATACTTCGCAGGCCCGGCAGAGCAGCCGGCCATCTCGCAAACTCTTTGCCCAGCGGACCGGCTCATCGCAGAATGAGCACCTAGGACCCATTCGCTACCAGCTGCGGCTTACCGCTGAAAATGTCATCGTCGAAGCCGAGCTCCATCTGGTCTTCGTCCGGCACAGATAGCCGTGATCTGCTGGATGGGTCAAATCCGAGCTGCGCGGCAGCACGCATGGCCAGCTCAGCCTGCTTGTTCTGTATGGACAGCGCTGGATGCTGCATGAGATTCTTACTGCCTTCGGTTGCTGGGATCAGGACGCCATCTTTGGCCACCAGCTCGGCCGCCGTTCGATGTGTAGCCGTGGCGACAACCCATGCAGTAAAGACCGATGCATCAACGCGCTTGAGTTGTCCCTTCGGCGCGGCCTCTAGACCCTCCCTCCAGATGGATTTCTGGAGCTCCGACATCCACTCTGGTGGATCCGGAATGGCACCCAGCGCGATGGGTTCATTGCGATTGAGCGGACGCTTCCCAGGGTTGCCGGACGCCAGCTTGACGTCGAGCGGTACTGGTTTGCGTCCTACCATGCGACCCTCCCCCTCCTCTCATTTCGCGGCCGATAGCGCGTGGGTGCCCCCACGGTCTAGACCGCCGGGCCCCAGACTTTTGCCACCCCCCCGGTCTCAAGTGATGGGTTAGCCTCTTCTGCCCCACCAATAGCTGACAGCCACAGCGGGCGCTGATCGTCCCTATTAGCTGACAGCCTCAGACGGCGGATCGACGAGGCCAGGAACGTCCTCCCGCTTGACCAGCTTGCGCCCCAACATCGCCATCGTCGCCGGCATGTCAATGAAGGTGAACGTCACCAGGACGGGTTTACCCACTTCGTGACGTATCTCGATTACCTTGGCGCCATCGACAACCTCGCCGTCGGCCGTCACCACCTGCGGGATCCCATCGCCATCCTGGACAACCTGGAGTCGCATCATGTCATTCACCTCTCGCTGTCTTGACGTCGTGGCATTCCTTGCACAGTGCTTGCCAGTTCTGCGGATCCCAGAAGAGCTTCATGTCGCCGCGATGTGGGATCACGTGATCGACCACCATCGCAGGAACTCGCTCACCCTTCCTCTCATGCACAACACAGAGCTCGTGCTTCACCAGGTAGGCGGCACTCGATTTCTGCCAGCGATACCCGTACCCTCGCTGAGCAGCTGTTCCTCGCCGCTCGTCAGACTCTTTCCTCCAGCGCGGCGCGGCAAGCGGACACGATGCCGGATGGATCGCCTGGCATCGTGGGCACCAGCGGCCGGACTCGCTCATTCGCCAGCCTCACGTGTTGCAGCCTTGGGACAAGGGCCGCGATGGACCTCAATGCACCGCCTGCAGTAATACGGCCGCGGATCACGCTCGCTGCCCCGAACTCCGCGCAACGCATGAACGACGCGCCCGGACTCAGGGAGTCGCTGTTCGAAATGCCGGCCCGTCTTGTCAATCAGCTCGACAACTGCCTGGGAGATCGGCTTCTTGATCACCCTCACGACTTGGCCACGGTGCGAACGAATCAACCGAACGCCCTGTAGGTCGGCAGCAACATCAGCGTCGATCCATTGCAGGATCCGGCCTGACGGATCGGCGAGAGGGATTAGAGGCATAATTTTCCTTGGAGCCCAGCGAGAAGGATTTGAAACGAGCGTCCCGGCGCTCATGAATGTGGCGGTAAGAGGGCCTCCGCCTCGGATATTTAGCTGTTCAAGCTGGAACCCGGCTCGTAACTGAGTTCGAAAACACGATAACACCTGTTTGTTTTTCCGCGCAAGAGCTTTTTAAAGTCAGGATTACGGCGGATCTACTCGCATCTTCTATCAGCTTCCAGTATTTCCAGTTATTTGTATGTATTGAACATGCTCGCGGGCGCGCGTATGTGTATCTTCCGCTCCAAAAACTGGAAAGACTGGAAACTCCCATGATTCCAAAGGAGATAGACTGGAAGCTAGACTGGAAGCTAACTGGAAGCTGACTGGAAGCTTTCGTCCGAAACCTGCCTATAGCGCCAATCCGAGCGTCCGTTACTCGCAGCATTGAACCGAGACCACCCGTTTGATTTCAGTATCTTAGCAACTCGAATTCTGTCACTTTGAGTCCATTGTCCAGTGGGTTTCCCTAGGCAACTCTCTGTCTGAAGAATTTCTGAAATACTCACGTCCCGACACATACGTTTAGCCAACCAAGGCAGGATGAGCTCTTCCCACGCATCCCCTTCGTACCGGTCTCGCTGCTCCTGCGCGGCGAGCTCACGTAGCTCCGGCGTGTCCATCCACCACACCGTCTTGGCTCTGTAGCGGTGCACAGCCTCAGCCCATAGCTGGTCGCGATCGCGACGCAGCTCGTCCAGGTGCGCGTGAGTACAGATCACAGGCCAGAAGCGGCGCCCACCGGTCTCGTCGCGCAAGTACGTGTCGCCGTTGACAGTTCCACCGAAAACGCACTGGCGTGGCGCCTCAATGAGTGAGCGTCCATAAGGCGGCCGGAAGCGATCGGTAGACCTCGACATGAATGCCTTCACGCGATCGACGCCACTCCGCGAATAGCTGGCCAGTTCGGCAATCTCGATGATCCACGCGCCCAGGAGCTGCAGCGACGAATCCTTGCTGCCCATGTCGTCGAGCTCGTCCGTGTAGTACTCGCCGCCCAGGATGCTCAACGCCGTCGACTTCCCCAGGCCCTGCAACCCCTCAAAGATCAGACAGCAGTCCGCTTTGCAGCCAGGCTCGAATACGCGAGCTACGGCTGATATCATCCATCGCTCCGCCACGGCCGCGGAGTATGGCGAGTGCGCAACGCCCAGGTACATGTACAGCCAGTCAGACAACCGGGGCTGCTCATCCCATTTCAACGATTCGAGGTAGGCGCGCAACGGATGGAACCGATTGCCGAACGCAACAGTTTGAACGGCCGACGCGGCAACCGACTCGCTCACTTCGACGCCTCGCGACTGGAGCCAACGCAGGGCCTGGCGATCGTGGTTGTCAGTCCACTGCGTTCCCATGTCATCACCCCACGGCGGAGTGCGGTTGACTACCACGCGCATCCGGAACTCGTCGTATGCCAAGACACTCTGGAAGTCAGGTGCTTCGCGGAGAGCGAGTTCCGCATTGTAAAAGATCGGCTTCGCTCGTCCGTGACTGTCCAGCTTCAAAAACTTCTTCCACGCCGTGCTGTTCGCTGGCGTTGTCTTCTTGCCCTTCATGCTGCCTTCCCCTGCCGGCGTTGCGCTTCCGTCAGCCAATCGACGATGAGCGCGCAGAGCTGATCGTTGAACAGCAGTTCGCGGTCACCATCGCGGACGAGAGCCCGCCAGCGCTCAAAATCGCGTGCGCGTGCCTGGTTGCACCAGGTCTGTCGTGTGATCGGATCGGAGGTTTCCAGCCGCCAGAGGTGCCGACTGGCGCTCTGCCAAAGGAACCACTTGCCTTCCTCGAATGACTCACGCTTGGCCCGCTCCAGGTGCATCCGGAGGCCAAGCGCCCATCGAGCGCAGTGGAATTCGTCCCTCGCGGCAGCGCGTTTTCGCCGCGCGAAATCGCGGCGCTGGTCAGGCGTGAGTGATTCGCGAGCTACGCCGGCGAAGTCGGCCAGCCAGTCGGCCGCTTCCGCAGCATCACAACCTCGCGCCATCCGGATCAGATCGATGAGCCCGCCGCCCTCGCCGGATGCAAAGTCGTACCAGACGTTCTGCTCCTCATCAAGCGCGATGTTCCAGCCATCACCACGTCGCCAAAAAGCGCGACCACGGTGCTGCCGCAACGGCGAGCCTCCAAGCGCCTCCCATACACGCATGATCGGGCAGGCGTGGAAGTCCAACTCATCGGACATGGGGCACCGCCGGCACGATAAACGCGGCGAGCTGCTCGACGCAGGCAGGGTGGGCAGCGCGATCGGCGTGCTGTAGGTAATGCTCGCCTGCTACGATCATGCCCTTGCAGAACCTGCAGTGGTATGGTCGGCGAGCTTTCACCCGCTTGTGGAACGTAGCCGCTTCGAATGCGAGCCTCAGCTCTGCGGTGTCGACCTGGTCGACCTGGTCACACATACCGGCGCTCCCTGGCGTCCGGATGTTGCGATTCCAACAGCTCAGCGACAGCCGCGATGATGAGCAAGCTGCAAAATCCATCCTGGCCGGCCTGGATCAGGCTCACGGCCGCTTCGATCGGCGGACAGGCCCGGACCTCGACCATCGCCTGAACAAGCTCACGATACGGCCGCACGCGCCGCTCGTACGCTGCCGCGTAGATGTCACGAGCGAGTGCCCGATTCGCGGCCGGTGCGACGCCTCTGAGCAGAATCTCAGCCGCAATCATCGCTGCCTCCGGACAGCCAACACAGGGATCCGCACGAGTCCCCAGGTAGAGAGCAAGACAAGGAAGGCTGCCGCGATGCCATGCGGCAGGGCGGCCAGAACGGCAAAGATCCATGCAGGGATAGTCAATGTCATCCGAACAAGCTCCCGGTAGATGGCGCTGAACGCCGGCGAAATCGCTCAGCCTGAGGGCACGTCGTGAAGTGATTCGTACCATCGTCTTCGTACGGCGCCAGGTTCCCCTTAGGCGTCTTCACAAAGGTAATCATCGTGCCGCACGACCTACACGCTCGCCTAAGCTCTCCGAAGTCGGAGAGGATGTTTTTGATGCGCTTGCGCAGTGCAGAGATCTCAGCCGCTGCTGGTTCGGCGTATGGATGCTCCGGACTGGCGATCGCCAGGAGATCAGCAACGATGTCAGCCATTAATCCCCGCCTCTTCTGTTTTGCTCTCGCGATGAGAATTTTCAAATTGAGCGGAGAGTTGTGCACACTGATTCCGCAATTCCGTTACGGTTTCAAATGGAAGATCTACCAAGCCCTGTTTCGCTCGGAATGGAATCGGCTTAGGAAGACGAACCAAGTCTTCTGTTACCCATGCCCAACGGCCCTTACTAAAGTCGCCGAACTCCCGTTCCTGCTGAGTGTCCAGCTCCGGATAGACACTAAACACTCCAGTTTGAGAAAGATAGCTAAAGTCTTGCATCGGGCAGCAATCCAGCAACCGTACGACGGCAACAATACAGCCTGGACTCAACCGTTCACCAGAAAGCGCCAGCCGAAAGGCGGGCTGATCTAGGAAAGTTGCAAGCCTATGCTTCGGCAGACCAGCCTTACTGGCCTGAATTGCAAGCCAACCGCGATAAGAAGTACCCCAAGAGCGAGTCTCAATCCGCTTCGCTCCTACGGCCATCAGCGTAGCCCACGGTTCCCACAGTGAAATTAACTTCATCGTTGGCCCTTTCGTTTCACCACCAACCCCTTGGTCCCCAGAAACCTACGTCACTCTGGACCGCCATCGCTCGGGAATAGGCCAAGGCTGTCGGATTGTTGAGCCCTTGCCTTACGCAGCTCGCGCCACTTCTCAATCGATTGCCGCCGGTCATGCTCAATAGCTCCCAGACGAACTGCGATCGTACGGCGGCCGGCCGTCAGGTCATAATGCTGGAGAGTCTTGGAGTCTTGGAACTAGGCGCGCCGGAGCCCGACCTTGATCGCGAACGCGTGCAGCTCCTCCAGGGAGTCCGCGTACATGTGACAGGAGGGCTTATTGCGGAAGCACGGGGGTGCGTCATCACCACCCCAAACCACAAGCGAATCAACGTAGACGCTCATACGCCGCCCCTCCTCCACTTGTCGATTGGCAGTTCCGCCGGCCGCTTCAGCCCGAATTCCTTACGGATCAGCTCAGCAACGGAATAGCCCTTGCGGTGCGGCATCGCATCCGCGATCTGCGCGCAACGAAGGGCTGCCGCCTGGGCATGCACTGTTGGAGCACTGTCTCGGAATTCGAGGGCGGCGATGATCTCCTCAATGCCGCATTCCAATATCAAGGAAAGGTTGTGTTCAGCCGTCGCCGCCTCTTTGAACGTCTTGGCATTCGAGGACGCCTCATGCCACTTTCGAAGTTCGGCTGCGTTTAGCATTGCGATATCACCCTTGGCGCGTTTCCGCCCTTCAGCTCGCGTTCGACAGGAACACTTCTGTAGCTGCCGCTATTCCAGTGCCCCTTGCCGACAGTGAGCTTGATCCATGCGGAGAGATCGTTTGCGAGGTAGTGCGTTCCGCCCCCAGCTCGTAGGGACGGCGTCACCTTGATCGCCATGATTTCCTTTCCGGCCAGGCCGGCACACCACCAGGTGGGCTGAGGTGAGGGCCCGACAATCACTCGCACCACTTCGGCCGTGCATGGATCTCCGTTCCAATACGTCCTCAGGCCGCCTTTCCTGTACACCGTCATCCCCTCCCGGCGCCTGGAAACATCCGCGCTCGGAGCTCATACAGTTCTACTACCGCCGCGCCGAGGGTCCAGACGCTAACCAGATCATTTCTCGCCAAGAGCGGCGTAGACAGAATTTCGAATTCCTTCAGCAAGGACCTTCCCTGGATCGCTAAGTCAGCACACAGACCCTCCATGACCGGGCGAATAAATTCTTGGTACTTCTCGCCAAATGCCTCCCGCACGTCTTCACGCATGGCGAACAAGTACTCAGCGAATTCCATGGCCTCCTCGTCGGAACATCTAATGCGCTCAATTCCACTGATCGGATCCGACTCAGGGTGAGAAACCAACCAGGCCGATTTCTGTCTATGCACTGCGCACCTCCCCCAACATCAGGAATTGCTCGGCTCGACCTGGCGGCCGCCGCTCGATCGCACGACCGCGTCGAAGCATGGCGATGAAGTGGCCCATGCTGCAGACCGCAACATCGAATGAGGCGTAGACGTTCGGCGTCTCCAGCAAGACTGAGCCGTCGAGGGTGATCTGACCGCACCAGAGCCGATTCACCTCCACTGCGGAGACCTCGACCGCACCCTCACAAAGAAGATCGAGGACAGCGCCCATCCGTGGATCAGCAATCATCGCGATAGGCCGCCTGGAGGTCGCACACAGCGCATTCAAGGTTCAACGCGATCCGTTCAAGCACCTTCATACGGCGCACAGCCAAGGACGGATCGAAGGCCGCAATCGGTCCGAGCAGTTTCCCTTGAGCAACGCCGCAATAGTTCAACGCATCGAGGATCTCCTCCAACAACTCAACAATCGGGTCGCCCACAAATGGATCGCTTTCGTCGGCTCGATAATTCGGCCGTCCCCGGTTCCAACGTTCATGGCCCAACTCCTCCCATGGACGCGTTAGGAGCTCCAGTTTCGTGTGTTTGGGAGAGATCGGCATTAGCGACGCTCCCCTACGCACCAGGCCACGAGGATCAAGGAAAGGACCCACAGCACCAAGCCCGTCATTGCGCCACCACCGGCACCTGGCCCTTGATCATGTCTAGCTCTGCGCAGACACGCGCCAAGTGGATCTCCAGGGCGGTCTGGGCACACTGGGCCTGAAAACGTGCCGCCGATTCCTGCCGTCGCAACTCCTCCACGCGATTGCATTCTGTCTGGAGTGCCGACACCCGGCCCACCAAGATCTCCCGCTCACGGATCATTCGCACAACTGCCGCTTCAATATCAGCGAGTTCCGGAGTAGGTGGTTGCGTCGACTCGGCTTCTCGGTCAGACTGAAACTGCATTGGGATCAACCCTCCTGATGTGAGGGCTGCCAGATCAAAACCGGCTCGTAACCGCTGGCAGCCTTCCCTCTGCAGCCCTCCCCTGCTCGTACCGGAGGGCCACAAAAGGCTGTCCCGATTTGTCCCAATCCTGTGGAAAATGGCCCAGGTTGGTCCGTACCGGGAGCTGCAAGTGATCTGTAATCAGTCGAAGGTTTTCTGATCTAGACGGCGATCCGCCTTGACACGGTAGAGGTCACAGATTCGAGTTCTGTCAGGCCCACCACTTCCCTCCCGTCCAGCATCTCCATTCAACTTGGTTCGGCTTGTCGCCCCGGAAATGTGTTCATTGGGGTCGTTAAGGCACCCTGTAGAGTACGGCTCCGCAGGCCGGCACCAGTTCATAGCCGTCGTTGAGTCCGAGAGTCGTCTCGCTGCCGCCCAGCAGCAGATGGCCGCCTCGGAAGAGGGTGTTGCGGATCTCCGCCAGGATGCGCTTTTTTGTGCAGAGATCAAAGTAGATCAGAACATTCCGGCAGAACACCACGTCAAAGGGGCCCAGGGTGGCCATACCCTGCCTGAGGTCAAACCGGTCGAATCGGACCATGTTGCGGATCTCGTCCCGGATCAGCCAGTCCAGTCCATCCCTCCGGAAGTACTTCACCAGGTACTGCATCGGCAGTCCGCGGTTGACTTCAATCTGCAGGAAACGGCCCTGCCGCGCTCGGTCCAGGATCTGACTGGAAAGGTCCGTCGCGTGAATCTGGATGTACCAGTCGTCCAACCCCATCTCTCGCAGCATCATCGCGAGACTGTACGCTTCCTGGCCGCTTGATGCCGCGGCCGACCAGAAGTTCAGTCTCCGACGGTCCCGCCGTTGTTCCATGAGTTGAGGAAGAATGACCTTTCGCAGGGCGTCGTACTGAACAGGCTCACGAAAGAACATCGTCTCGTTTGTTGTCATGGAATCCACTACCTGTTGGCGCAGTGTGGAGGGACAGACAGCCTTCAGCCTCTGGCACAGTTCGTTCAGGGAGCCCATCCGTTGCTGGGTGACAATCGGGCTCAGGCGAGCCTCCATCAGATAGTGCTTGTCGCGGTCCAGAACGATTCCGGATTCGCGATGAACGAATTCCTGGAGGAACTGATAATTCTCAGGCTCCAGCCGGAGAGAAGCCCTCTCCGGACCATTCAACATAGTGCTCATTCTTCAGTGGTCCTTAAGGCTTCCGAACTCGACGGATGATTTCCGGTACTACTGAGTCGAGCGGCAGAATCGCGTCCGCCAGGCCGGCACGGGCCACGGCGCCAGGCATTCCCCAGACCACGCTGGTGGGTTCGTCCTGGGCGAGGACCGTCGCGCCCAACGCTTTCAAGGTGGTGGCTCCACGCAGTCCGTCCAGGCCCATTCCCGTAAGTACCGCGGCTAACACCCCTGCCCCATCAGCACCTCACCCGCGGCGCGAAGAACATCCACCGAGGGCCGGCACGAGTTTTCCGGTGTCGACTGATCGAGACGAATCGTCGGGCCGCCATTCTCCAGTCCGACCCGCATGTGAAAATCGCCAGGAGCGAGTGCCACTACCCCGGTCTGGACAACCTCGCCATCTGCCGCTTCGACGACCGGCGATGCGCAGAGCCCAGCCAGCCGATTGGCCAAGAGGCGTGTGAACTGCGCAGGCATGTGCTGGACGACCAGGATGGGCAGCGGGAATGTGGGTGGGAGAGTTGGAAGGATCTTAGCCAACGCGGCCGGACCTCCCGTTGAGACCCCGATAACAACAGCCTGGCCGAGATTGCGTCTGGCTGAGAAATGAGCCGTCGAATGACTCGCGGCGAAACGGGCCGACGAATTGGGGTGCGTCGTATTCGCCGGCCGTGCAGGAGCCAGGCGGAAGAACTGCCGGATCTTCGGAACCAATTCTCCTCGCAGGCGCGCCGCGTCCCGGTCGGCGGCTACATCCTGGGGCGCTTTGGATACGTAATCGTCCACACCTTGCGCCAGGGCATCGAGTGTAGCCGGCGCGCCTCGCTCCATGGAGGTGCTAATCAGGATCACCCGCATCTCCGGGTAGAGGCAACGGACTTGTCGTAGTGTTTCCAGTCCGTCGGTGTCCTTGACCTCGAGATCAAGGGTGAGGACATCGGGGTTCACCTGCGGGATCCTCTCCAGCGCAACCGCACCCGTTGAAGCCGCCCCCACTACTTCGATGAGCGGGTCATTCTCCAGGACATGGGTCAATAGGCGGCGGACAGCCACTGATCTGTCCACAACCAGGACGCGGATTCTGGAGCCGGGAGCCAGTTCTCTTCTCACGCGAGTTGCATGCATGGCGCTACTCCAGCAATCCGATGATGCGCAGTTTGTCCGCGATCATCTCGCGGGTAAAAGGCTTCATCAGGTACTCATTGGCTCCGGCCTCCATGGCTCGAACCATTTGCCCCATGCCTGTCTCGGTAGTCACCATGAGGAGGGCGGTGGCGGAGGCGGCCGGATCGCTCCCGCACCGCCATCACGAACTCCAGGCCAGTGATCCCCGGCATGTTCCAGTCGACCAGCACAAGATTCGGGCGTGGTTGAGGGGGCTCCAGCAGTTTGAGCGCCTCCGTGCCACTCGCCGCCTGATTCACTTCAAACCCGAGGGCGGATAGTTCCCTGGACAGGATCATCCGCATCGCCCGCGAGTCGTCCACCACCATTGCGCGCATCACAGACTCCCCTTCAGATCGTGAACTCGCCGACCAGCTTCTGAAGGTGGGCTGCCATATGGCTCAACGAACGCGCGGCCTTCTCTGAGTCGGCCGTGCCGGCGGTCGTGCTTCTGGCCGCCTCCGCCACGCCTGCATTGTTCTTGGCGATTTCGCTGGTGCCCTTTGACGCCTCCATCACGTTGCGTCCGATCTCGATTCGTCGTGACTGTCTGTTCTTCCACGGCGGATGCGATGGTATTGGAGATGTCGTTGATCTGCGCGATGATGCCGGTGATCTCGCCGATGGCCTTTACCGCGCCCACCGTGTCGCCCTGGATGGCCTCGATCTTCTGGCCGATCTCCTCCGTGGCTTTCGCAGTCTCCTTGGCGAGTTCTTTCACCTCGTTCGCGACGACGGCAAAACCCTTGCCCGCCTCGCCGGCGCGCGCTGCCTCGATGGTCGCGTTCAGCGCCAGCAGATTGGTCTGCTGCGCAATGGAAGTGATGACCTTGATCACCTGGCCGATTTCAATGCTGGACTCACCCAGCTTGGTGATCGTCTGATTGGTGATCTCTGCTGTGCTGACGGCGTTCCGTGCCACGCGAGCCGCTTCATTCGCGTTCTTGGCGATTTCACGGATGGACGACTGCATCTGCTCGCTTCCTGAAGCCACCACAGACACGTTCTTCGACACCTGTTCGCTCGCGGCCGAAACGACATTTGCCTGGGTGGCCGTCTCTTCCGCGTTGCCCGCCAGTTGCTGGCTGATCGAGCTCAGCTGTTCCGATGCCGAGGAAAGCGAACTGGCGTTCTGCGCGATCTGATGCAGGCTGCCTCTCAGGTCATCCGCCATCTTGTTGATGTTGTCCTTGATGCTGGCATGGTCGCCGCGGTACTGCCCGCTGACACGCGCTGTCATGTCCTTCCGGGCAATCCGCTCCAATACGACCGCGGCTTCGTTCACGGGCTCCAACACCGCGTCGAGGGTCTTGTTGACGCCTTCCACGATCGACCGGTAGCCGCCTTCAAACCGCCCGACATCTCCGCGAGTCGACAGCTTCCCGTCGACCGCGGCCCTGGTCAGAGTCTCGGTCTCCGTGGCCAGGCGCCGCACCGCGTCCACCACTTGCATGAAGCTCTTCCCGAGAACGTCCCTCTCTGAACTGGCGGCGATCTTTACCGTGAAGTCGCCGGCAGCGATGCTTTGGGCCTGGCCGGCTCTCTCCCTGATGACCGCTGTCATCGTCCGGAATGCTCGCGCCAGCGACCCGAGCTCGTCCTTTGTGTCGAGTTCCACGTTCACGCTGGCGTCTCCCTCGGCGAGCTGTGCGGCCGCATTCTGCATGGCGCGCAATGGCCGGCCGATCATGATCGAAAACAACATGCCAAGCCCGATGGAGCTCATCACGCCAAGACCCAGGAAAGCGAGAATCTTCGTCCTGCCGGTGTTGGCGGCCGCCTCGTTTGTTTTGTAGTCGTTGTCCGCCAGCTTGGAATTGATGTCGACAAGGCTCTGAATGTTGTTCCGGACTTCCGATTGCAGCACCCTTAACTGGCCAAACATAAGTTCCTTGGCCTGAGCTTCGCGGCCTCCCATGATGAGTGCAACCATCTGATCGCGGCCGCGCTTGTACGGAGCCCAGCTCGTCCGGAACCGCTCAAGCATCTGCTTTTCCTCTTCTGTCAGATAAGTCTTTGAGTACTTTTCGATGCTGGCCTCCAGCTTGTCGTTGTCTTGTTGGATAGCCGTAAGCGCGCGCTGTCGTTCCTCGGAGCTGTTGCTGAGCAGCATGTTCCGAACCTCTGTGCGTATGTTGAGCACAGCGGAATTGGCGTATCCGAGATCTCGAATAGGCACCAGGCGGTCCGCGTATAGCGAAGCAGACCGCTGATTCATTTCAGCGAGACCGGTGAGCCCAACCCAACCGATGAGCCCGGCAATGCACGCCACCAGGGCGAATCCGGCCTGAAGCTTGGCGCCTATTTTCAAATTGTTGAACCACTGCATGAAACGTCCCCTTTACTTGTCCCTTTGCCGTCCTAGCAGGCCAGTTGCGTAACCACCGCGTCGAGATTCAGCGTTTGCCGGATGTCCAGCACGAGCAGTAGACGGCCTTTCAGTTTGTAGATGCCGCTGACGAGGCTCCGCAGCACTGGGTCGAGGCTCTCGGGAGGAGCCTCGAAGAGGCTCGGTTCACCTTCGACCACATCACCGATCTCGTCGACCAGCAGGCTGATCACCCCGTCGTCCGTCCGGACGACGACATTCATCGATCCCTCGTCGTCACTTCTCACGGCTAGACCGAGACGCTGCCGCATCTCGATCGCTGTTACTATCTGGCCCCTGAGGTTAATCAGCCCTCGAATCACGGGCGGAGCCAGCGGCACTGGTGTCATTGCCTGATGCCGCAGGACTTCCTGGACTTGCGTTACGTCGGTGCCGAATAGTGGCCCGCCACAACGAACGTTGCGTAGCGGAGCGCCACCGGAATCTCGGTTGAAACAGGTGCTGGTGCCATGGAGTCAGCCTTTCCTCTCTGTCACATGCTTGACTTGGGGATTCGAGCCGATGGCTCCGGCCAGGCTATGTAGATCCCAGCCGGCAGCGCTCGAGCCACCATTGATCCAGTTGTCCCAGCCGGCGCTCAGCACCGTATCCAGGTCCAGGAGGTCGGTAAACCTCTGGCCAATGACCGCGGATCCCAGCAGTCCGCGACGCCCGCTGGCCTGGCTCATGCCCGGCACATCATCGACAATGTCGGCGAGGCTGTCGATCAGGAGGCCCAATGTGCGCTCGCCGGATTGGAAGACCACGGCCTGGACCGGGTCTTTGCCTGAAGCGGTGTCGCCGACGCCTGTTGCCAGGATTGGCGCCAGAGGAATCAGCGGCAGGATGCGGCCGCGATATTGCACCGCCAGTCTGCCGCCGGCATGCTCCAACTGCGATTGCGGGAACTCCTCGAGTCTCGAGACTGTCGAGAGAGGGACCGCGATCCGTTCAAACGAACCCGAGCGGAAGAGCAGGAAGGTTTGCTTGCCCCCGGCTCGTACGTCGAGGGTTGCAGCCTGTTCGTTGTGTTCCCGTTCGCGGCTGCTGTTCGCCATCTCCCCACAGCGCTGCGCGATGCCCGGCACATCCAGGATCAGGGCCACGCGGCCGTCCCCCATGATCGTCGCCCCCGCGTAGCATGTGAGCCCTTTCAGGTGTTTCCCTAACGGCTTGACGACGATTTCCTGCGTGTCACGAATCCCGTCTACCACCAGTCCAAACTGCCGGTCGCCGGCCTGCAGGACCGCTATGTTCACTACCTCGGAATCGTCCTGCGGCGCACCACAGCCCAGGACCGTTCGTAGATAGACGATTGGCAGCAGATTGCCTCGCAGCCGATAGACCGCCGTGTCCCGGATTCTCTCGATCGAGTTCCGAGCAGCCTCCCCCTCCAGCCTCACCAATTCGGTCAGGCTTACCTGGGGAATGATAAAGTGCATCACCCCGCTGTCGCGGCCCTGTCTCCCGGGCCGCGGTGCCGACCTGCGCTCCCCCAGCGCGACAACCAGACCCGGGATGATCGCCAGCGTGAGCGGGATCTTCAAACGGATCGTCGTCCCTACACCCAACCGGCTTGTCACTTCGACCGCGCCGCCTATGCGCTCGATATTCGTGCGAACCACATCCATGCCAACCCCTCTGCCCGAGACGCTGGTGACCATCCGGGCAGTGGAGAGGCCGGGCTCGAAAAGCAGGTTGAGCGCTTCCCGCTCCGACAGAGACTCCGCCTGGGCCGGCCGGAGAAGGCCGCCGGCGACCGCCTTTGTCTTGACGGCATCAAGGTCGACCCCGCTGCCGTCATCGGCGATCTCAATAATCACCTGCCCGCCTTCATGGAACGCTCGCAGGATGAGCCGGCCCTCGATCGGTTTGCCCCGTGTTTTCCGCAGCTGCGGCTTCTCGATGCCGTGATCACAGCAGTTCCTCACGATGTGCGTGATGGGATCCTTGATGGCCTCGATGATGGTTTTGTCGAGTTCGGTGCCCGCTCCCTCCATTTCGAGGCGAATCCGCTTTCCGCAAGCCAGGGCCACATCGCGTACCAGCCTCGGCATCTTGTTCCAGACCACGCCGATCGGCTGCATTCGCGTCTTCATGACGCTCTCTTGAAGCTCCGAGGTGATCAGGTTGAGCCGCTGCGAAGACGAAATCAACGCACTGCCTTCCTGACTGGAACTGCACTGCAGAATCTGATTTCGGGTGAGCACCAGCTCCCCAACCAGGTTCATGAGCTTGTCCAGCAGATGTAAGTCTACCCGGATGGCGGAATCGGCGACGCCGTTCTGACAACGTGCTGACACTGGCTCCGCCTCCGGTACGGGGCGGGCGGTGGCTGGCTTACTCTCATCCGTTGCAGCCTTTAGCAGGCGGCACAATTCCTCGTCCTCCGCATCGGCCTCCTGCCCGCATGACTCGATTGATGACAGATGGATTCGCATGGCATCCACCGCGCGCAGAATGAGCGAGACCAGTTCCGGGGTGAGTTCGAGTTCGAAGGAGCGCAGCCGGCACAGGACATTCTCCGCCTGGTGAGCTACCCGCTCCAGTCGCGTGAATCCAAGAAAGCCGCAAGTTCCTTTAATAGTATGGAATGTGCGAAATACCCCCGCCAGAAGCTCAGGCTGACAGGTATTGCGCTCCAGTTCGACCAGTTCCTGGTCCAGACGGTTGAGGTTCTCGCTACTCTCAATCAAAAACTCTTTGATTACTTCCTGATCTTCCATTGGCCTTGCCCGATCGGATCGTCACTGCCCGGCTGCGCCGCCAGCATGCCGACCATCGCGTCACCTGAGAAGGCCGGACCGAATCCATCTGATTCCAGATACGCATATCGGATTTGGCAGGGGCTTTATGATAAATAAACCATTAATAATTCCATCATTCGGATCTTCAACAGATTAAATTGTTCTTATTCAAGACATGTGCGATTGTCTCTGTCGATTCACTTCTGTTCGGACTCGCACTTCAGCACCGGCAAGCCTCCGGAAGTCATATAAGGTGTTAGAGTTCCTAATAGCGGATTCATCCATCTGAGGACGCCATGTACCAAGCTCGCATCGCATTTCTCCTGCTTTTGCTTCCCTGGGCTGCTACCGCGCAGCGCGTGGATACAATCACCCTCGACAGCCTCTATCAGCGAATCGACAACTTCGGGGCGTCCGATTGCTGGACGATGCAGAAGCTCGCATCCTGGAGTCTCCAGTCGCGGGAACGGGTGGCCGATCTGCTCTTCTCTCAAAGCAAGGGCATCGGACTGAGTTGCTGGCGCTTCAATATCGGCGGTGGAGTGAATCCGAAGATCACTCACCCCTGGCGCAGCCCGGAGACCTTTGAAGTGTCCGAAGGCCAGTACGATTGGACCCGCCAGGCCGGTGAACGCTGGTTCCTGGGCGCGGCGAAGGCCCGCGGCGACCCCAGTTCTAGCCTTCGTCAACAGTCCCCCGGGAAGGATGACCCGGAACGGGCTCTACCTTCACAACGAAAGGCGAGGGCACCTCGAACCTGAAGCCGGGCTTCGAGCAGCAGTACGCCCGCTACCTGGCAGACGTGCTGACCCATTTTCGGTCCAATCCGGACGTGAACGAGAGGGTCGAATTCCAGTACATCAGTCCCATCAACGAGCCTCAGTGGCAGTGGGATGGCACCTCGCAGGAAGGCACCCGGGCGAGCAACGGAGACATCAAGGCGATTACCAGAGCGCTGGCCGCCGAACTGAAAGACAAACGCCTCTCAACCCGCATTGCTTTGATCGAAAGCGGGAGCCTCCCCGATATGGTGCGGCCGAATCCGGAGATGAGCAAGCAATACGGAGCCACTTACGGGAACTACGTCGATGAATTCCTTGGCGACTCCGGCGTCGCGTCCCTGTTGGCGCCCATGTTCGGTTATCACGCCTACGGCTCCGACCGTCTAAGCGGCCCCATCATTTCAGACCGCATCGCGCTGGCGGAACGCATGAAGAAGTATCCGGACCGGCGCCTCTGGCAGACCGAGTATTGCATCCTGGTCGGGCCGGAGGGCAAGAGGCGGAAACAAGCGCGATCTGTCGATGACCACCGCCCTCGATGTGGCCCGCATCATCCACCTGGATCTGGCTGTCGCGAACGCCTCTGCCTGGCAGTGGTGGACGGCGATGTCGCCGGAAGACTACAAGGATGGGCTCATCTATACCGATTACCAGAAGCCTGGTGACGCCGAGTCCGTCATCCCGTCCCGGCTACTTTGGGCGCTGGGCAACTACAGCCGGTTTGTCCGTCCTGGCATGCAACGTGTAGCCATCAATGGCGAACCCGATGATATTCGCGGCCTGATGCGGACTGCCTATATCGACGCCAACGCCCGGCGCGTGATCGCCGTTTATGTGAATGTAGCCGAAACTCCGTTCAACGTCACAGCCCGGTTCGACGCTGGCAGTCGCGGGTGGCGCCACAAACGCACCACACCCTGGGTCACATCCGGCCGGGACGGTGACGAACTGAAGCCTTATCCTCCCGTGAAAGCCGGAGAGGCCTTCCAGATCCCAGGGCGCTCCGTCGTCACTTTCGTCACGGAGTTCGATTCAACGCGATAGGCGCCAGCGCCTGAGCGGTCGCGATCGAAGAAGATGTAGCCCGACTGGCCTACTTGTTCTTCCAGAGATTGGGCAACAGGCGGGTACACAGCAAATGCCTCCAGGTGGCCCAGTCATGCCCGCCGTCGCCGCCGACGTAGTACTCGTGGGTGATCTCGTGCCGGAGAAGAGCCTGGTGCAGTGCGACGCAGCGTTCACCGATCCTCTCGTTCGCTTCACCCGTCCCCTGGCCCACGAAGAGATAGGCCACCTTCCCGTTCACATCGGGATCGTTGAGGAATTTGCTGCTGGTCTTCTCCGTGTCCGTGTCACCGGCACTCAATACGCCGAAGGAAGCGAAGAGGTCCAGACTGTTGAACCCCACGAACTGAGTATGCCGTCCACCCATCGACAGGCCCGATAGAGCCCGGCCCCGCGGTTCCCTGCGCGCGCTGTACTGGCTGTCCACCAGCGGAATGATGTTCTGCCGCAGGTCCGCCTCGAAAAGCTGGAATGTCAGCTCTGTATGTTTAGGATGATTCCTGTGGACCATCTGGTTGTTCGGGATCGCAATGATCATGGGTAGCGCTTTGTATTCCGCCAGCAGGTTGTCCAGGATGAAGTTCGCGCGCCCGTCGTAGATCCAGTTCTGCGCCAGTTCTCCGCTGCCGCCCAACAGGTACAGAACCGGGTATCGCCTGGATCGGTCGTACCCGGGCGGCGTGTAGACGTAGAGTTCGCGCTCGCCGTTCGTCACCGCTGAGTGGTATACATGCCTGGTGACGTTGCCGTGCGGCACATTTCGTGCGTCATAGTAGGCAGGCCCGTCGCCGTGGACCACCAGTTGACTGAAGGCCGGCTGGGCTGCCGTGCCAGCGATCGTGTTGTTCGGGTCCGCCATACGCACCCCATCCACGGTGAGCGAGTACACGTACATGTCGGGCTTGAGTGGACCAATGGTCAGCGTCCAGACCCCGTCATCGCCGCGCTGGAACGGCACCGGCTTCCCTGGCGCGCCCAGAGCGATGAGCAGGGCGCCGCCGGTGAGCAGGACCTCATGCGCCAGGGGTGCCTTCAATCGGAATGTCACCTTGCGGTCATCGCGCACCTCCGGCGAGAGTACAGAGGCGCCGAACGGGATCAGATTCTCTGTGTTATTTTGTGGGTTGTAGTCCAGATTCACATTCGCCTGTTGCGCGAACAGGGCAGGCAGGAAGGCAATCAATGCGAGCGATCGCACGGTCAGTCACCTCGGGTTGGGATCTTCACTGGTAACGGTATACCAACCGCAGTTCAAACGGTTAGCCCGCGCCACTCCCACGGCCGGCTGCGTGGTAAGCCGCCGGGGCAATGATAGACTGTTGCGACGCTCTTATGAACAAACGCGCGCTGGCTGCTGGTTGTGCCGTCGGCTTTGCCTTTTCAGCCAACTATACGAACCATGCGCCCATGGTGCCTGCCCTCCGGGGAGAGTTCGGCTTTGACAATGCGAGTGCTGGGTTGCTGACCACCGGCATCTTTCTAACGCATGCCCTGATGCAGATTCCCGGGGGGCGCCTCGCCGACAGGTTTGGACCCGTCCGTGTGCTGTCGTTCGCCCTCGCCTGGGTGACCGTGGCAAACCTCGCCATTGCCTTCGCAGGCTCCTACTGGTTGCTCCTGTTCTGGAAAGCGTTTGCCGGTGTCGGCACCGGCGCCTGTTTCACGGCCGGTGCCCGCTACATCGTGTCGTCTTTCGAAGGCCGCGAGCTTCATGTTGCCCAGGGCTTTTTCGGGGGCTCCGTGGTGTTGGGTTCCGGATTTGTCCTGTTTGCCATCCCTCAGTTGTTGGGTGCCTTCGGTTGGCGCGGCGGATTTGCGGGATCAGCCATCGTGGCGGCTGTCGTCTGGGTGGCTTGGCTGCTTTCCGCCCCTCCGGCCGCCGCGCGAATGCACACCTCGGGCAGTCTCTCCGAGATGCTGCGAAGCCGGCAGCTCTGGCTGCTGGGGCTGATTCAGATGGCCTCCTTCGGTTTGGTGATCGTGGTGGGCACCTGGATCACCACGCTGCTGAAGACCGCATTTCAGCTACCGCTCAAGCAGGCGGGCCTGATGGGCTCCACCGTTCTCCTGCTCGGAATCATCTCCCGTCCGCTGGGAGGCTGGCTGCTGCATCGCGTCCGGATACGAACCCTGGTTCAGAGTGCTCTGCTGGCGAATGCCGCCGCATGCGGCGCCCTTGCCTGGGGGCAGTGGATGGAACTGACGGTTGCGGCGATCATGGTGCTCGGGGTAGGCTGCGGATTGCCCTACGCTGGCCTGTTCAACCGCGCTGCCGCGCTGTTTCCGGGCCGCGCTGGCGCGGCCATGGGCCTCGTGAATATGGTGGGCATCCTCATGATTCTGGCCGGTGCGCCGGCGGTCGGGTTTCTGGCTGATTGGACCGGGCAGTTCCGCTCCAGCTTCCTGGTGCTGGGGGGATTCTCGGTTGTCGCGGCCGCCGCGGCGTCCGCCATCTCGGAGAAGCAATGAACCTCAATCAGTTGTTCGACCTTTCGTTTCAGGGCCGCCGCGAAGACGCGGCGCTGGAGTACGGCGGTAGCACTTATACGTTCGGAGAGATCGACGGTCGCGGAAACCGTATGGCTGCCCTCTTTCAGACCCGCGGCCTCCAGAAAGGCGACCGGCTCTGCGTCTACCTCTCCAACTGCATTGAGCTCATCGATATCTATCTCGCCTGTGTCAAACTTGGCGTCATCTTCGTCCCGGTCAACATCCTCTACCGGGAACGTGAAATCCTCCACATCCTCAGCGACTCCGATCCCAAGGCCATCATTGCCGCACAGGAGATGCCGGGTCAGGTCCCTCTCTGGCGGTTGAACGAGTTGATTCCTCCGGAGGAAGCAGTGCCTCCGGCGGCCGTTCTCGACGGTGACTCGCCTGCTGCCCTGGTCTACACATCCGGCACCACAGGCGTGTCGAAGGGCGCGATCCTCACCCACAACAATTTCGCTGTCAACGCAATCAATTTGAATAGCTGCTGGGCCATCACGAAAGACGACCGTTTCCTGCTGGCCCTGCCGCTCTTTCATGTCCACGCTCTCGGCAATGGCCTGCATTGCTGGCTGATCAGCGGCTGCCGGATGCGTCTGTTGGAACGATTCGAACACCAGAAGGCAGCCGGGGAATTCCTGGATTTCCGGCCTACCCTGTTCTTCGGTGTGCCCACCGTCTATGTCCGCCTGCTCGATTTCGCTCTGGATGTAGCGCGTGAGGTGGGCAGTTTCATGCGGCTCTTCGTCTCCGGGTCGGCGCCCCTTCCTCCACAGGTTTTCGAGGAATTCCATGCCCGGTTTGGTCACACCATTCTCGAGCGATACGGGATGACCGAAACCCTCATGAACATCTCGAACCCCTATGTCGGCGAACGGCGCCCCGGTACCGTCGGGCTGCCCCTGCCCGGCATCTCCGTGCGCATCGTGGAAGGGGAGCTTCAATTGCGTGGGCCCAATGTCTGTGCCGGCTACTGGCGCCGCGAAGAAGCAACAAGAGCCGCTTTCGAGGATGGTTGGTTCAAAACCGGCGACATCGCCGAATGCTCGCCCGATGGCTACTTCACGCTGCTCGGACGGAAGAGCGATCTGATCATTTCGGGCGGCTTCAATATCTACCCTCGCGAGATCGAGGAATTTCTGCTGGAACAGGACGAGGTCGCCGAAGCCGCGGTGGTTGGAGTACCGGACAAACTAAGAGGTGAGATCCCCGTCGCCTACATTGTGCCTAGCGCACCCATTGAAGCCTCTGTGCTGGATCAGCGGTGCCGGAAAAACTGGCCTCGTTCAAGATCCCGAGAGACTTTGTCAAAGTAGACAAACTCCCCAGAACGGCCCTGGGGAAGATCCAGAAACATCTGCTGCCGAAGCCGGGCAACTAAACCGGGTCATTCCCTGCAACCTCGCCATGTCGCGCTGATTCCTCCTGCCAGCACAGCCCCCCAGGCAAGCTGCAGGATGCGTATTCAATGTGAATCACCCTTCGGTGTCCCGGCTGCAACGCCGCGGAGGAGGCATGCAGTAAAAGGGGCTTCATCAGCAGCACATCGCCTCGTGCGGCGGCGCAGGTCATCTCCTCGTTGGTCTCCCGGCACTTTTCCACCTGCTCCGGCGTCAACCGCCCGAGTTTGGGAGTTCCGGGCAGCAGGCGGAGCGCCCCATTCGTTTCCCCCGCATCGTCCAGATGGATTCGCAGAGCGACCATCTGGTCCAGGATCTCCGCGGGTGGCTGCACGTGCACCAGGTCGGCTTTGCCGCTCCACGGCCCAAATCCCTTCACCTCCAGGCGTTCCTTGACGCAGATCGTGAGGTCCTGATGCCAGGGGACCAGCCAGTTGGCGGCGGGATGTTTGTCGAAGAGCAGACCGCGCACCGGCCTTGCCTTCCTGCCGATGGCCGCCCGCGCCACCGCCAGCAGTGGATCGGCATTTGCCATGGCTCGAATGGCCGGTGCCGCGATGAGTAGGTCGCGAATGGCAAAGACCGCGCCGCGAGAGCGCACCCGTTCATCGGTATCTATACAGCCCAACGCCGCTTCGAGCGACTGAAGAAGATCCGCGTTCAACGGCGATCTGCATAGCGCGAATCCCCTCGTCTCGACGGCGGCACTCAGGGAATCCGGAACTCGCTCTGCAACGCAGGTCACACCTCCAGCATATTCTCTCCAGGGCCCAATCGATCGATGGCCGCTTGCTTCGCGCTATCGTCTGCCCGCGACAAATCCTGACAATCCCGCGACAGAACTATTCGGCATTCCACCGGATTCCGGGCCACCCTCAGAGCAGGAGGGTTTCCCGGATGCACTATCAAGCCAGGCCGCGGCGCCTCCTCGGATCGACGACCTGGCTCTGCCTGATGTTCCTGGGTTCCTCTGCATCGCTGCCTGCCCCCGCCCATGGAGAAACGCGCCCTGGTTTTGCTCTGCTCGACACAACAGGCGCCGCTCATCGTGACGCCGAATGGGAATCCGCCCGCGCCGTGGTCCTCTTCTTCGTCACCACCGACTGTCCTCTCAGCAACGGCTATGTGCCCGAGATGAACCGCATCGCGGCCGAGTTTGGCCCTCGCGGCGTTCGCGTCTACGCAGTCTTGGCCGACCCTGACCTGCCCAGGGACGAGGCGACCCGTCACGCTCGCGATTTCGACTATCGTTTTCCCGTGCTTTTTGACCCGCGCCAGATTCTCGCCCGTCATGTGCGCGCCACGGTGACTCCGGAGGCGGCGATTCTCACTCCGGCTGGCGGCTTGCTCTACCTGGGCCGCATCGATAACTCAGTGGAGCGCCTCGGCACGAAACGCTTCCGGCCCACAGTCCTCGATCTGAGGGACGCACTCGAAGCGGTGCTCACCGGCCGCCCCCTCAGCCGCCCATCCACTAAAGCGTTCGGCTGCGCAATCACCTACTCCTCTCACAAGGAACCAGGACAATGAGGAAAGTTTCCACATCCTGCATCTTCTTCTTGCTGGCCCTTCCCCTTTTCGCCACGCCACCGACCTTCAACAAGGACATCGCACCCATCCTCTATAGCCAGTGCGCGGCTTGTCATCGGGCCGGTGAAGTTGCGCCGTTCCCTCTCATCACCTATCGCGACGCCGCGAAACGGGCGGCGCTCATCGCCTCCGTTACGCAGAGCCGCGTCATGCCGCCGTGGAAAGCGGAGTCCGGCCATGGGGAATTCGCCGGCGAGCGGCGGCTGACACAGGTCCAGATTGAGCAGATCCAGCAGTGGGCGAAGGCGGGAGCGCCCGAGGGCGATGCCATCGACAGGCCCGCTCTCCCTGCCTTTGCGGAAGGCTGGCAGCTTGGGCGGCCGGACGAAGTGCTGTCTGTCCGCTCACCCTTCGAGGTGCCGGCCGATGGGCCCGATCAGTTTCGTTGCTTCCTTCTGCCGCGGGGCGCGGCCGCCGGCCTCTTTGTGCGTGGCATTGAATTCCGCCCCGGCAATCGCCGGGTTGTTCATCATGCCCTGGTTTTCCTGGATACCTCAGGTGCCGCCCGCAAACTGGCCGGAAATGCCAGCGACGGTGGTTTCCCCTGTTTTGGCGGACCCGGCTTCGCTCCTGCCGGACTGCTCGCCGGCTGGGCGCCGGGCGCCTCGCCCTCTCTCGACCCTCCCGAGTGGGCGCAGTCCCTTCCCAAGGAGGCCGATGTCGTTTTACAGATTCACTACCACCCCTCAGGCAAACGGGAACTGGATCAATCTTCCCTGGGGCTCATGTATTCCGGGCCACCCACTCGAGGGAGGGCGGCCATCACTCTCTTCCAACGCAAGATCGATATCCCGCCGGGCGATCCGCATTATGTGGTTCATGCCTCCGTTGTTATTCCTCGCGACGTCGAGGTCTTTGGTATAGCCCCGCACGCGCACTACCTCGCCACCGAAATGAAAGTGGATGCTCACCTGCCCGACGGTACAATCCGGCCTCTGATCTGGATCAAGGATTGGGATTTCAACTGGCAGGGGCAATACAGATACAGGAGCCCCCTCCACCTTCCCAAGGGCACACGCATTGAGTTGGAGTATGTCTACGACAACTCTGCCGGCAACCCTCACAATCCGTCTCAGCCGCCGGTTCGTGTCACCTGGGGTGAGGAGACAAGGAATGAGATGGCCCTGGCTTTCCTTGGCGTGATTCTGCCCTCCCCCTCCGATGTACCAGCCTTCCGGCAGGCGATGCGGCTCGAGTATATGAGTTCACTCCTCAGCAGCGGCCTGGATCCTGCCGACATTTCCGGGCGAACGAACGTCCATGATCTGCAGCGCCTCAGGCTCGTCATGCAGAGGTTCGACACGAATCAGGACGGCCGGCTCGACGACAAGGAGAGGGAGGTCCTCGTGCGGTTTCTCCGGTCACGAATCCAGTGAGAACTACTTCAGAAGCTACGCTGGATCATGCCGGACGATGCAAGCCGCCCGCGCCGGTCACTGATCCGTTCCCACTCGCGGGCTAGACAATCTTCCCGTCGGCCATCCTCTTCACCTTGCGCTCCTCCTTGAACGCGAGGTTCGCCATGTGTGGCCCGGCCACTGCCGCGGCAGCGATCTCGATCGGGCAGTTCGGCTCCTGGCGGCTGCGAATGCAGTCGAGGAAGTTCTGCTGGTGCGCCTCGGCCTGATCGGAATCGCTCAGTTCCTGGCTCGGCTCGGTGGGCACCTTCTGGGTCCAGGGCGCGGCGGAGGCTCCGGCGTCTTTGTAGATCCGCAACCCTTTGCGGTCGAGCAGCAGGGTACCTTCCTCTCCCTGGAACCGGATCGACCAGTCGAAGTCATACGTACTGCGATAGTCCAGTGTCCAGGTGGCGAGGAATTCCGGATACTCGAAGCTTGCATTGAAAACGTTGGGGACCTCCACACCTGCCGCCTCACTGATCCGCCCCTGGCAGACAGCCGACAACGGAGCTCCCGAGTTCGTCATCCACTGCACTACATCCATCAGATGCGTGCCTTGATCCGTCATGTTTCCACCGGAGTAATCCCAGAAGCCGCGCCACCACCGGAATCGCACTGGATCCAGTGGCCTCTTGGGCGCGGAGCCAAGGAAACGAGTCCAGTCCAGTTCGCCCGGTAACGGAACTTGTCGAGCGGCAGGTCGAAATGCCAGTTCCAGCGCGCCTGCACCAGCGAGATCCGGCCGATGGCTCCATCCTGGATCAACTTCCTGGCCTGTCGAACGAAGCCCATGCTGCGCCGCTGCATCCCGATCTGCACCACCTGATTGGTCTTGCGCACCGCGGCGATCATCTCATCGCTCTGGCTGAGAGTCGAGAAAGGGGCTTCTCCAGATAGAGGTCTTTCTTTGCGGCCAGCACCTTCTTCAGCATCGGGCAGTGCTGGTGGTCTGGTGTGGCCACCACCACGAAATCGAGTCCCGGCTGGGCCAGCAGATCCTCGTAGTCGCGATACGCCTTCACGCCGGACGGAGACTCGCCGCGCGCCTTCTCCAGGTAGGGCTGGTACACATCGCACAAGGCGGCGCACTGCGCACCGATCTTCTGGAAGGCGCGGTTCAGCCCGCCGCCGCGGTTGCCTGTCCCGATCAGTCCGTACGCCGGTCGATCGTTGGCGCCCCAGGCGCTTGCGGGGAACAATCATGGGCGCGGCGCTGATTGCGCCGGCAAGAAACTCTCGTCTGGTGGATGACATGACAACTCCTTCTCGCCCGGGCCGTGAGAGGCACGAAACGGCCCTGCACCCGCGAATTCTCAATATCCGTCAGCGCCGGGCCAGACCGATCCGTTCGTCGAGGGCTCCTTGCGGCACTTCGAAAGTATCAGATACCCGGCACCGCCACAGCCACCCATCAATCCTCGCATCGATCGTCCCGTAGTGGTGCGAACAGGGTGTGCCTGTAGAGCCAGTCGGGCGGCCCCCGTTCAGGGCCACCGTCGGAAGTGCCGCTTCCCACCCGCGTGGAGTCATCCTAGACTCGGGGTAGGGAGGTACAGCATGTCCTCGGCTCTCCCGCTTGCCGCACTGCTT
Source organism: Paludibaculum sp. (assembly GCA_049841055.1). Classification (GTDB taxonomy): domain Bacteria; phylum Acidobacteriota; class Terriglobia; order Bryobacterales; family Bryobacteraceae; genus Paludibaculum. The sequence goes on along the minus strand of JASGIE010000069.1, from coordinate 21,545 downwards.
CTCTTCGCCGCGGCCCACCCCGCCGCCGCTTCCTGCCTGGTTACCCTCGACATCAATTCAGTGATTCATCCAGTCACCGTCGATCTCCTCGACAGCGCCTTGGCGCAGGTTCACAGCAGACAATGTTCCCTGCTGCTGCTGCGCCTCAATACACCGGGCGGCTATCTGGAAGCCACTCGATCTATTACAGAACGCATCATCTCCTCACCGGTGCCCGTGGCGGTCTACGTTTCGCCTGCAGGCGGCCGTGCATCTTCCGCCGGATTCCTGATCCTGCAGGCGGCCGACGTCGCTGTCATGGCGCCAGGCACTCACACCGGAGCTGCCCACCCTGTGTCCCTGCTCGGCGCCCCGGACGAGGTGATGAAGAAGAAGATTGAAAATGACACTGCTGCCGCTCTGCGAACCCTCACAGACCGGCGCGGGCGGAACTCTGAACTGGCTCAGAAGGCCGTCCTCGAATCAGTCTCGTTCACAGACCAGGAGGCGCTGCAAGGCCGCCTCATCGACTTCATTGCCCGCGATGATCGCGATCTGCTCAACCAGTTGCGCGCCCGGCCGGTCCGTCGATTCGACACGTCCACTCTCACCCTGGATCTTCAAGGCGCCGCCTTGGTTTCTTCCAGCCCTCTGCGCCAAAGAATCCAATTGGCCCTTTCCGACCCCAATATCGCCCTGGCTTTGACCCTGCTTGGTGCACTCTGCCTCTACGTGGAGTTCACAACCCCCAACTCTTCCTGCCGGGTGTCGCAGGCGCCATCCTGTTGCTCACCGGCCTTTTCTCGCTTTCCGTGCTGCCTTTGAGCTGGTCTGGAGCCGCTCTGCTCCTGCTCGGTGTCACCTTCCTCGGCCTGGAGTTGAAGTTCGCGGCGCACGGTGTCCTGGCGGCAGGCGGCGCGGTGGCCATGGTCCTGGGTGCCCTGATGCTTGTCGACAGCCCTCTGCCTGAACTGCGAATCCACCTCGCCACCGCTCTTGCGCTCGTTCTGCCCTTCTCCGTGATCACCGTATTCCTGGTCACCCTGGCCGTGCGCGCCCGGGTCTCGCCGCCTGTCATGGGCCGCGAATCCTACCTGGGCGCCACCGCGGTCACGCTCGGCCCGCTGCACTTGGAAGGGCAGATTCTCTTCACGGTGAAATCTGGCGAGCCCGCTCTCCTGAGCCCCTACCCGCCGGCGTCGCCGTCCGCATCACTTCCATTGACGGTCTGACTCTGACCGTCGAATCCCAACCCTCTGGAGAGTTCCATGTTTGACGCATTCCCACTTTCCCTCATTGCAATGTCTGATTCTTGTCCTCTACGTGCTGTCCTCCATCAAGGTCCTGCGCGAATATGAGCGCGCCGTCATCTTCCGCCTCGGCCGCGTGCTGCCGCAGGCCAAGGGGCCGGGCCTGATCCTTGTCTTTGCACCCATCGATCGCATGGTCCGCATCTCGCTGCGCATCGAAGCCTTCGAGGTTCCCTCGCAGGATGTGGTCACTCATGACAACGTCACTGTGAAAGTAAACGCCGTGATCTACTTCCGTGTCTTTGACCCGAAGCTCGCCGTCCTGGAGGTCACCAACTTTCTTTACGCAACCTCCAGCTTGGCCAGACCACCCTACGCAGCGTTCTGGGCGAAGCCGATCTCGATGAACTCCTCTCGGCGCGCGAGAAACTGAACGCGCGTCTGCAGTCCATCCTCGACGGTCATACCGCCTCCTGGGGGATCAAGGTCTCTTTGGTCGAAGTCAAGCAGGTAGACCTGCCGGATCAGATGGTGCGCGCCATCGCCCGCCAGGCCGAAGCGGAACGGGAGCGCCGGGCCAAGGTTATCCACGCCGAAGGCGAGTTCATGGCCTCCCAGCGCCTGGCCGAAGCGGCCAAGGTCCTGCAGCAGGAGCCAACTGCCATCCAGTTGCGCTACCTCCGAAACCCTGGTCGAGATCGGCGCGGAACACAACACCACCATCGTCTTCCCGCTTCCGGTCGACATTTTCGAGCGCATCAAGACCGCTGTAACGGCTTGAATCCGGACTCTCGCAGACCGGCCGTCCCTGATCTCAGACGGCGGCCTCGTCTCTCTGATCGTTCCGGATCCTGATCGCCTCGACAACAGTCGATACGAAGATCATTCCGTCTCCTGACCGGCCGGTCCACGCCGCCGACAGATCAACGTCGATGATCTCCCGCACATCCGCGATCGCCCACCACGACCTCGATCTTCAACTTCGCCGTGGGCCATGCCTCGCTCTCATTGCCCCGGTACAAAAGCGCTGCGTCTTCCCGGGATCCGCGGCCCCGCACTTCGAGCACGGTCATGCCGCCCACGCCGGCATCTTCCAGACTCTCCGCTTCACCTCATCCAGCTTGAATGGTTGGATTACTGCTTCGATCTTCTTCAATCGCCCCCCAGTGAAACAGAAACAATCCGCGGAAGGCTTATTAGCGCCGTCGGAGTCCAGTCGAACGGCATCGCGTGATTTCACCCCGTCAGAGCCCTGGTCTCAGCTCCCAGTCGAGATCCGGCCCGATACTCACAGTGTAGCCAACAAGTCCGCCCTCTTACCCGAATCCGTGCGCCGCCGTCAGCAACGCCCTGGTGTGCGATTGCCGGCTAGGTCAACAGCGGTCCGGTGGTTTCGTTCGGTCACCCCTGGAGCGTGCATCGAGCGCCTAGAGCAAGGTTGCTCTCGAAGCATGCCGTCCGCTGAGACCGGAACTCGAGCGGACGGCCCGAACATTTCGCGAAATGCCGATTCTGGCGCCGTCTGCATGCCCACCTCGCACGACCATCATCATCGCCGTGAGCGCGGCTGTGAAATCCCTTCCCGCTGAACCGCTCGCCACGGGAAACTCCGCTCCGCGGCATCCGCTTCTCCGGCGCAGCTTCCGGCGAGCTGCCGCCGCATGCCCCATCGATGCCTGGTCGTGCACACCAGTTTCCGACCGTCCGCTTTTTACATTTTTAGGTGCGCATGGCCATTGGATAAGTTGACACAGTATGGTAACTTTCCAGATTAAGATTTATACCCAAGCCGTGAAACGGCCGCGTAGAAGCGTCTCAGTCTCAGTATTCCAGGCTCCGGCAATCCGCAGGCAAAGTGCGCCTTGAAATACATAACAGCAGAAGTGTGGAGCCGCACAGGCTCGAACTCGCGCACTTTCCTGATCATATTCAACTTCAGTGGGGTAGCTCGATTGAAATCATCTTTCATTCTCACCGGTCGCGATACGTCTTCTGGTGGTCCTGGCCGTCTGCATGCTCCATGGGCGCTCAGCCTGGGGTCAGACACTGTACGGCACTGTAATCGGCATCGTGGAGGACCCAAGCGGAGCAGTCGTGCCCAATGCTTCGGTGGCGCTCCTCAGCAAGAGCACTGGAGCTAATCTCTCCGCGAAGTCAGACGATCAGGGTCGTTTTACATTTAATAACGTTCTCGCGGGAACCTACGAACTTTCGGCGAAGGCTGATGGTTTTAAACCTGTAACCCAAACAGGCTTGGAAGTAGTGATCAATGTGGTAAGCCGAACAACATTGCGGCTGGAAGTCGGATCTTCCACGGAATCAGTAACTGTCTCCGGAGGCGGAGCGGAATTGCAGACAGATACTTCACAGGTCAGCGCGAACATAAGTCAAAAGGCCGTTACCACTCTTCCTCTCAACGCGTACCGAAATTATCAGGCGCTCATTAATCTGGTGCCGGGCACCACGCCGGCGCTCTTTCAGAACTCCGTAAACGACACGCCCGCCCGCTCCCTCACCACTAATGTCAATGGCACGGCCCGCAACAATAACAACACCCGTGTCGATGGCGCGGCCAATGTCTTCGTCTGGCTCCCTCACCACGCGCTGTATGTAGCCCCGGCGGAGACAATCGAAACCGTCAATGTCTCCACCAACGCCTTCGATGCCGAACAGGGTATGGCCGGTGGCGCCGCGGTGACCGTCACCACCAAGAGCGGCACAAACGAGTTCCACGGAGTCGGCTTCGCCTACCACGATAATCAGCGGCTCCGTTCCCGCAACTTCTTCCTTCCTTCCAATCGTGAGAAACCGAGAAGTACGAACAATATCGATGGCGGCACCTTTAGCGGACCTATCATCCGGAACAAACTCTTCTTCTTTGGCGGCTACGAGGGTACTTTCGAACGGCTGGGTTCCACTGGGTCTTCCAGCTACTACACAGTCGCCACGGCCGATCAGAGAGCAGGGAATTTCTCTTCATACAGCACCCTGATCTACGACCCCCTCACCGGTTCCGCCAACGGATCAGGCCGCACGGCATTTGCGGGGAATATGATTCCCGCCAGTCGCTTGAGTCCGACGGCCCAGCGAGTGCAGAGCTATGTGCCGCTGCCCAACCTCGGCGGTACCACCAACAATTTCTATAATGTGGGCACGCAGGCCATGGATCGCCACAATTGGGATCTCAAGGTCAACTACAACCGCAACGAAAAGCATGCCATCTGGGGCAAATACAGCCGCATGAACGGGCTGGTGACCTGCGCGGCCGTCCTGGGCGACGCCGTTGGTCCGGGCCTCTGCAGCGGCAGTCCAGGGACCGGCGACACCAAGGTGCAGTTGGCGACGGTCGGCCACACTTACACGTTGAGCCCCACAATCGTCATTGACGGCACCTTCGGATATACGCGCCTGGATCAGGACAGCACGATGCCAGGCTACGGAGCCAACATCGGCTTGGATACTCTCGGCATCCCCGGTACGAATGGCACCGACATCCGCCAGAGCGGGTGGCCTTCCTTTGCCTTCAGTACCGGATACACCACTATCGGAACTACCGCGGCTTCGCAGCCCAGCTTCCGCCACGATTCCCAGCTGACACCGGCACAACCAACGTGAGTTGGGTTCGCGGTGGTCATAACCTGCGGTTCGGTGTCGACATCGTCCGCCATGCCATGAATCCACTGGAAGCAGCCCGAAGTCGGGAGTGGCCCGCGTGGTGGCTTTACGTTCAATGCGGGCACGACTGCCCTGAACGGCGGCGCCTCACCCAACCTTTACAACGCATACGCGTCCTTCCCTGCTGGGCCTGCCTTACTCCGAAGGCAAGAGCATTCAGAACCTGCTGATGACGACTCGGGAATGGCAATACGGCTTCTACATTCGCGACCGCTGGCAGGCTACCCGGAACCTTACTTTGAACATCGGGCTTCGTTGGGAACTCTACCCGACGCTTGACCCGCGCGGACCGTGGCCTCGAGCGGTGGGATCCCTCCACCAACCTCGTCACCATCGGTGGGATTGCGGATAACCCCGAAGATGTGGGCGTCGGCTTCAGCAAGCGGTTGTTCGCTCCGCGGGTCGGCTTCGCTTACCGCCTTGGTCAGAGAGAGCGTTATTCGCAGCGGATACGGGATCACTTTCGATCCTCTGCCTGTTTCCCGGCCCCTGCGCGGGCCTTACCCTGCCACCATTGCTGCTACCTTTCAGGCCGACAGCAGTTTCAGCTATGTGAACCCGTTCGGCCTCCCGGCATCCCGGCGATCGCCACGCCGGACCTCTCCACGGGCAGCATCCTCCTCCCAGGCACCGTCGAGAATCGCAGTCCCTATGCCGGGACCCTCAAGCGTGGATACATCCAGTCGTGGAACTTCATCCTGGAACGTGAACTGCCCGGCTCCTTCATCGGTACCCTCGGTTATGTCGGCACCCAGACTACCAGCCAGTTCGCCGACAAGGAAATCAACGCAGCGGGACTCGGTGGCGGCAACAATGGACGCCCACTCGCCCGCGCTCTACGGGCGCACCGCCAATACCTGGATGTGGAATGGCTACCTGGATGCCAACTACCACTCCATGCAGGCCAGCTTGAATAAGGCGTTCTCCGGCGGGGCCATGATTCGCATGAATTACACGTGGTCGAAGGCGATCAACATGACGGATGAGGACGGCTGGACCACGGACCTCACCTTCAACTGGGATCCTGTGTTCGGCCGGAGCCGTGCCGTTGCCGGCTATGACCGCACCCACGCCTTCACTTTCGGCGGAGCGTACGAACTGCCCTTCGGGAAGGGAAAACGCTTTGGCAATACCAGCCGCCTGGCCATGGCGCTTCTCGGCGGCTGGCAGACAAATGGCACATTGGTTTACTACTCCGGTGCCCCGTTCAATGTCACTGCCGACGGCAGCACATTGAATGCACCCGGCAACACCCAGACGGCGGATCAGGTGGGGGATGTCGTATACCTGGGCGGCATCGGTCCTGGCCAGCCTTACTATGCGACCAACGCGTTCGCCGCGGTCACTGGAGTTCGCTTTGGCACCACGGGCCGCAATACACTCCGCGGACCAGGCCTCTTCAATACCGATATGAGTGTCTTCCGCACTTTCTCGATCCTCGAACGGGTCAACATTCAGTTCAAGGCGGAAGCCTTCAATCTCACGAACACCCCAAAATTCTCAAATCCCAACGCCAACGTCAGCACTCCCGGGACCTTCCTGCAGGTCACGAGCACACGCTCAGACGTGAATTCCGAGCGCCAGTTCCGCTTCGGCCTCCGCCTGAACTTTTAGTCGCTGCCCGCGGGAGATGCAAGCTCACTCTGCGCACTCCCCTCCGATGGCAGGCCCGGGGGGCCCAACCGGCCCTCCAGCCTCCACCGGGCGCCAGCCCGCTCGCCGGTTGAATTGGACGCTCTATCCGATACTTGGGCTGTCATCCTGATTTTTAATTCAGAGCATGCAGACTGTTTCTGTGACATCCGCGCCAGGGTTTTCGATAGACTTTCACCATGTGGTGGAAGCAATTCATTCTAATTTTGTGCATGATGTCGCTCGGCCTCCTCGCCCAAACCGCCGAGTCCTTGGTTTCTCCCCTCCGGGAAACCTCCCTCATTTCCAGGACCCATCGATTGGAATCGTCTGGCGTCGCAGCCTCAATCTGCTCGCGCCCACGTGGTTGTCGAACTCACTTCGCCCGCGACGGTCGCTGTTCGGCTGGCGCTTCGCGATTCAGGCATTGAACTCCAGGATTGGATTGACGGCTCGCGTTATTATGCATTGATTGCACCGCGCACTTTGGCCGCCAGAACGGCCACCCGCCTCGCTCTGGATGGTATCTCCATCTACGACCTGAATCCTTTGGATAAGATCTCCACTTATCTCAAAGGTTCATCCAGCGCAAAATGGGCCAGCGCCGAGTGGCAGGGACGTCCGGCGGTGGATGTGGCCGTTCTCCTGTTCCCTGACGTGGACGTGGACGAAGCTGCGAACCAATCCCGCGGGCAGGGCTGGGGGATCCTCGGGCAGTCTGCCTGGCAGCATAGAATCACCTTGCGCATCGCCAGGGAAGAGCTGAATCAACTAGCCGCCCTCGATTTTGTACGCCACATTCAGCCCACCCCGCCCTCGCCCGTCGAATTCGACAATATCTGGTCGGCGCAACTGATGGAGGCCGACAAGGTGAATACCGGATCCGGAAGCGTCACCGGCAGAGGAGCGAAAGTTGGAATCTGGGACGGGGGCACCGTCAGCCCGCTCGTCGACTTTACCGGGCGGTTGAAATTCCTGGAAGCGCAGTTTGCCGGCGCACACGCGACGCACGTAGCCGGCACGCTGGCCGGCGACGGAACGACAGACCCGGCTCTCAAAGGCATCGCTCCTGGAGCGCAGTTGTTCAGCGGCACATTCTACGAGGATGTATTCGAGAAAATGCGCCTGGCTGTCGCCTCCTCGGGCGTCCAGATCTCACAGAATTCCTGGGGTGAAGCAATCGATGAGGATCTCGGAAACTGTGAAATGTATGGTGAATACACACAGGAAGAAGGACTGGTCGATTCGCTGACCGTCAACCAGAATCTCAGCCTGGTCTTCTCCATGGGGAACCCGCGCAACTCGGGCGAGTGCGCCCTGTCTTCCCGCGCGGGCTTCTACTCCGCGGGCGTCCCGGCTTCCGCGAAGAACGCCATTGCCGTCGCTGCCGCCAACCGCCTTTCGGACGTCAGCACTTTTAGTGGCTTCGGCCCCACCCGCGACGGCCGCCTCAAGCCCGACGTCACCGCCTTGGGTGTCGGCGTCCGCAGTCTGGCTGTCGGCGGCTCCCTGACCGCCAGTGGCACTTCCATGGCCGCGCCCGCCATCTCCGGCATGCTGGCACTTCTGCTGGAGCGGTTTCAGACAAAGCAGAACGATTCCCAGCCGAAAGCGGCCGTCCTCAAGGCAATCCTTTTGAATAGCGCCCGCGACGTGGGCAATCCAGGGCCCGACTACGTCTTCGGCTACGGAATTCCCAACGCCCCGGCGGCAATGGCTGCCGTCGATGAGAAGCGCTACCTGGTGAACAGAATCTCCAGCGGCAGCGCCAACCACACCATCAATGTGCCGGGCGGCACCGGCACTTTGCGGGTCATGCTGGCATGGTCCGATGCCCCCGGCTCGCCGGAATCCCCCACTAGCCTCGTGAACGATCTCGACCTTTCCGTTTCTCACGGAGAGGCCCCTGCGGTCCTACCGCTCACCTTGAATCCCAGAAATCCGGTGGCGGACGCCCAGTCCGCCCTGAACCGGCGGGACAACGTGGAGCAGGTAGTCATTCAGAATCCGGATGCGGGTGAGTTCACGGCCATCGTCAACGCATACCGCATGGGAGGAGGTGAGCAGGAATATGCCCTCACCTGGACGTTCGAACCTGTCGCCCTCCCGCCCTGCACCATCACCCTGGACACCTCGGAGTTGACGGCCGCGGAAACCGGAGGCACGATCCCCGTAGTTCTCACGCAGGCAAATCAGTGTCCTCCCGGGGAGATCGAGAACCCCTCCGGATGGGTACAGACTACAGTGACCGGACCATTGCACGGCAGTTCCGTCGTGAAATTGCGTCTGGAGCCGAACCAGACCAGCGGGACGCGCTCCACGATGCTGCGCCTGGCCGGGAAGGAGTTGCGGATTAACCAGTCCGGACCCTGTACTGTCGAGCCCTTGCCTGCTTCCCTCGAGGTGCGGAAGTATCTGGGCATCATGGACTGCATCTACTACGGCAGCCGTGCCAAACTGTTCACCTTCGACGCGAAAGCCGGACAGACCATCTCGATCCAGATGGAATCGGCCGATTTCGACACCTATCTCGAACTCCTCGGACCCAATCTGAACCTCGTTGCTTACGACGACGACAGCATCGGAAAGACCGACTCGAGAATCCCCGGTCCCACCGGCAAGTTCACCCTGCCATACTCCGGCACCTACACGATCGTCGCGACCTCCTATGTTCTTCACGAGGGAACGTTCGTCATGAAGGTCGAGTTTGGCGGCCCGCAGGAAGCTCCGCCTGCCGATGCCTTACCCAAACTGATCACGGGTTGCCCTTACAACACCCCCGGACAGCTAACGGATTCCTCATCGGCCGATGGCCGACGAGGCAGCCTCTATCGCACCCAGGCCTATACCCTGCAGGCATTCGCCGGCCAGCGGCTGGACATCACAGTCTCGGAATCGGATTTCGACAGTTTCCTCTACCTAATTTCACCCACTGGCACGATCATTGCGGCCAACGACGACGATGCGGCGGGTATCGGTTCACGCATCACCGAAACCTTGCCATTTGGCGGCATGTGGCGGATTGAAGTCACCTCCTTCGCGCCGTTCATCTCTGGTAACTATCAATTGCAGGTCATGGGCTGCCCGCCAGTCACCAAGTGATGGATTGGGCATAAGCCGGTCGATTCAGTTTCGAAGGACCTCATCCGCGACTCGGGCCGCCACAGGAGAAGCCCTCCTCCGGTATGGCCGGCTTGGGTCGCGGAGGCTGATCGAATTAACAGTCTGTAGATTTTAATGCCCGCCGCCTGGGTCTGCCCCTCCTGCGCCTTCTCCCCGCACAACTGTCGAACTTGTAAAAAGCGCCTCGCCATGCCCGCATATCCTCCCGAAATGGACCAGAGTGGTATGAGCATCCGAAATCACCCGAAATCGGCCCACCTTGAACCGGTTGCCTGTAACAACTGGAATCCGTCATTCGTTGTGGAGCCTATGGAAGGCAGACTCATCGCTTGACACGGCCTCGCCTCTTCGAGATTCATGACAGCTCCTGGTTTCCGGCACATCTGCGGAATCTCGTAACCGATGCGCTACAAGCCGTCTGGGAACTCACCAATGCCTACAGGCCGATTGCACCGCGTCTACGCGACGCCTTGGCCGCCGCGGGCACGACGCGTGTTCTCGATTTGTGCTCCGGCGCCGGAGGTCCCTGGATCCAGTTGTCCCATCACTTCCACTACATTCTCCGGTTTCCCCTCACCGTCTGCCTGACGGACAAGCACCCGAATCCAGAGGCATTCGGGCGCGCCTCGCTTTGTTCCGAAATGCGAATCGTCTCCCATCCGCGCTCGGTGCAGGCCACCCAGGTGCCGGGCGGGTTGGAAGGATTTCGCACCATCTTCTCGTCCGCGCATCATCTCGCTGAAGACGAACTCTGCCAGGTCATTGCCAGTGCGCTCGAAGGCCGGACTGGTATCGCCATTTTCGAAGCTTGCCAGTGCGAGTGGAGGGCGATTGTCTCCGTCATCGGCGTCCCTCTCCTCGGCCTGCTGGCGACGCCGTGGATCCGCCCCTTCCGTTGGTCCCGGCTCTTCTGGACCTATATCATCCCGGTTGTGCCGTTCGTCCTTCTCCTCGACGGCTGGCTGTCCTGCCTTCGCTCCTATTCTCAGGAAGACTACAGAGCCCTGGCCGGCCTCCACGGCCGCGCCGGCTACTGCTGGCACGTCGGAGTGGAACGCTCCGGCCTCATTCCGATTACCTACCTCATCGGTTATCCCGGCCCCGATACAGCACTGCCTTGAACGAGTGTCGCCAAAGCCGGTGAGCATCAGGTCCGCGGTTCATCTCAGCCACCCCAACTGTCCTGGGTCGAACGTCCTCCCAGCCCTGTCTCCCTTCCAGATAAGTACTGAGTCAATACCGAAATCGGGTTATCATAGTGCCTATCATTTGGCCCGCCACGGGTCGCTGGGTTCTACCACTGGGCAAATCATGGCGCAACGGATCACTATTACTCCGGGATTGCATTCGCCCTTGCAGCGGTTCGGGCTGGCGTTGATCTCCGTCACTTTGGCTTTGGGAGCCTCCCTCCTCATGGAGAAGCTCCAGCTTCGCGATGCGGCTGTTCCTTTCTTCCTGTTCGCGCTTGCCATCACCGCCTGGTTCGGTGGCCCTGCCGCGGCCGCCTTGGCACTGCTGTTGTCCTGTGCGGCTTTCGATTACTATTTCGTGGAGCCTCTCCACACGCTCGTCGTCTCGCGCTCGGACCTCCCCTATTTCCTCGTCTTCAGCTCCTTTGCCCTGCTCGTCACCTGGTTCAGTTCCGTCCGGCGCCGGGTGGAGGCCGAACTCCGCCAGGCCCGTGACACTCTCGCCATCGAAGTGGAAGAGCGCACCCGCCAGGCCAGCCTGCTGAACCTGACTCATGACACGATCTTTGTCCGCGACATGAGTGACACCATCACCTACTGGAATCGGGGCGCCCAGGAGTTATTCGGCTGGACCGCGGAAGACGCAGCTGGCCGCAATGCGCACGAGTTGCTGCAGACTGCATTCCCTCAGCCTCTCGCGGAAATCCAGTCTCAACTGCTGGCGGACGGCCGATGGGATGGTGAACTGGAAAAATCGCGCTCCGATGGTTCCCGCGTCTTCGTCGCCACCCGCTGGTCGCTGCGACGGGATGACCAGCAGAGGCCCGTCGCCGTACTCGAGACCAATAACGACATTACGGATCGCAAGCAGCGCGAACGGGAGATCAACACCCTCAACCGGGAGTTGGGCCGGCGCACGGTCGAGCTTGAGGCAATCAACAAGGAACTGGAGGCTTTCGCCTACTCCATCTCCCACGATCTCCGCGCCCCTCTCCGCCACATGGCCGGTTTTACGGAACTCTTGCAGAAGAACGCCGCGCCGGTTCTCAACGACCGCAACAAACGGTATGTGTCCATGGTTCTGGAGTCCGCCCAGCGCATGGGCGCTCTCATCGATGATCTGCTGGCCTTTTCCCGCATCGGCCGCGCTGAAACAAGAATGACCAGCGTGGACATGCAACAACTCGCCCAGGATGTGTTGTCCGAAGTTCGCATGGAAGTCGGGAAACGTCACATCGACTGGACCGTCGGGGCATTGCCTGTATCCTACGGAGACCGCTCCATGCTCCGTCTGGTCATGATGAACCTCGTGGCAAACGCCGCCAAATTTACGCGTACTCGCGACCGCGCTGAAATCGAAATCGGCTGCGACGGCTTGAAGGACGGCCAGACCGTGCTGTTCGTACGCGATAACGGTGTCGGGTTCGACATGAGGTATGTCAACAAGCTATTTGGCGTGTTCCAGCGCCTCCACCCGCCGGAAGCCTTTGAAGGCACCGGCATCGGGCTGGCCACCGTCCAGCGCATCATCCATCGCCATGGTGGGCGCGTCTGGGCCGAAAGCGTGTTGGACCAGGGCGCAACCTTCTATTTCTCGCTATCCAGTTCACAGGGAGTTTGATCGATGAGTATTCTCGGAAGAATTCTATTGGTCGAGGACGATCCGAAAGATGTCGAACTCACCATGACCGCATTGGAGGAGTACAACCTCGCCAACGAGGTGGTCGTGGCCGGCGACGGCGCGGAGGCCCTCGATTATCTTTATTGCCGCGGGAAGTTCAGCTCGCGCTCAAACGAGAACCCCGCCGTCCTTTTGCTGGATCTGAAACTGCCGAAGGTTGACGGACTCGAAGTCCTTCAGCAGATCAAGTCGGACGACAAGCTGAGGCTGATCCCCGTGGTCGTGCTCACCTCCTCCAACCAGGAAAAGGACATGATCGCCAGCTACCGCCTCGGCGTGAACGCCTACGTGGTCAAACCCGTCGACTTTCACGAGTTTGTCAACGCAATTAAGGAACTAGGTGTGTTTTGGGCCATCATCAATGAGCCGCCACCCGGCAGCATTCAGAAGAACTAGGCAGCGATGTCAGCTCCGCTACGCATCCTTCACCTGGAAGACGATCTGACCGACGCCGAATTGGTTCGAGGATACCTGGAATCCGGCGGTGTCGACTGCGAGGTCATTCGGGTAGAGACAGAGACAGAGTTCACCGCCTCGCTGGAATACGGCGGATACGATCTCATCCTGGCGGACTACACCCTGCCGTCGTTCGATGGCCTCTCGGCTCTGAGAATCGCGCGCCGCATCCGCCCCCAGATCCCCTTCCTCTTCGTCTCCGGCACTCTGGATGAGGAAGTCGCGATCGAGGCGCTGAAGTTCGGAGCAACCGACTACGTCTTCAAGACGAGGCTCTCCCGAATGGTGCCGTCCGTACTGCGAGCTCTCCGCGAAGCCGTCGAGAGGGCGGAACTTGCTCGCGCCGAGGAATCCCTGCGCCGTAGCGAAGCCTACCTCGCCGAAGCGCAGCGCCTCAGCCATACGGGCAGCTTCGGCTGGGATCTCGCCAGCGGTGCGCTCTACTGGTCCCGCGAGACGTTTCGCATCTTTGGCTACGATCCCGGCGTCAGGATCACCTTCGACCACCTCATCCAGCGGACGCACCCCGACGACCTGCCCGCCCTGCGCGAATTTCTCGAACGCATCTCTCGCGAAAAGACCGAGTTTGAATTGGAGCACCGCCTGCTCATGCCGGGCGGCACTATCAAGCATCTCCACGTCGTGGGCCGCCCCGCTGTCAGCGAGGCGGGCCGCACGGAACTGCTGGGCGCCGTCTCGGATATCACCCAGCGAAAGCAGAGCGAGGCCGAACTCCAGCAGGCGCTGGAAGAGATCAGAAAGCTCCGCGACATCCTCTTCAAGGAGAACCTTGCTTTGCGGGAAGAGATCGCCAAGGCCTCTATGTTTGAGGAGATCGTAGGTGAATCACCCGTTTTGCGCGCTGTGCTCGCTCGCGTCGCCAGAGTCGCCCCCACCGACTCCACGGTCCTCATCACCGGCGAGACCGGTACAGGTAAGGAACTGGTTGCCCGCGCCATTCACAAACGCTCCAATCGAGCCGCTCGCGCCTTCATTACGGTCAATTGCGCCGCCACACCGGCAGCCCTCATCGCCTCCGAGCTCTTTGGTCACGAAAAAGGCGCCTTCACCGGAGCCCTCCAGCGGCGCTTGGGCCGCTTTGAACTCGCCGAGGGAGGCACTCTCTTCCTGGATGAAGTCGGTGAGTTGCCCCACGAAACCCAGATCGCTCTGCTCCGTGTACTCCAGGAACGGGAGTTCGATCGCGTCGGCGGCAGTCAGCCCATTCGCGCCGACGTTCGCGTCATCGCCGCCACTAACAGGGATCTGGAAAGCTCGATCGCCGCCGGTCTGTTCCGCAAGGATCTGTTCTACCGTCTGAACGTCTTCCCCATCCAGACTCCCGCCCTTCGGGAGCGCAGGGAAGACATCCCCACCCTCATCGACTACTTCATCCACCGCTATTCCATGAAAGCCGGAAAGAAGATCAGGACGATCGAGACGCAGACTCTTCAATTGCTCGAGGCCTACTCCTGGCCCGGCAACATCCGCGAACTCCAAAACGTCATCGAGCGTTCCGTCATCGTCTGCGACTCGGACGTCTTCTCAGTGGACCCCAGTTGGATCTCGCGCGAGACGCCACCCGCCCCTGTCGCTGCTACCGCAACCCGCCGTTCGGCCGGCGAAGAAAAGGCAGAAATCGAAGCGGCTCTGGCCGCAACCGGCGGTCGTGTCTCCGGCCCGCTGGGGGCTGCTGCCCTCCTCAACATGCCTGCCTCCACTCTCGAGTCGAAGATCCGCTCCCTGGGGATCAACAAGTTCCGGTTCAAGACCGCCTGACGCACTGCTCACGAAGGGTCGTGAATCAACTCGCGAGTTCGCGAAATTTTCGCGAATTCGCGAACTCGTGAATTCACGACGCCTCTGTTTCCAGTGGTTTGCGAATGGTATGTAATTTGCTTAATGAAAGCCAGTGAATGGGCAGACATGGTAATGATTCAGCGGACTTCCCACAAGGAGTCGTTCTCTCACTCAGCGGCCATATCGAGGCCGGGGATGTCCCCGAGATTCAGCGTGTGGTGAGCCAGGAAACGTCCGGAGAACCCGTCAGACTCGATCTGCGGGACATCACTCTGGTCGATCGCGAGGCCGTTAAGTTCCTGGCCTCGTGCGAAGCGGAAGGTGTCGGGCTGACGAACTGCCCACCGTATCTGCGTCAGTGGATAGACACGGAACGCGGTGCTAACCGTGAGCCGCCATGTTGATGGGCCGTCATAGGCGCCGCCGGCGGCGATCGCTATTGGAATCGGGAAGGATCGCAATGAGACTCGAAGGTATTGTAGAACCTGGATTTCACTCCGGTACCACCCATTTCACCGGAGCACTCCAATCGCACCCCACTGGGAACTCGGCCGCCCTGTTGCGTTCCCTAACAGCCATCGCATCCCCTTCGGAACCGAAATACCCGCTACCCGTCGACGAGCGCGCCGCCGAACGCACCCGCATCGCCCGCGAACTCCACGACACCTTGTTGCAGGGCTTCTTTGCCGCCTCCCTGCGTCTACACTCGGTTCTCGACGACCTCCCGGTGGATTGTCCCACCACGAAATCGCGGCTCAACGAGGTTCTCCAGCTCTTGGATCGTGTTCTCGAGGAGGGGCGACACGCTGTGCAGGGATTACGTTCTCCCAATCGTTCCTGCGCCTCGCTCGGTGAGGCGTTGGCGAAAGTGCCCGAGGAGGCCGGGTTCCTCTCCGACCTCAGTTTCCAGGTCATCGTGCTCGGCAGGGAACGGCAACTGCCGTCGGGCCTGCAGGAGGAGTTGTATCGCATGGGGCGCGAGGCAATCATCAATGCCTTCCGTCACGCGCGCGCCAGGAAACTCGAGGCGGAGATTGAATTCCGCCACTCCGAGCTACGTCTCATCGTTCGCGACAACGGCTGCGGAATCGATCCCGATGCCCTTTGCCGCAGCGGTCACTGGGGTCTCCAGGGCATGCGCGAACGGGCGGAAAAGATCGGCGCCCGCCTCCGGATCCTCAGCCGTGCCGCCCTCGGCACCGAAGTCGAAATCACCGTGCCCGGCCGTGTCGCCTTCGAATCCTGAAAACCGCCAGCCTCCGCTCGCCCACCCGCGAAAGGCCGGTTCGGCGCGAGTGCGAGAAGCGTAGTCAGCCATTGCCATCCGCTGACAAGACGCACTCCCTCGCCTGGCCTGGGCCCCAATGGCGGAATCGGTCGTCGCCTTCATCGCGCGGCCATCAGAGGCAGGTCGGCCTGCTGTCGGAAGTCGATAATCGGAGTCAGATTTTCTCTGCCAAGGCCGCCCGTCCTGCCCCTCCTACCCGCTCCACTGCCAAGGTCCGGCCGGCAACAGCCTCCTCGTACGCGGCATATACCCCTTCGAACACGCGATCCCACGACTGGCTCTCCGCGAACGCTCGTGCCGGCCGCCGCATCGCCTGCCGCAAACCTCCGTCCAGCGCCAGCCGGACTACCTGATCGACGAAAGCATCATCGCCATCGCCAATCAGACCTGTCTCGCCAGGCTGCACCAGGAACCGCGGCCCGCCCCGCGCCGTCACCACAACCGGAATCCCGCTGGCCATAGCCTCCACGACGACATTTCCATAGGTGTCCGTCTCCGATGGGAACGCGAATAGATCCATATCGGCATAGGCGCGCGCCAGTTCGCTTCCATGCAGCACTCCGGCAAATCGTGCTCGCCGGAGCCGCGCCTGTAACCACGCGCGTTCACTCCCGTCCCCCACAATCAGAAAGGAGTACCGGCCTGGCATCACCTGGTCCAGGGCGTCTTCCACCCGCACCAGCAGCCGCACATTCTTCTCCGGCGACAGCCGCCCCACAAACCCGATCACCACCTCATCGCTGTCAACTGGCCGCGTGCGTAATGCCGGATCAAACCGCGCTGGATCGCTGCCCCTCGTCATCAGGCGCACCGGCCGCCCCGTCCGTTCATGCAGCAGCGTACACAACTCCGGGCTCGGTGCCAGCAGTACTCGAGCCAGTTGGTAGAAGCGTGCTGTCAGCGTCAACGCGAACTCCTCCCCCGCTCGGTCTATCCGTTCTGCCAGCGAACCCGGCCAGCCTCGCAGCATCTTCCGCAAACGCCGCCCCGCGTATTCATGCACATTCGTGTGCCATGAAAGCACCAGCGGCACGCCCAGCCGGTGGGCCAGCCATGCCGCCGGTAACCCGGTATCGCCTGGTCCCGTAGCGTGGATCACGTCGGGTTTGAACTCGCGAAGCAGTCTCAGTTCCTCGGAAAGGTTCCGCCAGCACAGCAGGTCGAACGACAGATCGCGCTCCAGGCCAAGCCGCCACCTGCTTCGCTCAAACTCCGCGGTCCGGAAACTGCCTTCCTGCTCGACTTTCGCCTTCGATCCGTAGTGGATCGAAAGGAACGGGTACTGCCGTCTGCGCGCGAACTCGTGCAGGCTCCGACTGGTCAACGCGACACCGTTCACCTCGTGGAAACTGTCTGTGAAGAACGCAGCTCGCGGGGTCATAGCGCCGCCTCTTCACTGCCGGAAAGTGCTGCTCGGACCATCTCATGAACCCTCGAGTTGCTGAACAACTGCACTAGCCCGACGAAATACCGCACCACGGCCGGACCTTCGTCGCCCCACAACTCCGCAATCGTCACCGGCTCGCCACACTCCGGTTGGAACCACACCCGCTCCGCCCACGACTCGCGGCCCGCGGCGTCCGGAAGGCGGCACAGCGCATCACGCATCACCTCGAAACACCGCAGCAGAAACGGCTCGCGAAACTGCGGCAGCACCAGCATGTGGCTCTCACCCTGCGTCCGCACCTCATCCACGAACTCACAAAAGGTCGCTGCCTGTGTCAGGTTCACCACCGCATTCGGCTCCAGGCCGTGCCGGTCCCCACCGGAGATCACCGGCAACCCACAGTCCCGTCCCAGCTCCAAAACCGCCCGGTTCTCGCTCCACGGACGCAGCCCGTTGAACTCGAGGGCGTGAATCCATCCGCGATGCCGGTGCAGAAAGCCGGCGATCAGGGCGTTGTGGCGCGCGGCTCCGATACAGGCCTCATCCCACAACGGATGATTCAACACCACAAGAGTCTCCCGCGCCGAGCTCAGTTCCTCCAGCAAGCCCGCCAGTAGCTCCGGGTCAGGCGACTGCGTATACTCCCGCATCCCGGCCTCCAGCGCGGACAACGGGCCGCGCGGAATATTGTGGATGCCTAAATGCACGAAGGAGGGACCGAACGGCACGGTCCACTCTACGGAGTGCGGCACGAACCGGGAAGGTCCCATCACCGTCAGAAGCCGCGGAGCCTCCATGTTGTCGTGATCCGTCAAGGACACCAGCGCCTCCAGGCCTAGTTTCTCCGTGATCTGACGGGACTCCAGTTCCAGCGCCTGGGGTCCGCTCAACGGCGGAGTCCACCAGGCGCGCGTATAGTCGAGCGCCTTGCCCGTCCGCTCCAGGTAGCGCCTCTCCTGTGCGGCCACCAGCGCGCCAAGCACCGGGATACTCGGCACATGCCGGGGGATGAACGACAACGTCTCCCGCGAATGCATCGTATGGCTGTGGAGCGAAACGCCCCGGCGATAATGTGCGGCCGCCTTCGGCTCGCGCCACTGCAGATCCATCCGTGTCCGGTTCACTCAACCTCCCTGGGCGCCGGAAATCTCACCGGCCGCCGCGTGCATTCATCGGCACCAGGATCGGCGATAGGTCCTTGCAGATTGATGGAGAATCCATGACACTGCGGAAACATTCCAGCCCGCATCTGTTCCCGCCGGCCGTGAACCAATCCGCGTGTTTCCCAAACATCAGGGCTGCCCAACGAACCACGACCGTTAGGGAGTCCCCATGGCCCAGTGGGCCGCAAAATCGGATGAAAGCCCCATTGGGCCGGCCGTACGGTAAGGCGGACCCCCTGGTCTGCGGTCGACCCCCAGGTCGACCACGCGGAGCCGCATAGTCAGCCGCCGGCCCTGGCTTTCAACGGAGAGGTCCCCACGCTACGAACCGCGCACGTTAGTAAGCGGGCACCCATCTCCGTCGCGACTTCAATAGAACCAGCCACATTCGTCCCACCCGCTGAGAACCGCGCGCGTCAGCAAACAGGCCCTTCCTAGCCCGCTAGCTCCGCCCAAACCCGCTCCGCAAAAACCCAGCCACCAGCCTCGGAGTCCGCCGCAAATCATCCAATATGGAAGTCCCGTCGGGGCCCGTCAGATACGCCCCCTGCCGCGTCGAATACACATGGAACAGCGTGGACAGCACTGTGAACATCGTCGACACCCACATGCTCGTTCGCAGGTGCGGCGTCCCCCGCGTGGCGTGCACCGCCAGATCCAAACCCTGCAGCACAAAAGGCAGCAGGACCAGCGTAACCGCGGCTCCTTGCCAGGCCGGTTGAACAAATCGCAACGACTGCGTGAAAGCTCCGCAAAACCCAGTAGTGCCCACGCGCAAAACAAACTCAACCGCCATGGCGCTGACGGCGGTGCGCCATCCTGATTTCAGCGTGACTGCCAGAAACAACAAGGCCCGGATCGTCGCGCTGACCATCGCCGCCTTCCAATGCCACCTGGCCCAGAGCAGCCGTCCAGGCTCCGAAACTACTCTCCGCAATGCGCAGCCCAGGCTCTCAGCATGCTCCGTGAAGGTCAAGCCATCAGGCTAACGCCAGCCGATGCCAGTTCAATGACAAATGGGATCCAATTCCGTGGAAGCGCTCGAGTGATGGGCATCAACAAGGCAGCAACTCAGCGACCCTTAGCTCAGCGTCATCCACCTCGCAAGCGCCGCCGCATCGAGTCGCCACGCCAAATCAATGAGCAACGAAGCCCCAGCTACATGCCGGACTCGCCTCACCTCGACAGCGCCTTCACAAACTCATACAGGAACGTCTGCCCTTCGTAAAACGATCGCACCAGCATCCGTTCGTCCCGCCCGTGGGCCCGCACATCATCCCGATCCAGAAAGAAACCCTGTACCCCATAGGTAGGAATCCCCCGCGCTCCGCAGGTAGCGCCCATCCGTCCCGCCAACCGCCATGCTGGGTACCGTGAGGACGCCGGGCCACATCGTATCCGTAATACGTGTGAACGCCTTCATGATGTCGTCGCGTAGCGGAGACACCGGACTCGCCCCCTCATTCGTGGCCACACTGATCTTCACCTGCTCATCGTTCACCAGTTTCGTTAATTCGGCCACCACGCGCTCCACCGAATCGTCCGGCAGTAGCCGGCAATTCCACATTTGCCGCCGCCAGTTGCCGCGGCAGTGCGTTCGTCGCATGTCCGCCTTCCAGTTGCGTGGCTACACACGTGGTCCGCAGCATGGCGTTCAGCGGCGCCGATGCCGACGCAACCCGCCCCATCGCGGCCCGATCCCCTTCCGCCACCAGGGCCTGATGTTCGTCGCCAGCGCACCTGTCGCCATCTTCGACGACTGCCGGAAATACGCCCGCGTCACTTCGTTCAACTGAAACTCAAACGAAAACCCGCTCAATCGTTGCAGCGCCGCCGCGAGATGATAGATCGCATTGTCCGGCACCGGTCGCGCACTGTGGCCCCCTTTATTGCGCACCTCCCACCGCAGATTCAGAAACTGCTTCTCCGCCAGGCCGATCTGGTGCTCCACTCGTTTACCGTCCACCAGCATCCCCCGAGCCCCTTCATTCAACGCATATTCCGCCTCAATCAGATTCCGGTGCTTCTCCGAGCAGCCAGTTCACCCCGTTGTAGGGCCCTCCCCCCTCCTCATCCGCCGTGAGTGCCAGAATCAGATCGCGGTCCGGCCGGAAACTCTCCCGCTTCAACCTCAACAGCGTCGCCACCCACACTGCCGCCTGCCGCCTTGTCATCCGATGTCCCTCGTCCATAGAAATAACCGTCCTTTCTGCAGGAAGACGAAAGGATCCACGCTCCAGTCCTCGCGTTTTGCCTCAACGACATCGATATGCGCCAGCAGGAGCAATGGCTTCCTCGCCCCGGCGCCGCGATAGCGCACCACCACGTTCGCCTTGGCCGGAATCGCGCCGCCAACGAAGACATCCTCGGATGGGAATCCCGCGGCCCGGAACCGAGCCGCCACCGACTCGGCGATCGGAGTTGTGCTGCCTGTTGTGAACCCGGACTTCACTTCCACCATCTGCTGGTAGATCTCCCGGGCCAGTCGCTGTTCCGCCTCTGGAGGCATCGTGTCGAGGCTGCCGACGCCGAGAGACAAAGCAAGACCATCGCGAATCGCATTGCGAGATTATGGCACACGGCGTCAATCATTCAGGCCCGGCATCCGTCCGCAAGCACCTTTGCGCTCAATCCGTCGGTCGCATCGCTCGAGTTTGCACCGCTGCCGTTAGCGCGAGTGGACCGCCAGAATCTCAAAGCTCTGCAGTGTGTACTCCACCTGCTTCACTCGCAACAGCGCCTCGAAATGCGGTACCCCTTCCGTCCTCTTCGGCAGCTTGGCCAGCACTTCCTGGAAGAGCCTGTCCGTTGTCACCAGATTCGCCGCGGCCTCCGTGCCGACATCTCCTGGCCCGACAAAATCAGGATGTTGCCGGTCTCAGGTGCTGTTCGGATTCTCATTGTGTTTCCCTATTAACCTT